>JAHFAU010000007.1 GCA_023250385.1 Anaerolineales bacterium
GTTACGAGGCGGTCGGAATCCTCGATCCACGCCTCGAGCTGGTGATGGATTGGAGCGAGCCCTTCAAGAAGGGTGTGATCTACTACCTGGAGGCCGGCCGGGTGCGGGGGGTGCTGCTGTGGGACACCTGGGGCCAGGTGGAGGCGGCCCGCGCCCTCATCGCCGCTCCGGGGCCCTTCTCGGCGAGCGACCTCAAGGGGCGGATCGGAGCGGAGTGAGGATAACCAATGCGCGATATCCTGCCTGACCTCATCCGCTGGCGCGAGCACAATTCCCCGATCGCGCTGGCAACCGTCATACAGACCTGGGGATCTTCGCCCCGCCAAGAGGGCGCCAAGATGGCGATCAACGCCAGCGGCGAGATTACCGGCTCGGTCAGCGGCGGCTGCGTTGAGTCCGCGGTGGCGGCAGAGGGGCTGCAAGTCCTGAAGGACGGTGCCCCGCGGCTTCTGCACTTTGGTGTGGCGGACGAGACCGCCTGGCAGGTCGGACTGGCATGCGGCGGGAGCCTGGACGTATTCGTCGAGCGGCTGGACCCCGAGCATTTCGACTTCGTACGGCGGATGGTCGAAGGGGAGGTGCCGGCCGCGACGGTCACGGTCGTGAAAGGGCCGCAGGCGCTGCTCGGGCGGAAGCTCAGCCTGAGCACCGAAGACCCCGACCGCCGTTTCGGCGACCTGGACTCCGGGCTCGAACAGCCGGCGGTCGAGCGGGCCCAGCAAGCCGAGCAATCCGGGGTCACCGAGCTCACTGGATTTGAGCAGCCGGTGCAGGCCTTCATCGATGTGCTTCCCCCGCCTCCAGCGTTGGTGATCGTTGGCGGAGCACACATCTCAATCCCCCTGGCTCAGATCGCCAAGACCATGGGCTACCGGACCGTCATCGTAGATCCTCGCCGGGCGTTCCTTACCGAGGCGCGCTTCCCAGGGGTCGATCGCCTTATTCCGGCTTGGCCCTCGGAGGCTTTCAAGGAGTTCCCGCTGACCAAGTCGACGGCCGTCGTCACTCTTTCGCACGACCCCAAGATCGACGAGCCGGCCCTCTCGCTGGCCCTCCCCTCCGCAGCCTTTTACGTCGGGGCCCTGGGCAGCCGCACGACCCAAGCGAAGCGGCGGGAGCGGCTCAGGGAGCATGGCCTCTCGGAGACTGACCTGGACCGGCTGCACGGTCCAGTAGGACTGGACTTGTCGGCTGAGTCGCCGGAGGAGATCGCACTCTCGATCATGGCGCAAATCGTTTCCACTCGGAATTCGCGGGCTTGAGCTGAGGAGGACCACCTTGGCACCAAATCTCATGATTCCAGGGCCGGTTACCGTTGAAGACGATGTGCTGTACGAAATGTCACAGCCGGTCCGACCACACTACGGGGCAGATTGGACCGCGGTCTACAACGAAACCCGCGCCCTCCTGAAACAGGTGTTCCGAACCGAGGGGGACGTTCACATCCTGGTTGGATCGGGCTCGGCCGGTCTGGATGCCGGGATCGGAAGTCTGACCTTGCCCGGGGAAAAGGCCATCGTCGGAACGAATGGCTATTTTGGGGAACGGCTCATCGAGATATGCGAAGCGTATGGCCTACAGGTGATCCCGGTCCGGGCCAAGCTGGGAGAGCCGCTGGATCCGGCGAGGTTTGAAGAAGCGCTGGGGGGGCATCCTAAAGCGGCGCTGGTCACCCTAGTTCATCTTGAAACCGCGACCGCGGTCCTCAATCCACTTCAAGAGATTGCCGCGCTCGCCAGGCGTCACGCGGTCCCGGTGGTGGTCGACGCGGTGTCCTCGCTGGCCGGCGCGCCGCTGGCGATGGACGAGTGGGGAATCGACATTTGCGTGAGCGCCACCCAGAAAGGCTTAGGCGCCCCGCCGGGGCTCGGCCCGATCGCGATCAGCGCCCGGGCCTGGGAGATCATGGATTCCAAACCGACTCGCAACCACGGCTGGTACCTCAATCTGCAGACCTGGCGCAAATTCGCCACCGAGTGGGGCGCCTGGCATCCTCATCCCGTCACCATGGCAACCAACAACGTCATGGCGCTGCGAGCCAGCTTAAACAAGCTGCTGGCCGAAGGAATTGAGAGCCGGATCGAGCGCTACACGAAGCTGGCGCTCCGGCTCCGCAACGGGGTTCGGCGGCTCGGGCTCCGGCCACTCACCCCAGACGCGCGGTTGGCCCCGGTGCTCACCGCGGTCTATGGTCCGGAAGGCGTGGGCAGCAGCGAGATCGTCAAGTACCTGCGCGAAGAGCACGATCTGCGGATCTCCGGCGGCTTGGGTGAGGGACTGGCGGAGCGGGTCTTTCGAGTCGGGCACATGGGACCCCGGGTCAGCGAGCAAGACATCGACCTGGTCCTCTCCGGACTGGAGGGATTCCTCCAACACCGCGGAATACTGCAGATCGCCTCTTGATCCGCAGTGGAAGACCTCTCCGGTAAGACCCTCGGCAAATATCAGATCCACTCTCCACTCGGCCAAGGCGGCATGGCGGCCGTGTACAAGGCCTTCCAGCCGGGAATGGATCGCTACGTCGCGCTCAAGATCCTTCCCAGGCAATACGCCTCCGACCCGGAATTTATCGGCCGATTTGAGCAAGAAGCCAAGGTCATCGCCAAACTCCAGCATCCCCACATCCTTCCGATTCATGACTTCGGCCAGGCCGATGGATACACCTACCTGGTCATGCCGCTGGTGGAGACCGGCACGCTGGCCGATCTCCTCAAGGGTTGGGCCCTGGCCCCGGGAAAGATCCGCACCATCATCTCCCAGATCGGCGACGCGCTGGACTATGCCCACTCCCAGGGCCTGATCCATCGCGATGTCAAACCCAGCAACATCTTGATCGACCAGCGCGGCAACTGCCTGCTCACCGACTTCGGCATTGCCAAGATGGTCGAGGGCACCAAGCACTTCACTGCCACCGGCGGAATCTTGGGGACCCCGACCTATATGTCACCCGAGCAAGGCATGGGCGAAAAGCTCTCCCGGACCAGCGATATCTATTCGCTCGGGGTGGTGCTCTACGAGATGGCCACCGGCAAAGTTCCCTTCGACGCCGAGACTCCGTTGGCGGTGGTCATCAAGCACATGAATGACCCCCTCCCACTGCCGAGCAGGTTGAAGCCCGACATCTCCCGCACGCTGGAGACGGTGATCATGAAGGCGCTAGCCAAGGCGCCGGCGGATCGCTTCCCGACGGCCGCCGATCTGGTGCGAGCCGTGCGCACTGCTATCCCGGAGTCGATCGGCGAAGCGGCGGAAGCCCAAGTTTCGACCGTACCGCGCAAAGAACTCGCAGCGGTAGAAGAGCTGGCCCGGGCGGAGCACGCCGAACCGAAGCCCGTAGAGGCACCTCCCGCTGCCGCCGAGCCAGCTCTCGCGGCGGTTGAGCCGGCCGAGGAGAAGCGGAGCAGCTTTCGGCGATTTGGACCCTGGGTGGTCGCGGGCGGGCTCGCGCTGCTCGGCCTCTGCGGACTCGGCACCTATGCGGCCATCCGGCTGTCCGGGCTGTTCCCTAGCGAAGCTGAGACGCAAGCACTTCAGACCTCGATCGCAATCGCGGGCCAAACCGAGACGAGTGAGAGCCAGGCCGCCACCGGTCAAACCGAGATCGACCTGGCGGCCACCGCAGCCGCAGCCGCAGCCACAGCCGTAATCCAGGCCAGCGCAACGGCCGAAGCCGAGTTCGCCGTCGCCGGGACCTCGACCGCAGAAGCCAATCCTACGGAAACCAATCCCGCCCAAGCCGCTGCGCTGAGCGAACTTCCGGTGGCGCATTGGCCGCTCGTGCTGGCCGAGTCCTTCGACAACAACATCCACGGGTGGAATCCGTTCGCAGACTTCAGCGACGAATTTGGTACCAGAACTTTTGCATTCTCGACCGGCAGCTATCGCTGGTCGGTGCAGCCGGATCGAGACGTAAACCTACACGACACACCGGAGCTGAACGCCCTCACGGATTTCTACGCCGCAGTTACGGTCCGCCAGACGGAAGGGCCCGAGAGCGCGGACTACGGGCTCGCCTTCCGGGTGGTTTCGTCGGAGGGTACGGACAGCTTCTACACTTTCAGCCTGAGCGACACACAGCAATACTCCTGGCAGCTGCTGCAGGCCGGAGAGTGGACCACCTTGATCCCCTGGACTACAAGCGAAGCCATTATGGCGGGCGGGGTCAACCGGGTCGCGGTGCTCGCGGAGGGAGAGCACTTCATGTTTTTCGTGAACGACCAGTTGGTCGACCAAGGGGAGGACTCGAGCTTAATCCAGGGACGGGCCGGCTTGCAGGTTGACCTGTTCGACGCGGGAGTCGCGGCAGAGTTTGCGTTCGACGATTTCGAGATCCGTCAGCCGTGGACTGCCGCGGTTGTGGAACCGTTTGAGGTTCGCACCGGATTGTTCGACACCGGAAGTTCGTCTACGCGTGATCTATCTGAGTCGCTTACCATCAGCGGCGGCAAATATCGCTGGACCATCAATTGTGAGGACGAGCAGTTCGGATGCATCAGTTCCACTTACTTGAAGACGCTCGATAACACCACCGACTTTCAACTGAGCGTCGAGGCCCGCCGGACCGAGGGGCCGCTCGATAGCCAGTACGGACTTCGATTTCGCGATGACGGGTTGAGCTACTTCGAGTTCTTGATCGCGGACAACGGAAAGTTCTGGGTGCTGCGCTGGGATGGCCGGGAGATCGAGTATTACTACCTGGATACGCTATCCACGCTGATCGAACCCGGGGGCCTCAATCGGCTAGCCGTGATCGCCGAGGGACCGGCCTTCGACTTCTATATCAATGGTCTGCGGGTGGCTGAGATCGTTGAGCCGCTGCTGCCATCGGGATCGTTCGCCCTCTCGGCCTCTTTCTCCAATGCACAGCGGGGGACGTTCGAGTTCGACAACTTCCAGGTCCGCACCCCGTAACCTGGCGGCCCGGGTGTCGCTCAGTGACGCGGGCTACTTCAGGGTCATCAAGAAAGCAACCAAGTCTGCCACCTGACCATCGGTGAGAGTCGAGGAGTATCCTGAATACATGACTCCCGGAGCGAATCCACTCTCGACGTAGGCGTCCGGCTCCAGTATCGACTCCCGCAGGTACTCCTCTGCAGTAGTCGCCGACCCCGTGTAGTTCGAGAGTTGGATCACCTCCGCGGCCCGTCGGGCGACCCCCGCGTGCGAAGGGCCGACCTTGATCTCGCCAGGCTCGACCGAGTGGCAGGTGATGCAGCCCGGCGCGTCGGCCCGACCGATCGTTAAACTTGTGTAGAGTCTTTCCCCGGCTTCGGGATCGCCTCCGCCTCCGCAGCCGGCCAGAAATACGCCTCCGATCAGCAACAGCGCCAGAGGCAGCGGTCGAACGCCCACTTTAGAAGCTCACCAGGAAGGCGGTCAGGTACATGATCGCAAGTCCGAAGAGGAACCCGCCAACGTTGCCCCAGGAGACCAGCGGCTCCCCCTCGCGTTGGGCGTGACGGCGGAGGAATTGCCCGACTTCCACGATCACCTGCCAAATTGCCCCCACACCCACGCCCAGGAAAATAGCGGTCAGGATTGGAGAGAAGACGAACCCACCGATCCAGGCCCCGAGGATGGCCGGGGCACCGGCCAGCACAACCAACCCGACAAAATTCGTGAGCCGAGGCGGCCGGATCGCCGGCTCCGACGACCGGCCCCGCGGCACCAGCGGCGCCGCAATGGCCACGCCCTCCGTGACGTTGTGCAGGGTGAACCCGATCACCAGGAAAGAACCGAGGGCGGCTTCTCCAAGCGCAAAGGCCGCACCGATGGCCAGCCCCTCTCCCAGGTTGTGCAGGCCGATTCCGATGGCTAACAGTACGGCCAGCGGCATCCCGGGATGGCCGCCATTCAATCGCGGAACGCCGCCCTTCGACCGGACCGCCAGTAGCGCAAACCAGGTCAGCAACGCGGCAAAGAGCACCAAAGAAATACCCTGGAAGACGTTCGGCAGCGTGCCGGCAACTTCGAAAGCTTCCAACTGCGTATCGATGAGCAAGAAGACCAGTAGGCCCAGGGTGAGCGCCAGGATGGCGCCAAACCAGTGCTCTCCCAGCCGGCGCATCGCCGGGAACCAAAGCATCCCCAGACCCACCGGAACGATCCCGACATAAAGTCCCAGCAGGCCATAGGCTAGGAACTCTCGGGGCCCGGCATCGGGAGTAGCGACCGCGAGTGCCACTTCGCCATCGAAAGTGAGCCCGGTGTTGGTGATCACCCGAATCGCGTTCGGTTCAGCAACCACCCAAGGATAGGTAATTTTCAGATGCGCCCGCCCCAGCCGGGGGAGAGTGGCGCCAGGCTGGATCGTGAATTGCCAGTAGGCGTCATCGACCTGGACCTGGGCTATCGTCACCGGGTCCGGGCCCGAGTTAATGAGGGTGACTTCGAAACCGGCCGGGACCACCCGGATCCGTTCGAAGGTCAGGCTCTCCACCGGAGGGAGGTTGGCCTTGAACAGGGCCAACGGGTCGCCAAACGCAAAAACCGAGAGCATCGCGAAGAGCGCCAGCAGCGGGAGCAATGCCGAAGCCCAGAAAGGGAGTCGGCGGGCGGGGGCTGCGGACGGAGTCGAGAGGGTCGCCATGGCCGCGCCTCACTCCACGACGTCGAAGAAGCCCATCCAGCCCAGCTCGGCGAACTCACTCACGTGGGCGTGGAACATATACAGACCGGGCTCAAAGTCCGCATAGGAAAACTCCAGAATCCCGCGCTGGGCCTGGGCCTGCATGATCGTGTCGACGGTCTTCAGGGTGGGCTTCAAGTTCGTCCCGTGATCGTAGTAGTCGAAAAAGTTGGCGTGCAGGTGTAACGAATTGATTGGATCGAACTCGGTGATGTTGATCAGGTAGAGTCGCTGCAATTGATCGCGGCGGATCTGGATCGGCTTGGACATGTATGCGAAGGCGACCGTGTTCACCGCGTAGATCTCATTCTCGCCATCGAAGTTGGTGTCAAAGGCGTTCATCACCATCACCATCTCGTTCACGGCCCGATTCTCTGCAAACTGATGGTTGCGCGATCTGGCGATCGCGACCTCCTCGCCTGAATATCGATTGGGATCCGGATCGACAATGAACGCGCCATACAGCCCTTTGTGGATGTGCCGTTTGAGCGGAAGCGAGTGGCAGTGGTACAGGTGGCAACCCATCGGCCGGGCGTCGAACTCGTAGACAGTCCGGGCTCCCGGTTCAATCACGCCGGCCCCGACCCCCGGGACCCCGTCCATTGAGGCTGAGTGAATGCCGTGAAAGTGGATCGTGTGCGGGTGGCTGCCTGCATTGATGAAGTCGATTCGGATGCGATCGCCTTCGATGGCGCGCAAGGTCGGACCGGGCACCCGGCCGTTGTACACCCAGGCGGGAAAGAACACGCCAGGGGCCACTTCGATTTCTTTATCCGAGGCGGTGATCTCGTACTCCCGTAGCGTCTGGCCCCCCGGCAGCGTGCTGACCCGGCCAAAGTCCCAGTCCTGCAGCAGGGCATGAGGATCGAACCCATTGGCGGCACTGTCCACCGTCCCCACCGTTCCAGCGGGACCGTGTTGGGAATGGGCAGACGAGCCCAGCCGGTGGTCGAAGAGTCCGCCGGGTTCCCTAGCGTTTTTTCGGCCGGCCGCGCCGGCAGCCACTGCCGTCAGGCCGCCGGCCAGAATTCCTGCTTTGATAAAGCCGCGCCGATCAACGGCGCCAGGCCGATTTAGTTTGCCTTCCATCGGTGAAACTCCCTTTGAAATCGCCTCCCGGCAATTTGCGAACTACAATCACAACCTGTGCTGATGGGCTCTCAGCCTGCCCAAATCCGCACCGGTCGGGTCCCTGCCATTGATGGCGGGCCGGAAGGCGAAAATTTAAGCGTGCCTAAATTAGGCTTTATTCTAGCCTCCTTTCGGACGGCTGTCAATCCGGGGCCGGCATGCCTCAAGTGGCAGCTAGAACGCCGCGGTTTGTCAGGCAAGAATGGGAAGGTTTTTCCCTCGAATCTGGCCCCAGCTAGGGTTACGATTCTTGTTGACGCCCCTTTGTTGTGGCGCCAGGATCGTTGTGCCACCAGGTTTGAAGGAGAGTGAGGAATGATGTGGGGCTATGGTTTTCACTGGGGTTGGATGGTGTTCGGCGGGCTGATGATGATACTGTTCTGGGGAGGGCTGATCGGCTTGGCGCTGGTCATCGCCCGGGCCGTCGCTCGACCCGGATCGCAGACCTCCGGAGGCGGAGCCCAGCCGGCCGCCACCCCGCTCGAGGTTCTGAAGGGCCGCTACGCCAGCGGTGAGATCTCCAAGGAGCAATTCGACAAGATCCGACGGGACCTCGCGTCCTGAAAAAGTTGCAGGTTGTTCGGGGCGGGCTAAGCCGCTAGCGGGTGCCTGGCGGCCATAGCTGCGGCGATCGAGTCATGCCGGTGGATCGCGCCGGCCAAGTCGAACTCCAGCAACTGGCCGTCCGCGACCACGATTCGGCCATTGATCAGGGAGAGGTCGACCCCTTTCGCAGCGCACAAGAGCAGCGCGGCGACCGGGTCGTGGACGGCTCCACCCGCGAACTCGAGCCGATCCAGCCGGTAGCCGATCAGATCGGCTGCTTTGCCAGGGGCGAGCCGGCCGAGGTCTTCCCGCCCGATTACCGCCGCCGATCCAAGGGTGGCCAGCTCGAGAGCCTCCTGCACGCTGAAGGCCGCCGCCCCCTTCCCCACCCGTTGTAACAGCATCGCCATCCTGGTCTCCAGCAGCAGGTCGTTCCCGTCGTTGGAGGCCGATCCATCTACCGCAATCCCAACTTTGACCCCGGCGTTCCGCATCTCGCGAATCTTCGCGATCCCGGAGCCAAGCCGCATGTTGGAAGTCGGACAGTGTGCGACACCGGTGCCGGTCTCTGCCAGCATCTGGATTTCGTCGTCGTTGAGCCAGATCGCGTGCGCCCACCAGACGTCCGGCCCGACCCAGCCGAGCCGGCGCATGTATTCGGCCGGCCGGGCCCCGAACTGCTCCTGACAGAATCGCTCCTCGTCTAAGGTCTCGGCAACATGGGTATGCAAAGTGATCCGCTCGTGCGATCGGGCGAGGGCCACAGTCTCCCGCATCAACTCGGGCGTCACCGAGAACGGCGAGCACGGCGCCAATCCGACCCGCAGCATCGAGTAGGGCCGCGGGTCGTGGTAGAGCTCGATCACTCGCCGGCAATCTCGCAGGATCTCAGGCTCGGCTTCTACTACCGAATCCGGCGGCAGCCCGCCTTTCGACCTCCCCAGGCTCATAGAACCGCGGGTGGGATGAAATCGAATGCCAATCTCCTGGGCCGCCCGGATCGTCGCGTCCAGCGAGCTGTCGTTGGGATAAATGTATAGATGGTCGGTCGTCGTGGTGCAGCCGCTCAAAACCAGCTCAGCCATCCCAATCAGCGCGGAGACGTGGACCGCAGGATCGTCCATCTCCCCCCACACCGGATAGAGGCGGGTCAGCCAGTCGAAGAGTTCGACGTCCTGGGCGCCCGGCAGCGCCCGGGTGAGTGTCTGATAGAGGTGATGATGGGTGTTGATCAGGCCGGGCAGGACCAGCATCCCCGAGCCGTCGATGACCCGGTCTGCTTCCGTTGGCAGTTCCGCGGTAGGCCCGACCTGCTCAATGACGTTGTCCCGGATCAGAACGCCTCCGCCAACGATCCGCATCTGATGCGGATCCATCGTCAGCAGCAGGTCTGCGTTCTTCAAGAGCAGGGTCGACACGCCGGATCGCCTACGAGCTCGGCTGGGGCCAGAACTCGTTTTGGAGGGCGGCGCTGAACTCGGCGCCCAGGAAGAGGATGATTCCGGTCAGGTAGGCCCAGAGGATCAGGCCGATCACCGAGGCCAATGTTCCATAGACCGCCCCGAAATTGGTCAGACCGGAGGTGAGGTATACCCGGAAGCCGAACTGGGCGGCCTCCCAAAGCAGAGCGGCCAGTACCGCTCCGGCCAACGCTGAAATGAAGCGCACCGGCGAGTTGGGCAGCCAGCGGTAAATGAACCACAACAGCAAGACCTCGGCGGCCACGCCGACGCCCAGGTCGAGGAAGTCGAGCCGCGGATCACTTTGATCGAGGAAAGGCAGGGCGGGCAGGGCGCTCAAGGCAATGGCGATGATGAACAGGGTGCCCAGGATCAGCACGCCGGCGAGGCCGCGCAGCCGGCGCGACCACACCGCTCGCCGGGGGGCGTTCCAGATCACGTTCAGGCTGGATTCGAGGTGGCTGAACAGTGCCGACGAGGTCCACAACAGGCCCAGGCCGCCGACCAGGCCAAGCGACCCGCTGTTCCTCATGGTCTCGTCGATGATCTCCTTGACGAAGCGGATGCCGGCTGCAGTCGGAAGAGCGCGGTCGAGGTAACTATCTAGGCTGGGTCGGACGTCGCCTAGGGCGATCACCTGGCTGGCCAAGAAGACCAGGAAGAGCAGCAACGGAAAGAGCGAGAGCAGCCCCTGGTAGGCCAGCGCCGCGGCCCGCAGCCCGGCCTCGTTTCGGTTCAGCCCCTCCGCCGTCCCTCGCACCACCCGCCGGGCCTGTTGGACCAGTTGGGATAGGATCAACCCCGCCGGCGCCCCGCGGAGCACCGTCACTCGTTGAACAACTCTCCCACCGACCGCCCCTCGTGGGCTCGCCGGATGACCTCCCCGAGCATCGGAGCGACCGAGAGTACGGTCATATTGGGCAAGTGCTTCTCGGCCGGGATGTCGACTGTGTTGGTCGTCACCAACTCCTTGAGCGGCAGTCCGCGGAGTTTTTCGACGGCCGGCGGAACAAGCAAGGCGTGCGCAAAGGACAGCGAGATGTCACGGGCACCGTGCTGCTTTAGCAGCGCCACCGCCTCGACCACCGACCCGGCGGTCAGGACCTCATCGTCGACCAGGATGATATCGCAGCCATCCACCTCCCCGATCACGGTGGTCGCCCTGGCCCGTGGATCCTCCTCGGCCCGCCGCTTCTCGACGAAGGCCAAGGGAGTGCCCAGCTTGGCGGCGAAGTTGCGGCCTTTCTTTGCGAACCCCAGGTCGGCGGTCGCCACCACCGCGTTCTTCAGATCTCTTCCGAGGAAGTAGTCGCTCAACAAATGGAAGGCAGTCAAGACATCGCCGGGGATCGAGAAGAACCCCTGGATTTGGCCGGCGTGCAGGTCGATCGTCATGTAGCGGTCGGCCCCGGCCACTTCGATCATGTCGGCCAGCAGCCGCGCTCCAATTGGAACTCGGGGCTTATCCTTCTTGTCCGAGCGGGCGTAGGCCATGTAGGGAACGACCGCAGTGATGCGCCCGGCCGAATCGCGTTTCAGGCAGTCGATCATGAGCAAGAGCTCCATGATGTTGCGGTGGACCGGCGAGTTCAGGGATTGAATCAGGTAGACATCCTGCCCGCGCACACTGCCCTTCAGCCGCGGGAACAGGTTCTCGTTGGCAAACTCGATGAGATCGTATTCGATCAGCGGAAGCGAAAGATAATCGGCGATCTCCTGGGCCAGGGCCTGACTCGCCGAGCCGGCGAACAGTTTGATTTCGCCGTAGCCGAACATCCCGCCTCGCATCGATTCAGTTCGCCGCATCTGCCCCCTCGATCAGCTGCTCGACGATGACACCCGGCGCGGCCTCCCGCGCCAGCACCTTTTGGAGCGCCGCTTCATAGAGTCCGTCCGGCTGGGCCTTGAGGAAACGCTCTGCCAACCGCTCCCGCAGCAGCCTTCCGACCTCCTGATCTACCCGCGCCCGCTCCCGAACCTCCCATTCGCCAGACTGCTCCAAGAAGCGCCGATGGCCGCCGATCGCCTCCGCCAGTTCCGGGATCCCTTCCCCGCTCGTCGCGCTGGTCAGCAACAGCGGAGCAGTCCAGTCGGAACCTTTGTCTTTGTCCCTGACCGCAGGTGCCAATTCAAGGGTTGCTCGCAGGGCGGTCAGGGTGGTCTTGGCTCCGGGTAGATCCGACTTGTTCACGACGACGATGTCGGCGATCTCCAGGATCCCCGCCTTGAGGGCCTGGATCGCGTCCCCCATTCCCGGGGCGTCGACCACGACGACGGTGTGGGCCGCCCCGGCGATGTCCACCTCGGCCTGTCCAGAACCCACCGTCTCGATGAAGATGATTCCAAATCCGGCTGCATCGAGGGCAGCGGCCAGGTCCGAGCTCGTTCGCGCCAGTCCGCCCAGCGAGCCGCGATTGGCCATGCTGCGGATAAAAACTCCCGGGTCACCGGAGAGATCCCGCATCCGAATCCGATCACCCAGGATCGCTCCTCCCGAGAAGGGGCTGCTGGGATCCACGGCCAGGATGGCAATCTGCGGCGGGTCAGCCCGGGCACGTAGTTCTTGTACCAGTCGATTGACCAGGGCCGACTTGCCGGTTCCCGGCGCGCCGGTAATGCCAACGCGATGGGCCTGGCCGCTGCGAGGATAGAGCGCGGATAGATCTTGCAGGCCTTCAGGAGTTTCGTTTTCGAGCAGAGAGAGTAAGCGGGCGAGCGCCAGGCGGTCGCCGGCCAAGACCGGCGGGACGAGGTTCATCCCTCCGCGGCCTTCAGCTCCTGGGGCTCGACCGCCCGGCTGAAAGCTTCGACAATAGCCGTGGTGCTGGTGCCTGGTCCGAATACGCCCGCCACCCCCATGGCCTCCAGCTTCGGCCGGTCTTCGTCGGGGATGATCCCCCCCAGCATCACCCGGACCCGTTCCTGTCCCTGCTGTTTGAGCAGCCGCAGTATTCGTGGCACCAGGGTCAGGTGAGCGCCGGATAGGATCGAAAGACCCACGATGTGCACATCTTCCTGCAGCGCGGCTTCGGCGATCATTTCCGGCGTCTGGCGCAGCCCGGTGTAGATCACTTCCATCCCCGCGTCTCGCAGCGCCCGGGCGATCACCTTGGCCCCTCGATCGTGGCCGTCCAACCCCGGTTTGGCGATCAGGACTCGAATTTTCGGCTGTGCCATGGATTTTTCGCCGCGCGGCGCAGATTATACCCTAGGGGTCCGATTTACACGCTCGCCGGGGACCAGCCTCATCCGATCGACCGATACAGTCCCATCGCGTCGCGCACCAAGCGCATGGTCTCCTCCGCCTCGCGGCGGGCGCGTCGGGTTCCCTCCACGATTAATTCCTCCACCGTCGAGCGGTCATACTGAGCCCGGCGTTCTCGGATCGGGGCCAGGAACTGGTTTAACGCCTGAACCAGCTTCCGTTTGACCTCGACATCTCCAACTTTGCCTCCTCGATATCTTTCTTTGAGTTCGGCGACTTCGGCCTTCTCCGGATTGAAAGCATCATGATACGCAAAGACCGGGTTGCCCTCCACTGTGCCTGGGACATCGGCCGAGACCCGTTTGGGATCGGTGTACATGTGCATCACTTTGGCTTCGACCGTCTCGGAATTGTCGGCCAGGAAGATCGCATTGTTCAGCGACTTGCTCATCTTGGCCTGGCCGTCGGTCCCTACGAGGGTGGGGACTTCGCCGATCAGCGCCTCCGGAATCGGGAAGACCTCGCCGTACAGCCGATTGAAACGACGGGCGATCTCACGGCTGACCTCCACGTGGGCTTCGTTGTCTTTGCCGACCGGGACGAGGGTGGCGCGGGGCAGGAGAATGTCCGCCGCCTGCAAGACCGGATAGCCAAGCAGCCCAAACGGCAGCGCTTCCAGATTGGCATCCCGGGCCATGTCCTTCAGGCTGGGCAGCCGTTCCAAGCGCGGCACGGTGATCAGCATCTCCAGGATCAGGTTGAGCTCGAAGGTCTCCGGCACCCCGGACTGAACGAAGATCACGCTCCGCTCCGGGTCGATCCCGACCGCCAGGTAATCGAGTGCGATCTCCCGAACGTACTCCCCGGCCTCGCGAATGTGCTCTTTCTCCGGCCGGGTGGTGAGTGTGTGCAGGTCGGCGATGATGAAGAAACACTCGTGGCTGTCTTGCAGCCGGAGCCGGTTCTGCAGTGAGCCGACGTAGTGACCGAGGTGCAATGGCCCAGTCGGGCGATCTCCAGTCAGAATTCGTTTTGGGTCCATCGAAGGCGCCTATCGGACCAAGAATACGTGGCGGACTGGACCCTGTCAATCCGAATGCGCCAGATTAGCGGCGGCCCGGGCTTCGCGCCCGGCGTTTCGATTGGGGGCTATCCCTCGAGGTCCAGGTAGGGGCCGAAATGGTGGACGATCCGGTGTTTGGGCTGGTAGCCGGTCAGGCGCTCCCTAGGCTCGCCGTCCTTGAACAGGATCAGGGTCGGCAGACCGAATACCTGGTAACGCATGGTGGTGTCGACGTTCGTGTCTGCGTCGAGTTTCAGAAACTTGACTTTCCCGCTCCAGTCCTTGGCGAGCTCCTCGACTACCGGGTCGAGCTGCTTGCAGGGGTGGCACCACTCGGCGCCAAAGTCGACGACCACCGGCAGCTGAGCCTCCAGAACTTCGGCCTGGAATGCGTCTTCGGTCAGTTCAGGGATATCCGCCATGTAGTGGTTCGCTGCGTGCCCCGCGACTTGCGACCGGGCAGTTTAGTGGACCCGTTGAGTCGTGTCAAGCGAGTATTGCATTTCGATCCTAATGAATCCATGGTACAGACGGGAGCTACCCCCATCCACTCGCTTTCAACCTACCAGGGGTCGAATTGCGCCCGGATCGCAGCTCGCTGGCAGCCCGAGGTCGATTGGCCGCCGTAGCCCACCACCCCTATTGACGCTGCTTTCGGCTGCATGGTATCATGGGCATGACTTGATTAGCACTCTCGATCCGAGAGTGCTAAGAATTTATACCATGAATGTCGAGCTGCTCAGCGAACGCCAGGAGACGGTCTTGGCCCTCGTCGTACACGAGTATATCGAGCATGCCCACCCGGTGGGCTCCAAGCAGCTGGTAGAGCGCTACAACCTGGGGGTGAGTTCCGCCACCGTTCGCAATGAGATGGCCGCCCTCACCGAATCCGGCCACTTGCGCCAGCCGCACACTTCGGCTGGCCGGGTGCCGACCGAGCAAGGCTACCGGTACTTTGTCGGGCGATTGTTGGGAGATACCGAGCTTCCGGCGAGCGAGAAACGGCTGATCAGCCACCAATTCCACCAGGCCCGGGGTGACGTCGACGAATGGGTCAGGCTGGCGGCCTCCGTGTTAGCGCATCATTCTCGGGTCGCCTCGCTGGTCACGGCTCCGCACCCGGAGCGGGCCGCCCTCAAACTGCTGGAACTGATCGGCACTCAGGGACGGCAGGTACTGATGGTGCTCGTCCTGGAGGGCGGGGATGTCCGGCAGCAGATGCTGACCCTTTCCGAAGTAATCCCGCAAGACCAGCTGCGCCAAACTGCCGAGCTGATCACCCGTCAATGCAGCCGCAAAGATGCTTCCGGGGTCCGTGCCCAGTCCACTCGATTCGATACCTTGGGAAGGGAGATCGCGGGCCTGGTAGCGGAGACCTTGCAGCGGGCGGATGAATTCTCTGCCGGCGAGGTCCATCGGGATGGACTGGCTAACGTGCTGGCCCAGCCAGAGTTCGCCGACGCCGACAGTGGCCGCAACGCCCTCCGCCTGCTCGAAGAGCACAGTTGGCTGGAAGAAGTCCTGGCCAAGGCTCTCAGCCCGGGGGTTGGAGGGGTGCAGGTAGTGATCGGCGGCGAGGGCGCCTGGGAGGAACTCAAGGACTATTCGATGGTGCTTGCGCGCTATGGAGCGGCCGGATTCGCGACCGGAACCTTGGGAGTCCTCGGCCCGACACGCATGTCCTACGGGCGCAGCATCTCCGCCGTTCGCTACGTCGCCGGCTTAATGAGCGATCTGGTAGTGGACGCGTTTGCCAGCTAGCGAGGAGCTTACGAAGCCAACGTGACGAAATCCGGGAACAACAATCCAATGCCGACCGATTCGGACCCGCCCAGGTACGAGAGCCCGAACCATTCAACGGCTGAGCCGACCGAGGCCGAGTTGACATCAGACGAGCTGACTGCCGACGAGGCGACTGCAGGCGATTTGGGCGCGGAGCAGGTAGTGGAGCGCCTCGGACCAGAGCCAATCGAATCCGAACTTGAGAGCATCAAGGCCCAGGCCGATGAGTATCTGGACGGCTGGCAGCGGGCCCGGGCCGAGTTCGCCAATTACAAGAAGCGGATCGAGCGCGAGCAGGCCGAGGCGCGAGATCGGATCGCCGGCGATACATTAATGAGGTACCTTGGGGTGTTGGACGATTTGGAACGGGCCCTGAAGGATCGGCCCTCCGATGGCGAGGCGGCCTCCTGGGCCGAAGGCATCGAGCTGATCTACCGCAAGTTGTCGGCCCTGTTCATCGCCGAAGGGGTGGAGGAGATCTTTGCCGAAGGCACGGCCTTTGATCCGGCACTGCATGAGGCCCTCTCCCACGAAGAGAGCGACGGTCACTCCGAGGGTCAGGTGATCGAGGTGGTGCAGCGGGGATACCGAATGGGGGATCGAGTGCTTCGACCGGCCCTGGTACGGGTCGCCAAGTAGGATGCATTAGACATGGGACGCATTATCGGGATTGATCTAGGAACCACCAATTCGGTCGTAGCGGTCATGGAGGGCGGAGAGCCGACCGTAATTACCTCCTCGGAGGGTAGCCGTTTGATCCCCTCGGTGGTTGCGATCAATCCAAAGACCAGCGAGCGCCTGGTCGGCCAGGTCGCCCGGCGCCAGGCGATCGTCAACGCAGACAACACGATTTTCTCTATCAAGCGGTTCATGGGTCGCAAGCACAGCGATCCGGAGGTGCAACGGGCGCTCGATTTCGTTCCTTACAAAGTGACCGGTGCAGCCAACGGGGATGTCCGAGTCCACATGGGGGGCAAGGAATACGCGCCGCCCGAGGTCTCGGCCATGATCCTGGCCAAGATCAAGGCCGACGCCGAAGCCTACATCGGCGAGGCGGTGACCCAGGCGGTCATCACGGTGCCCGCCTACTTCAATGACTCACAGCGCAATGCCACCAAAGACGCCGGCAAGATCGCCGGGCTCGAGGTGCTGCGGATTATCAACGAACCGACTGCCTCCTCCTTGGCCTACGGCATGGACCGAAAGACCGACGAGACCATTGCGGTGTTCGATCTAGGCGGGGGGACCTTCGACATCTCGATCCTGGACGTCGGAGACGGAGTCTTCGAGGTCAAATCCACCAACGGCGACACCTTCCTGGGCGGCGACGACTTCGACCAGCGCATCATCGACTGGGTGGTGGAGGAGTTCCGCCGCGACCAGGGCATCGACTTGCGTGCGGATCGACAGGCCCTACAGCGCCTGCGGGAAGCTGCCGAGAAAGCCAAGATCGAGCTCTCGACCGTGGCCCAGACCGAGATCAACCTGCCGTTCATCACCGCCGATGCGACCGGTCCCAAGCACCTGAACCTGACCTTGACCCGGGCCAAGTTGGAGCAGCTCACCGAAGATCTGATCGAGCGCTGCGTGGCTCCCTGCACCCAGGCACTGCTGGACGCTTCGCTCAAGGCCGCGGAGATTGATGAAGTGATTCTGGTTGGCGGGATGACCCGGATGCCCGCAGTGCAGGAGGCGGTGCGCAAGATCTTCGACAAGGAGCCCCATAAGGGGGTAAACCCGGACGAGGTCGTTGCAGTCGGGGCGGCCATTCAGGCGGGCGTACTCGGCGGTGAGGTCAAGGACATCCTGCTGCTGGATGTCACTCCGCTCTCCCTTTCCATCGAAACCCTGGGTGGTGTGGCGACCGCGCTGATCGAGCGCAACACCACGATCCCGGCGCGCAAGACCCAAGTTTTCTCGACCGCCGCCGAGAATCAGACCGAAGTTGAGATTCACGTCGTGCAGGGTGAGCGGTCGATGGCCGCCGACAACAAGTCGCTTGGGAAGTTCCGGCTGGACGGAATCCCGACCGCCCCTCGCGGGGTGCCGCAGATCGAGGTCACCTTCGATATCGACGCCGATGGAATTCTGAACGTCAGCGCCACCGACAAGGCAACCTCCCGGACCCAGCACATCACCATCACGGCCAGCTCGGGCTTGTCCGAAGCCGAGGTCGAGCAGATGCGGACCGATGCCGAGCTGCACGCCGGCCAGGACGCCGAGCGCCGCGATCGGGCAGAGGCCCGCAATGTCGCCGACAACGCGCTCTACAACGCTCGCAAGGTTCTCACCCAGAACGAAGGACACATCCCGGAGGGAGCTCGGGCGGAGCTGCAGACCAAGTTGCGGGATCTGGAACTGGCGATGGAGGAGGCGGATACCGAGCGGCTGCGCAAGCTGTCCAACGAATTGCTCGCGGCAGTCCGAGAGATTGCCGCTAAGGTCCAGTCCGGCCCCGCCTCTGGAGGGAAGAACGGTTCCTCCTCCGGGGATGGGATCGGCCGCGAGTATTCCGAGAATTAGCCCCACCGGGCGGAGGCGGACAGAGACGCCTTCGCCGGCCATTTAAGCCCGATGGCAGAAAAACGCGACTACTACGAAGCCTTGGGTGTCGGGCGAGATGCCTCAGCCGACGCCTTGCGCAGCGCCTACCGCCGGCTCGCCAAGCAGTATCACCCCGACGTGAATCACGAGCCAGGGGCCGAGGACCGCTTCAAAGAAATCAACGAAGCGTATGGGGTGCTCTCCGACGATCAGCGCCGGGCGGCCTACGATCGATTCGGGCATGCCGGCCTGAAGGGCATGCCCACCGATTTCGACTTCGGGTTGAGCGACATCTTCGAAGAGTTCTTCGGATTCGGCATGGGCGGTCGGCGCCGGCGGGGCGCCCCGCGCCGCGGAGCAGATCTGCGTTTCGACTTGCGGCTTGAATTCCAAGAAGCCGTCTTCGGGGCCGAGAAGGAGATCGAGTTTGTCCGGCGGGACATCTGCTCGCGTTGCCGGGGAACCGGTGCCGAGCCAGGCACGACTCCCATGCGCTGCCCGACCTGCGAGGGTTCTGGAGAGGTCCGGCAGGTGCGGCAGACTTTCTTGGGCTCGATGGTCAACGTCACCAGCTGCCCCAATTGCGGCGGCCGCGGTGAAGTGGTGTCGTCTCCCTGCCGGGTGTGCCGCAGCAGCGGCATCGAGCAACAAAAGGTTGTCCGCCAGATTGCTGTTCCGGCCGGGGTCGACGACGGCACTCAGATTCGGGTCACCGGCGAGGGCGAACCCGGGCCCAACAACGGGCCGCGGGGCGATCTGTACGTGGTGGTCCAGGTCCTGCCTCACCCGTACTTCCGGCGCCGTAAAGAAGAAATCCTGCTCGACCTGTCGATTAACGTCGCCCAGTCCGCGCTGGGGTCGGAGATCATGGTCCCGACCCTGGACGGTGAGGAAAAACTGCGAGTCCCGGCCGGGACCCAGCCGGGGAAAGTCTTTCGGCTCAAGGGCAAGGGTGTCCCTCATCTGAGATCCAACGGACGGGGGGACCAGCTGGTTTTCATCTCGGTAGAGATCCCGAAATCTCTTACTCCCGAGCAACGGGAGCTCTTCGAGCAGCTGGCTCAGACCCTGGGATCGGAGGTCAAGCCCCAAGCCCGCAGCCTGCTGGACGACCTCAAAGACCTGATCAGCGGGCTGGTAGATTGAGCTGGCTGGAAGTCTCCCTCCGGCTCCAAGCGGAATTGGCTGAACCCGCCGCGGAGCTGCTTGGACGGCTCGCGCCAAATGGAGTCGCGATCGAGGGCCTGGACGAGGGAGGGCAGTCCGTTTTGTTGCGGGCCTGGCTCCCGATCGATGGCCAGCTCGCGGGCCGCCGACGCGCACTCGAAGAGGGCCTCTGGCACCTTGGCCAGATCCACCCCTTTCCCTCACCCGCCTTCCGCTCGATTGAGGAGCAGGATTGGGCCGCGATTTGGAAGCGAGAATATCGGCCGCTGCCAATCGGCCGGCGCTTGATGGTGCTCCCGAGTTGGAGCGCAGCCGACCCTGGCGAGCGGCTGGTGGTGCAGCTCGAGCCCGGGATGGCCTTCGGGACCGGAGCCCATCCTACCACCCGCCATTGTCTAGAACTCATCGAGCAGACCCTGCAGCCCGGCGAGGCAGTTGTCGACCTCGGTTGCGGTTCGGGGATTCTGGCTATCGCCGCGGCTCGGCTGGGTGCTCGGCGGGTCTTGGCGCTTGACAACGACCCGCTGGCCGTCGAGCTGGCGCAGCTCAACGTCCAACGCAACGGGGTCGCCGAGCGGGTCAGAGTTTCCCTCGGTTCGTTTCCGGTCGATGGGGACGAGCGGATCGATCCGGTTGAACTACTGGTCGCCAATCTGCGCTCCGACACCCTGATCGCGATGCTGCAGGCCGGGCTAGCCGCCTGGGTTCGGCCGACCGGCCGGCTGCTGCTCTCCGGATTGCTGGACAGCGACCTCCCCATTTTGAATGCGGCAGCTAAGCAGGCCGCCTTGCAGGCAGTCGACGTTCGGGCGACTGACGATTGGCGGACGCTCCTCTTACAGCGGGCTTGACCGGAGCCAGGAACCAGGCCGCCCCCGAGCAGCAGGGGCGGTTTTGAATCTCGGCGTGTTGTAAGGGGAAGAGTCGAACCTTAGCGAGTCTCCTCGATGACCTTGCCGCCCTTCTTGAAGCGGTAGGCGATTCGCCCTCGGGTCAGATCATACGGCGAGAGCTCGACCCGCACCCGATCGCCGCGCAGTATCCGGATGTAGTGCCGGCGCATCTTTCCAGAAAGATAGGCGAGCACCACATGCCCGTTGTCAAGCTCCACCCGGAATTGAGTTGCCGGCAGGGCCTCGACAACAATTCCGTCGACCTCGATCTTCTCTTCCTTCTTGGTCACCCTTATCGCCCTTGATCGAAGGAGACGGTCTTGCGTTGCCGCCGCTTCAGGCGCCGGATGGACTTCTTGCGCTCGATCCGCCGCAGCTCACTTTTTGACACGAACCAGCGCTTGCGGCGCACGGTGCTGAGGATGCCGCTTTTGGCGACCTTCTTGCGAAAGCGCCTGAGCAGTGCATCCTGGGATTCATTCGGCCGCAGGATTACTGTGGCCATCTCAACCTCACCTCACTTCCGAATTAGAGCTGTTGGTCGATACTTGCAGGCTGCGCCCACTGGAGGTCGAGGCGCTCCTTGTTCGGCTCAAACGAGGTCACCCGTACCTGTACCTTCTCGCCTTGCGAGATTCCGGCGAGGCCTTCCGCCGACTTCAACAATCCCTCGATGCCAAGGTCGAACCGGACATAGATCCCGGCCGGCACGAAGCGGGAAACTACTCCCTCGAGCATTTGGCCTTCCGCCAGCTGGCTGGCGGCTCCCTCCCAGGGATTCGGCTGCAGCCGTTTCAAACTGAGCCCAATTCGGTTGCTTTCCTTGTCCAGCCGGATCACCATCGTCTGAACTTCCTGACCGACTCGCAAGACCTCGGAAGGGTCCTCGACCCGGTTCCAGGACAAC
The DNA here is from genome assembly GCA_023250385.1 of Anaerolineales bacterium. Lineage (GTDB taxonomy): Bacteria > Chloroflexota > Anaerolineae > Anaerolineales > E44-bin32 > JADFRG01. The sequence goes on from JAHFAU010000007.1 coordinate 21,327, forward strand.
TCCGAGATGTGGATCAGGCCATCCGCGCCGCCGATATCCACGAAGGCGCCAAATTCCCGCAGGCTGGTGACCAGGCCGGCTCGGACCTCGCCCAGGACCAACTCATCGATCACCCGGGCTTTCTGGTCTTGGCGCCACTGCCGGATCGCCTTACGCTCCGAGAGCACCAGCCGTCGCCGGCGGGGATCTACTTCAATCACTTTGAGCGGAAGAGTCTTGTCGACCAGTTGGGACATGTACTCGGCCTGACCGTTGTCATCCAGGCCGCGTGGCAGGTCAGTGATGTGCGAGGCGGGGACGAAACCTCGCAGCCGTCCGAAGGGTATGATCAACCCGCCCCGGTTGTAGCCACCTACGATGGCTTCGACCACGGCATCACTTTCTAAGAGGCTCTGGGCCCGCAGCCAATCGCCGCTCTCGCGTGCCTGGGAGATCGAGACCACCAGATTCCCGTCGGAATCGAGCGGTTCCACAACCATCACCGAGACCGGATCCCCGATCTTTAGTTTGGCTTCCGCCGGGGGCAGCAACTCCAAGTCTGCGCGGGGGACCAAACCGTCTCGTTTGAGGCCGAGATCCACGATGATCCCGTAGGCGTCGGCCGCAATGACGTGACCCTGCAGCAAGTCCCCTCGATTGGCTTCGGGGACAGAGCTGGCCTCGGTCAGCAGGTTGCGAAACTCTTCAGAATGATCCACGCAAAAAAAGTGCCTGATCAGCGCTCATAAACCGACCAGGCCACAACCCTCCCAAGGAGTGTAAGAGCGATCCTTCCCTAATACTCCTAAGCTTCGTACCGTGACGGTCCCGGGCCGACGAGAGCCCGAAGCGCGCCGCCATTATACAGGGCGGTCATAGGGTTGTCAATCGAAACCGCGGTGGCCGACGCCTCCCAGAACTCTGGGCTGGACCGTCGAAACCCGTCGTCACTCCGGTGCGTCGAGCAACACCCGATCCGCATCTGGATCAACTTCCCAGGGATACACGATGTGGGCATCGGTGACCGCTGCATAGTAGTCCGGCTTAGCCTCGCTGAATAGGCTGCGGTAGGGATTGAAATGGAGTACGCAGGTGTGGGGGAAACCTCCCGCGGCCAAGACTCGATTCTTCACAGCGGTGATCGTGCGGCCCGATCCCCATACGTCGTCGACGACCAGCACCTGCCGACCGCGCAGGTGGTCCTCATCTGGGAACTGAATGAAGGCCGGCCAGGCATACAGTGCAGAGCCCGATTTCTGGGACTCAAAAGGGAAGTCGACCGCCGCAGTCAACACGTCCAGGATGTTCAAAGCCTCGCAGAGCATTCCGCCCGGGACGATTCCACCCCGGGTGATGATCACCATCGCGTCGAACTCGGTTTCGAACTGAGGTGTGAGGTGCTCGATCAGCTGGCTGACTTCCTCCCAGCTGATGAGCTCAGTCCTTTGGGTCATCGCCCGCCTCGGCTTGATGATAGCACTGGGGCCTGACCCGGACAAACTATTCGATTGGCCCCGCCGCGCATCACTCGGCAGTCGGGCGGTATGCGGCGGCGGAATGCGACCGGGCGTGCCGGCTGACTGCCGAGGCTAGCCGACCGATTCCTCGAAGGCCTTGAGCACTTTGCGCAGGGCGAGCAAACTTGCCCCCGAATGGGCGGAGCCGTCGATTTCGGGAACGGCATAGCTGCGGCTGAATTCGTTGGAGACAAAGCCCGGCCCGGCTAGCGTTCGCTCGGCCGCCTCCAGCGCCCGCAAGCGTTGGGCCGCGTCCCAGCCTCGAACAACCTTCGTCCAGTAGATCGAATAGGAGAACTCGCTGGGCGGTCGTTGGCGCTCGCGCTTGATCAACCGGCGCAGGGCTTCGCGGATTGAGGTCATGCTGAAGGAGTCGTCCCAGCCTCCGGCCGCTTCCGGAGCCGCCGGAGTCGGCTCCACAGTCGGCGCAGAGCCGCGGGACGCGGCGGGGTCGGCTCAGCGGGCAGTGGAGTGATGGCCGGTTGCACTCCAACCGTCTTCCAATACAGATAGCCGAATACAAGTTTGAGGGTCGCGACCGCAGGCGCAGCCAGCAGCAGCCCCACGACGCCCGCCAGGCTGCCGGCTGCCAGCAGCGCCAGGATCACGACCAGCGGGTTCAGGTCCAGGCTGTGACCAATAATCCGCGGAACCAGAACGTTGTTCTCTATCTGCTGGATGAGAATCGAAGCGCCCGCGACAACCAGTGCGAACCCGAACGGTGTCAGGCCCAGCGGGTTTGGCCCCTGGAACAAGGCCACCAGGACCGCGATTATCGCGGTGACCAGGGCTCCAAAGATCGGTATGAATTCCAACACTCCCGCAATGAGTCCGATCCCCAGTGCGTATCGCACTCCGAGGATGCTCATGGTCAGGCCCATCGCTACGCCCACGACCAACCCAAGGATCAGCTGGCCGCGCAGGAACGCCTGCCAGATGGTTCCGGTGCTGCCCAACAGGGCGCGGGCGTCGGCCTGGTAGGGAGCGGGGGCGGCCGCAATCAGCCAATCTCGGATCCGCTCGAAGTAAAGCAGCACATAGAAGCCGATCACCAGCACAATCAGGGCATTGCCAACAAACGAGGCCGTGGCTCCCGCCACACCGCTCAGCAGGGTTCCGGTCCGGCTGACCAATGGCGCGATGGCCGAAGTTAGGCTGTTGGCGAGCCCCTCGACTCTGCTGAGATCGATTGTCCAGGGTCCGATCTGAATCTGGAGCGCCATCAGGCCATCCACGAACGTTGGCAGCTGCTGCGAAACCCGTTCGAGGAATCCGCCGAACCCGGCCAGCAACTGCGCGACTGCAATCCCGATCCCGGTCGTCGTTCCACCCAAGAGCAACAGAATGATTAAGTAGACCAATCCCACCGCGATCCCGCGGCTCGATCGGAGACGGATCTCCAGGCGGCGCACCAACGGGTGCAGGATGTAGGCGAGCAGGAAAGCCAGAACGACCGGCGCGAGCAGCTGGCGCAGCCGGTAGAGCAGCAATGCTGCCAGTACGACCATGAGTACGCCGACCGCCAGCCGGGTTCCCGGCTGCCAGTCGGGAGAGGAGGTTCGGTGGCTTCGAGCGGATGCGGGATCGTGCATAGGATCAGCCGCTGAGCGGCTGCGGCTCCGGAAACGGGTCGGCCTCGAGCAAGTTGGCAAACAGATATCGAATCAAGACCCGGGCGGTGGCGATAACCGGGGTGGCGAGCAAGATCCCGAGCACCCCGGCGACCGAAGCGCCGGCGATCAGCCCCGGAATGATGACCAGCGGGTGCAGCTGCAGCCGGCGGCCGATGATCCGCGGAATGAGGTAGTTCAAATCAAGTTGAGTGAAGAGGACCTGCAGACCAATAACGATCGCCAGCATCAGCCAGTTTGGGATCGGAAGCCAGCTCGATCCAAGAAAATAGGACAGGGCGGAGGCCGTGATCAGCCAGATCGTGTGGCCGACGCTGGACAGGAACTCCATGAGCCCGGCGAGCACCCCCATCGCAAAGGCGAACGGCAGTCCGATCGCACTGCCGACCAGGCTAAAGCCGACTGCCACCAGGAGTGCCAGCAGTAGCTGCCCCCGGAAGAAGCCTCCCCAAATCCGGTTCACCTCGCCTGCCAGGCGGTGGGCGTCTGCCCGGTAGGCATTGGGAGGCAGGCTGCTCAGCCAGCGCTTTAGTTTGGCGCTGTCCTTGACCAGGTAGAAGGAAATCACCAGGACGAAACCCCCCGTCACGAACGAACTTACGACTTCGAAAGCGAAGCCGATAGTTCGGCCAAACACCGGTTGGAGCAATTCCCGCAGCGAAGCTACAACTTGATCGACCAGGCGAGCCCCATCGATGGTGACGCCACCGATGACGATCGCCTTCCCGAACGTTGATTCGATGATTCCGACGATCCCCTCCAACGCGGCCCCGAGCCCGCTCAGCCGGTCGACCAACGGCGGGATAATGAGCGCCGGACCGGTCATCAGGATCATGATCAGCAGTAAATAAACCAAGAGGGTGGCCAGCCAGCGCGGCAGTTTTCCCCGCTCCTGGAGCGCTCCCACGACCGGGGACAGGATGTAGGCGAGCATCCCGGCCAGGATGAGTGGGGTGGCGACGGCCCAGAAACGGGCCAATAAGTAGATCGCCAGGCTGGCCAGGCCGACCGCCACCAGCGCCTTGGTGGTCGGCGACCAGTGAGGCCGAGGGCCCGACCCGATCATTTAGCGATTGTAGCTGAACGGTTCAGGCATCGCAATTATTGGGGGTGCCGGGCGGTGAAACGCCGCCCAAGAAAAAGCCCCCGTGAGCCGGGGGCTATGGTTGCAGCTGTTAGCGTCTGGGTTGAGACGGCCTTCCTCGGTCGCCTGAACCCGGACTGCGTCCGCCTCGGCCGCGGTCCCCACCCCGGCCGCGGTCTCCGCCCCGGCCGCGGTCCCCTCCGCCGCCGGTGCGGCGGGGCGGCCGGTCGCGCTCAATGGCTTCTTCCGCGGTCCACCCTTCCAGCACCGCAGTGCGGGAAAGCCGGACCTTGCCGGCCGGGTCGATGGCGGTCACCATCACGGTGATCTCGTCTCCAACTCGGGCCACATCTTCCACCTGTTCAATATGCTCGGTGGCAAGCTGAGAGATGTGGACCAGTCCATCCGTGTTTGGCAGGATCTCGACAAATGCACCGAACTCGGTCGTGCGGACCACCTTGCCGGTGTAGATGCGGCCAATCACGGCCTCTTCGACCAGCCCCTCGATCCATTTTCTAGCCGCTTCAGCCCCCGCCCCTTCGGGCGACGCAATGTAGATCGTGCCATCGTCTTCGATATCGATCCGAACGCCGGTCTCGTCTTGAATTCCCCGGATCACCTTGCCACCCGGCCCGATGACCGCCCCGATCTTTTCTGGGTCGATATGCAGCACCGTCATGCGCGGGGCGTGCGGCTTGAGATCTGCCCGCGGCCGAGGCATGAGCTCCTCGATCTTGTCCAGGATAGCCAGCCGTGCCTGGCGGGCCCGTTCCAGAGCCTCGGACATCAGCTTCGCCGTCAGGCCTTTGACCTTGATGTCCATCTGCAAGGCCGTGATGCCTTTGCGTGTTCCGGCCACCTTGAAGTCCATGTCGCCCAGCTGGTCTTCGAGACCCTGGATGTCGGTCAAGATGCTGTATCGATCGCCGTCTTTAACCAGCCCCATCGCGATGCCGGCCACCGGGGCCTTGATCGGCACGCCGGTATCGAGCAAGGCCAACGTCGACCCGCAGACCGAGGCCATGGAGGTCGAGCCATTCGAAGAGAGCACTTCCGAGACCAGCCGCATGGTATACGGAAACTCATCCTTGGACGGAAGAACTGCAAACAGCGCTCGTTCGGCCAGTGCACCGTGGCCAATGTCCCGGCGAGAAGCTCCCCGCAACGGTCGGGTCTCGCCGGTCGAGAACGGAGGGAAGTTGTAGTGGTGCATGTAGCGCTTCTCTTCGAACGGGGCAAGGATGTCCAGCTCCTGTCGCTCGCGGGGAGTTCCCAGAGTCGCGAGGGTCAGCACCTGGGTTTCCCCGCGCTCGAACAGGCCGGACCCATGAGCTCGCGGGCTGAGGTCTACCTGCACATTCAGCGGGCGCAAATCATCCGCTGCCCGACCATCGATTCGAACGCCAGTATCCAGGATTCGCGCCCGCATCCGGGTCTTTGCCTGACTCCATAACACGGCCTTGACGGCCGCCAGATCATGCTCGGCCAACGCTTCCGCCGCTTCCTCTTCCAGAGTGCGCATGGCGTCATAGAACTCTGCCTTGCGATAGGTGCGCGAGGAGAGTTCGGCCAGCCGGTCCCCGCCCCACGCCAGAACCGCACTCTCGACTTCGTTGTTGAGTCCGAAGGACAGATAGTCTCGCTTCGGCTTGCCGTGCTCCGACCGCATCTGCGCCTGAAGCTCGATCAAGGGCAGCATTGCTTGCTGGCCGGCCTCCAGGGCTGCGATGATCCGCTGCTCATCATGCTGGTCGGAATTGCACTCCACCATCATGATCGCCTCGCGGGTCCCGGCCATGCGCAGATCGAGGCCGTTGGCTTCCGCCTCCTGATAGGTCGGATTGATCACAAACTCTCCTTGCAGGTCAAGCCCGACTCGGACCGCGCCAAGCGGGCCGTCGAAGGGGATATCCGAGATCGTGAGCGCGGCCGAGGCGCCCAGGATCGCCAGCACGTCGATCGGGGTCTCGCCGTCGGAGGAGAGCGAGTACAAGATCACCTGTACGTCGTTGTGCATCTCTTTGGGGAACAAGGGCCGCAGCGGCCGGTCGGTGAGCCTGTCGATCAGGATCGCCGACTCGGGCGGCCGACCTTCCCGGCGGAAGAATGAACCGGGAATCTTGCCTCCGGCATACAAACGCTCCTCGTAATCAACGGTGAGGGGGAAGAAGTCGATGCCTTCGCGGGTAGTACGGCTCATGGTGGCCGCCGCCAGGAGGAGCGTATCCCCCTGACGCACAGTCACCGCACCGCCGGCCTGTCCAGCGAAGCCGCCGGTTGCGATCGTGATGGTCTTGCCATCGACGACCGCGTGATACTCTCGTTGACCTAACATTCAGAACCCTCCAGGCCTGGGGCCAGCGAGGGTCAGGCACTGGAGCGTGTTCTTCAAGCCAGTTGCTTGAAGCCCAGGCTCCAATTCCCGACCCTGCTTCCAGGCGATTTCCCTACCCCTTTCCTTTCCAACTTGGGAGGTCACTCCGACCTCCCGACAAAAAAACGGGCAGATGGCTTTGGGTTCCCATCCGCCCGCCGATCGGCCCATTTCACTTACGACGGATACCCAATCGATCGGTGAGGGCCAAATATGCGTCTGAGTTCTTGTCTTTCAAGTAGGCCAGGTGGCGGCGCCGCTGCCCGACCAGCTTAAGCAAGCCACGCCGGGAGGAGGCATCCTGAGAATTCGCTTTCAGATGCTCCGTTAGATACTCGATCCGTCGGGTCAGAATAGCGACCTGTACCTCCGGCGATCCCGTATCGTTCGGGTGCCGATGGAATTCGCCGATCACCTGGTCTTTCTGAGCCTTCGTCAATGTCATTTCGATGCGTATCTCTGCGTATTGGTCGTTTCGCAGAAGACGGCGCATTATACCATCTCGGACTTAGGGAGGCGAACGAGAGGCCCGGTCCGAGAGCAGAGCGCGCATCCAGGCGGTTCCGGATCCCCCACTCGCCACTTGCCCGAGCACAAACTGGTTCGTCTCGCTGACCGAGCGGCTTGCCAAGGCCTCAATCAGCCGGGTGAAGGCCCGCTTCGACTCCCCGCGCACCCGGCCGCCGACTCCATCCAACGAGCGAAAGACGGCCGGCAGGTCCTCGAACTCTGACTCCTGAACCGCGGCTCGCAGTGCGTACAGGGCCAGGAGCCGCGGGCGGCCGGCGAGCCAATCTTCAGCCCGCTCCAAGAACTCGGAGGGATGCGTTCGCCTCCAAGTGGTCAACCCGACTTCGCCCAGCTGCCGGATTACTTCCCCCGGGACTGTGTCGGCCGCCCAGTCTTGGGCCAAGTCGGCCGCGAATCCGTCGGGGTACGAACCGAGCAAGCCAGCCGCCAACAACTTTGCCGCAATCGGAGCCTTCCGCCATAACCCCTCCGCGGCCCGCGCCGCAGCTTCAGGTTCATTCTTCAAGGCAAGCTGGAGGGCGTGCAGAACCGCCCGATGGACCGGGC
>JAHFAU010000065.1 GCA_023250385.1 Anaerolineales bacterium
GGACGGCCTCATAGTCATCGGGAGGACGGCGACAGCCGGCCGGCTCCGGAAACGACTCCGCTAGCAGCCCATCCGGCCGGGCCAGAGGTACTGCAAGCGAATCTGACGGCGCGACGACAGCAGAATAAAGGCCCGTCAGCTGGAAATCTATAGGTAGGAGGTTTTCCCGGCTGGCCAGGGCCAGGCGAGGTTGAACAGAAACGGGAGAATCGGCTTGGGCCGTCATCCGGTGCCCGCCCATAGTCAAAACTGGGGCAAGCAGGAATAGGATGAGGAACGGCTTCGCCAGCGCGATCAAGCTACCGGCGGTAAAAACCAGAGCGGCGGAGCCCTTGGAGCCCCTGGCCACTCTCATGCCAGCGCCATCCCGGGTGCAGTGTGAGACAGCATGTCCAGTGTCGACCCAACAAAAGGCCGGTCATTTCCGACCGGCCCCGATCAAAGTAGCATGAAAGTGGCGCCCTCATGCTTACACTTGCCTCACACATTCCCGATGAGTCAGGGACAACGTGCCTTTCTCGAACTCTGCCTTGGCCCTCACGATCCAGGCATCGTCCGCAGCGCAGACGTCCTCAGAGCATCAATGGAGCACCGACAGAACTTGGTTAGTGCTTTGGCCCCAGGAGCCGAAGTACAATCCGGTCTGCCGAGGGCGGGATCAACCGGAATGAGGGCGGTTGGCAGGGTGCTTTCTCAGCTGAAGAAAGGGATGCGTGTTAAAGCTGACCGGTGAGGACCTGACGATCGAGCAGGTCGTGGCCGTCGCCAGGAATCGCGAGCCGGTGGGAGAACTGCCCGAAGCGGCGCGAGATCGGATGCAAGCCAGCCGGACCTGGATCGAGGATGCGATCCGCAAGGACGCGGCACCTATCTATGGCGTGACTACCGGATTCGGGCCGCTCGCCCAAGTCCGGATCGCGCCAGAGCAGGCCCGCCGGCTCTCCCGCAACCTAATCCTCTCCTCGGTGGCTGGCGTCGGACCGCCGCTGCCGGCCGACATCGTGCGGGCCATGCTGCTGATCCGGGTCAACACGTTCGCCAAAGGTCTCTCCGGTGTCCGGCCGGTGTTGGCGGACACTCTGATTCGAATGCTGAACTCCGGTGTGATCCCCCATGTCCCGGCCAAGGGGTCGCTCGGAGCGAGCGGCGACCTCGCACCGCTAGCCCATATCGCAGCGGTACTCTCGCTGGACCCCGACCCTCAGGCGGACGGATACAGCGGGCAAGCCTGGTTTGACGGGGAGTTGCTTGGTGGGGCCGAGGCGATGCAGCGGGCCGGGATCGAACGGGTCGAGCTCGAGGCCAAAGAGGGCTTGGGCCTGACCAACGGGACCAACTTCATGGCCGCGGCCGCTGCGTTCGGCGTGTACGACGCAGAGAACCTGCTGCGCCACGCCGAGATTGCCGCCGCCCTCAGTTTCGAAGCGCTGCTGGGGACCACCGCCGCGCTCGACGAACGGCTGCACCGCGCCAACACCCAACCGGGTCAGGTCGCGACCGCTGTACTGCTTCGGCGGCTGCTGCATGGAAGCCAACTCGTCGACTCGCGCCCCGGCCGGGTCCAGGACGCCTACAGCCTGCGCTGCACTCCACAGGTGATTGGCCCGGTTCGAGATATGTTGGCGTTCCTGCGTGAACGAGTGACCGGGGCGCTGAATGCCGCGACCGACAACCCCCTATTTTTCGGCGACTCCGGTTCGATCTCGGGTGGCAACTTCCACGGCCAGGGGCTCGCCCTGTGGCTGGACGTGCTCGGTGTCGCGACGGCTCAGCTCGGATCGATCTCAGAGCGAAGGACGTTTCGAATGACGACTCCGGAACTCAACGAAGGACTCCCGTCGATGTTGGTCCCCAATGCCGGCTTAGACAGCGGATTGATGATGCCGCAATACACCGCGGCGGCGCTCGTCTCGGACAACAAGACCCTGGCTCATCCGGACTCGGTCGATTCGATTCCCTCCAGCGCCAACCAAGAAGACCATGTCAGCATGGGGGCGAACGCCGCCCGGCACGCCTTGGAGATTCTCGATAACGTGCGGCTGATCCTGGCGGTTGAGCTGCTGACCGCCGCGCAGGGGATCGACTTGCGGCCGGAAGGTCCGAGCAAGCTCGGGCGGGGCACGGCGGCCGCCCACCGGCGGATCCGTGAGGCGGTCTCATTCCTCGACCACGATCGGGCCCTCACTCCAGATATCGAGGCCCTGGCCAATTTAATCGGGTCAGAGCAGTTGGTGCAGGCCGTCCGCGCGGCGATCGACGGAGAACTCTAGGCAACAACCCGAAGCCGGCGCCGGACCCGATCTCCGGATGGCGGCTCTAATCCCAATCCTACGCGACGCTTATGAAAGGAGCCAGTCTCGGATGAGCGGTGGAAAGGTGGCCGGTCGCCTACCGGTCAGGGCAGCCCGTGGAACCGACCTCTCCTGCAAGGGCTGGCAGCAGGAAGCGGCGCTGCGGATGTTAATGAACAATCTCGATCCGGAGGTCGCGGAACGGCCGGACGATCTCATCGTTTATGGCGGGCGCGGCCAGGCCGCTCGCAGCTGGGAGGCCTTTGAGGCGATCGTGGCCTCGCTGCGAACGCTCGAGGGCGATGAGACCCTCCTGGTCCAATCCGGAAAGCCGGTAGCCGTGTTTCGAACCCACCCGGACGCGCCGCGGGTCTTGCTCGCCAATTCGAACCTAGTGCCGCACTGGGCGACCCAGGCCCATTTCGAAGAGCTGGCTGCCAAAGGCCTGATGATGTACGGCCAAATGACCGCCGGCAGCTGGATCTACATTGGCACCCAGGGGATCCTCCAGGGAACCTATGAGACTCTGGGATCGCTCGCCGCCCAGCACGGGTGGCCGAGCCTGAAGGGCAAGCTGGTGCTGACCGCCGGGCTGGGCGGCATGGGGGGAGCCCAACCGCTGGCCATCACGATGAATGAAGGCGTGGGTCTAATCGTAGAAGTAGATCCGGCCCGGGCCAGGCGGCGACTGGAGTCCGGGTACCTTGATCAGGTCGTCGATACGCTGGAAGAGGCGATGACCGTGCTCGAGGAAGCCCGCGACGCCGGGGAACCGAAATCGGTCGGGCTGATCGCCAACGCGGCCGATATTTACTCCGAGCTGGTGATCCGGGGAGTCACGCCGGACGTCGTGACGGACCAGACGCCGGCCCACGACCCGCTTGCCTACGTGCCGCACGGGATGAGCCTCGAGGAGGCCAATCGGCTGCGGGTTTCGGAGCCGGAGGCCTACTCCCGAGCGAGCGCAAAGTCTATGGCGCGCCAGGTCGAGGCAATGCTGTCGTTTCAGTCGCGGGGCGCGGTCGTCTTTGACTACGGCAACAACCTGCGTCAGCGGGCCTTGGATGCCGGAGTTCAGAATGCCTTCGATTATCCGGGGTTCGTGCCTGCCTACATCCGGCCGCTGTTCTGCCAGGGCAAAGGCCCGTTCCGTTGGGTGGCCCTTTCCGGCGATCCGCAGGACATCTACCGGACCGACGAGGCGATCATGGCGCTCTTTCCCGAGGACGTGCATCTTCATCGCTGGCTGCGGCTGGCGCGCGAGCGGGTGAAGTTCCAAGGGCTGCCGGCCCGGATCTGCTGGCTGGGCTACGGCGAACGGGCCGCGGCAGGGGCGCGGTTCAATACCATGGTCGGAAGCGGTGAACTTAGCGCCCCAATCGTGATCGGCCGGGACCATCTCGACGGTGGCTCGGTCGCCAGTCCGAACCGAGAAACCGAGGGCATGCTGGATGGGAGCGACGCCGTCTCTGACTGGCCGCTGCTTAATGCGCTGTTGAACGCGGTGGCGGGCGCCACCTGGGTCTCGTTTCACCACGGGGGCGGGGTGGGGATCGGGTTCTCCCAACACGCGGGCCAGGTGATCGTGGCCGACGGCACGCCGGAGGCGGCCCGCCGGCTCGAGCGGGTGCTGACAACCGACCCCGGCCTGGCGATCGTCCGCCATGCCGACGCCGGTTATCCAGAAGCGATCGAGGCTGCTCGCCGCTACGGCATTCAAATGCCATCGCTGCGGGATCCCGCGTCCTGAGCCGCGAATCTTCGGTCAAAATCCTCGGCTGATATAATCGCCATCGCGACTTGCCCCGGTGGTGAGCATGGCGAGGTAGCTCAATGGCAGAGCAGGGGATTCATAAGCCCTTGGTTGGGAGTTCAAATCTCCCCCTCGCCACCTCTCAGATAAGCACACAACCGCAAAACAGGTAGATCCCGCTTGCAGCAACAACAGTCGGTCCCTGGTCAGGCCAAGGGTCAGGTTGGGGTGCCCAAATCATTTCTCATAACCGGGGGAGCCGGTTGCCTAGGGATCAATCTGACCCGATTCCTCCTTGCGAAAGGTCAGACCGTCACTTCGTTGGACATTTCTGAACTCGACTACACCGACGTGAGGGATCGAATTAATACGATTCGGGGCGATATCCGCGACCCGACCATCGTCGATGCTGCTATGAGGGGAGTTCAGATCGTGGTCCATGCGGCTGCCGCGCTGCCGCTCTACGAACCCCACGAAATCTTCTCGACGGATGTGGGAGGGGCCCGGAACCTGCTCGAGGCCGCATATACCCACGGCGTCGAACGCTTCATCCATATCTCGTCATCCGCCGTCTATGGGATCCCTGACCATCATCCTTTGATCGAGAACGACCGGCTCCACGGAGTGGGCCCCTACGGCCAGGCCAAAGTCGATGCCGAAGGGATCTGTGAAGAGTACCGGGCGAAGGGGATGTGCGTTCCCATCTTGAGGCCGAAGTCCTTCCTCGGTCCGGAGCGGTTGGGAATCTTCGCAATGCTGTACGAGTGGGCCAAGGATGGAAAGAACTTTCCCGTCTTGGGATCAGGCAACCAGCCCTATCAGTTTCTTGATGTGGAGGATCTGTGCGAGGCGGTCTGGCTGTGCGCGACGCTCCCCCAGAGTATAACCAACGACAACTTCAACATCGGCGCGAAGCAATTCGGGTCCCCAAGGAGTGACTTCCAGGCGCTCCTCGACTACGCCGGCCATGGTAAGCGAATTGTCTCCATTCCGGAGCTGCCCGGCATTCTGGCTCTGCGAGCCGTTGAAAAGCTTGGCCTCTCGCCCCTATACCCGTGGATCTACGAAACCATCGGCAAAGAGTCCTTCCTTTCGATCGAAAAGGCAGAGCGGACGCTGGGGTTTCGCCCACGATACTCGAACGAAGAATCGTTGATTCGGAACTATGAGTGGTATCTAGAGAACGAAGAGCGATTCGCAGGGTTATCCGGGATCACCCACCGGATGCCGTGGGCGCAGGGGATCCTCAAGTTGCTTAAGAGCTTCTTCTAGGCCAGGTTGGCGAACGCGTTCCGCGCCGCTTCCAGGGTGGCCCCGATGTCGGCGTCGGTGTGAGCTGCGGATAAGAACCCGGCCTCAAACTGCGATGGCGCCAAATACACACCGGCTTCAAGCATGGAACGAAAGTAGGCCGCATACCGCTCGGTATTGCAGCTGCTTGCAGTCTCCCAGTCCCGGACCGGCACCTCGCTGAAAAACAGGGTGAACATAGTGCCTACCCGGTTGCAATGGACCTTCACACCGCTTTTCCGACCCGCCTCAATCAAGCCATTGCTCAGCGCCGCGGTTCGCCGTTCGATCTCATCCCACAGACCCTCTTGGCGCAGGATCCTGAGCGTCACTATCCCCGCGGTCATGGCGAGCGGGTTTCCGGACAAAGTTCCGGCCTGGTAAACCGGGCCTGCGGGCGCGACCATCTCCATAATCTCGCGCAGACCTCCGTAAGCACCAACAGGCAACCCTCCACCGATCACCTTCCCCAGCGTCGTGAGGTCCGGTCGAACGTCATAGAGGGCCTGCGCGCCACCTAAATGAACCCGAAACCCGGTCATGACCTCGTCGAATACCAGCAGTGCCCCCTCCCGACGCGTGATCTCCCTTAGCCCTTCCAGGAACCCACTCATGGGCGGAACCACCCCCATGTTCCCGGCGACCGGTTCCACGATGACAGCGGCGATCCGGTCCACGTGCGCCTCGAAGATCCGTCGGACCGAGTTCAAGTCGTTGAAGCGGGCCACCAGCGTGTCCTGCGCCACCGCAGGTGGGACGCCCGGTGAGTCGGGAAGGCCAAGGGTGGCGACGCCGGAACCGGCCTTGACTAGCAGTAGATCGGCATGCCCGTGGTAGCAGCCGGCGAATTTGATGATCTTGTCTTTACCCGTGTAGGCCCGGGCCAGACGCAGGGCAGTCATCGTCCCCTCGGTCCCGGAGTTCACGAACCGAATCATTTCAATGCTCGGAATGAAATCTCGAATCAACCTCGCAAGTTCATGTTCCAGCTCACTGGGGGCACCATACGACGTGCCACGCCCCGCGGCTTCTCGAACTGCTTTGACGACCTCGGGGTGGGCGTGGCCGAGAATTAAGGGACCCCAGGAAAGCACGTAGTCGATGTAACGGTTGCCATCCACATCGACGATGTGGGCCCCTTCTCCATACTCGATGAAGCGTGGACTCCCTCCGACCGCGCCAAATGCTCTTACTGGTGAATCTACGCCACCTGGGATGATCTCAAGCGCCGCCCTGAACAAATTTTGCGATCGTGTGACGTTCATCGGTTCCAGTCAGAGGCGGGTTACCGTGTGGTCCCTCATCGCCAATCGCGCTCCATGATTGACTGCATCACGAGTCGGGCGAGACTGGACATCATCGCCGGCTCTGCGCCAGGCATCTCGATTCGCTCGAGCCTCCCGCCAGCAGCCTCAACTTGACGCTTGAATTCGATATCGACGTCGTAGAGGATCTCGACATGCTCGCTGATGAAGCCGATCGGAACTACCAGGAACTGTCTTGCCCCCTCCTCGATCAACGAAAGCATGAGGTCGCCGGCGTCGGGGCCGAGCCAGGGCTCCGGGGTCATGGCCGCGCTTTGGTAGGCGAGGTGCGACCGCAGGTCTGGAAAACGAACCTTGAGCGCCCGGACCGTCACCTGGAGCTCATCGGGGTACGGGTCGCCCCATTCCAGGATCCGCGAGGGGAGGCTGTGAGCGGTGAGAATTAGATCCACCTCAGCTGCCCCGCGGGCAGCAAAGCGAGCCAGCCCTGCCCGGATCTTCGCCTCCAGCGTATCCAAGTAGCCGGGATCGTCCTTCCAGCTGTCGATCCGTGCGACGTCCACGGGAATGGATCGATCTAGTAACGCTTGGCTGATCCGGTCGAAATAGCCCCCAATGCTCATCCGAGAGTAGTGCGGGGCCATGACGATGCCGACTAGCCTCTGAATACCGGAGCGCTCGATCTCTGAGACCGCCTCCGATATGAATGGATGCCAGTGCTTCATTCCAACGAAGACCCGGCATGCAGGAGGACCATGCGCATCGAGCGCGGCTTGTAGCGCGTCGGCCTGGGCCTGGGTCTCCTCCAGAATGGGAGACCGGCCCCCAATCATCTCGTAGCGGTGCCTAATCTCCTCGACGACCGAATCTGGGGTAGGCCGCCCAGCTCGAATGTCCAGCAGATAAGGCTGCACCTCCTCGATACGGTTCGGGCCACCATAGGCCATGACCAGAACGGCGATTGGCGGTTGACTCACGCCTCGGTATTTGTGGCTAGATTGGCTCGGTACGCCTGGACGATCTCAACGACCGCGCGGACGTTCTCTACCGGCGTCTCGGGATAGATGCCGTGGCCCAAGTTGAAGATGTGACCGGGCCTGCCTCCAGCCTTGCTCAAGACTTCCAAGACCCGCCGCTCCAGCACAGGAAGCGGCGCCAGCATGACCGCAGGATCGAGATTCCCTTGAATAGCGACCGTCGGGCCTAATCGCCGCCGGGCCTGATCGAGTGGGGTACGCCAGTCCAATCCGATCACGTCCCCGCCGGCAGCCTGCAAGTCCTCCAGCAGGCTCCCCGTGCCGGTCCCGAAATGTATCCTCGGGACACCGGTCTTGGCCAACGACTGTAAGATTGCAGCGCTGTACGGCGCAACAAATTGCCTGTAATCTTCGGGGCTCAGCGCGCCGACCCAGCTGTCGAATAGCTGAATCGCCTGCGCGCCGGCTCGAACTTGGCCGAGCAGGTAAGCTGACAAGACATCGGTCAGCTTCTCCATCAGGGTGTGCCAGAGGGTTGGTTCGGAGAGCATGAGTGATTTCGTCGCCAGATAGTGCCGGCTGGGGCCGCCCTCCACCATGTAGGAGGCTACCGTGAATGGAGCACCGGCGAATCCGATCAGGGGGACATCCAAGGGCAGTTCAGCTCGGAGGATCCGGACGGCCTCCAAGACATGGGCCAGCTCTTCATCCGGCTGGAAGGCCCTCAACCTGGCGATGTCCTGCGAAGCCCGAACCGGATTGTGGATGACTGGACCCTCGTCTGGTGAGAACTCCAGATCGATGCCCATAGGGATGAGGGGCAGCATGATGTCGGCGAAGAGGATGGCTGCGTCGACACCAAGCTGATGGACTGGGAGCAGCGCCACCCGAGCCGCGAGATCGGGTTGTGCGCAAATCTCAAGCAGCGAGTGGTGCTCGCGAATGGCCCGATACTCGGGGAGGAATCGGCCCGCCTGGCGCATGAACCACACGGGCGTGCGGTCCACTGGCAGGCTCCGGCAGGCCCGAAGGAACCGAGCGCTCGGCTCACTCGCCTGGGGCCCGCCCAGCTCGCTTACCACAATGAACGTGTCTCGTCGGCCGAATGGTAGATCGCGGTGTAAAGCGGGGTATCTCGCTCCGTATATAGACGCCCGTCTGTGCCGCGCAGCTCGCGAACCAAATCCGAGAATTGCATCAAGTCGTCCGCCTCATATACGACGACAAATTCCTGGTCCTGTAATCCAAAGCAGTAAAGCAACAACTGTGAGATTTCGGTGTAGCCTTTGCCGAGGCGCATGTGCTCATTCATGATTCCCTGCCGAGCGTCTTGGCTCATCAAGTACCACTCTTTGGTCTTGACGAATGGATACACTACCAGGTAGGCCTTCCGCTCTCCGGCGAAAGGGTCGATTTCTTGAGCTGAACGGGCCTGGCTGTATGCAGACGGAGCCGTGTATCCCCACAGGATTTTCGCCGGCTCGATCAGACCCCGGAACGGATTAATCGCTCCGGCGAGGGCGGTGAAAAAGCTAGCCGTGGCTGCTGTACCCTCGAGCGGCGTCGCGCACCAAATCAACAAATCCGCATCCGCTCCGGCTGGGAACACTTGGAAAACTTCTACCATCGGAGAAGCCCGTCTTAGATCCGAGAGCCAAGAGCCGAGAGACTTCCGGCGCTCCTCTTCAGGCAATGCCCAG
Source organism: Anaerolineales bacterium (assembly GCA_023250385.1). Classification (GTDB taxonomy): domain Bacteria; phylum Chloroflexota; class Anaerolineae; order Anaerolineales; family E44-bin32; genus JADFRG01. Next base: position 9,277 of record JAHFAU010000065.1, read on the forward strand.
TAGGCGTCCTTGAAGCGATAGAGCGAAAAGTGATTGAGGCTGCGCTGTCGTTCTTCGAGCATCAGCTCTCCCGCATCCAGCGGGCTGCCTCCTTGGCGTGGTAAGTGAGGATCAGGTCGGCGCCGGCCCGCTTGATTGCGGTCAGTAGCTCGAGCACCACAGCCCGCTCGTCGAGCCACCCCTTTGCCGCGGCTGCTTTGATCATGGCGTACTCGCCGCTCACGTTGTAGGCGGCGAGAGGAACCTCCGGATACG
>JAHFAU010000066.1 GCA_023250385.1 Anaerolineales bacterium
GAACCGCGAAAACGCCATGCGGGTACTGCGGGCGAAGCTGCTGGATCTGGAGCGCCAGAAGCGGGAGGAGCAGCTGGCAGCGATCAAGGGTCAGCACGTGAGTGCCGAATGGGGTAGCCAAATCCGATCGTACGTGCTCCACCCCTATCAGCTGGTCAAGGACCATCGCACCGGCCTGGAACTCAGTAACCCGGCTGCAGTGCTGGACGGCGACCTGGACGAGCTTATCTCGGCCTTTCTGAAGACCCAAACCATTGCCCCGGGCTAGAGCGCCCGTCGGTCTCCTCGGACCAATGCTCACGCCCAGCCTGTAATTGACGGAAGATGGCTATGCGCTTTCGAGGTCTCCGCGAGGACCGGTCCGAGTGCACTATGCTATAATCCCCCGCCGCTAAGCGCGGCAGCATGTCTACCTACCTGAACCTGGCGCTGGTCATCGTGTCAATCGCACTGATCGTGCTGGTGCTGCTGCAAAGCAAGGGAGCCGGGCTCGGGGGCCTGGGGGGCGGCGATTTTGGCGGCAGTGGATACCACGTACGGCGTGGGGTAGAGCGCCTGGCCTTCAACCTCACCATCGTTCTCAGCTTACTCTATTTCTTGCTCGCTCTCCTCAGCGTCACATTGGGCGGTTAGGTCCCGCTCCTCTCACCATGCGTAAGATCGGCTGGCAGCTTGCGATCGCCGTCGGTGGCCTGCTGCTCGTCCTGGGCCTGCTGCTCGGGCAGACCCCTGGCCCAGAAGCTGATCTCCTGCAGCCTGTTCAAGGAGGTTCATACGCCGAAGCCTTGATCGGTCGCCCGGTCCGCTTGAACCCGTTGCTCGATCGCTACAACCAGGCCGACCGTGACATCGATCGGCTGATTTATGGAAGCCTGATCCGATTCAACTCTCGAGGCGAACCGGTCCCGGAACTGGCCGAGAAATGGGCTATTTCGGCGGATGCGACCCTCTACAACTTCACCCTGCGGGCGGATGTCCGCTGGCACGACGGCGAGCCGGTCACGGCGGACGATGTGATCTTCACCTTCTCCAAGTTCAAGGAAGGTGGATTACCCGGGGACGACGACCTGCAATCCCTCTGGCAGGAGATCGAGATCGTCAAGCTGGATGATAGGAACGTTCAGTTTCAGCTCCCTGAGAGCTACGCCCCCTTTCTGGACTATCTCACGGTCGGACTGCTGCCCGACCACTTGCTGCGGGGTGTCTCCGCCGCTGAGCTCGTCGACCACCCATTCAACCGGGAGCCGATTGGGAGCGGACCGTTCAAGTTCGAGAGTTTCTTGCTCTCCGAGGACGGCCAGGTCAGCGGCGTCAGCCTGACTGGGTTTGAGCAGTTTGCTCCTGGCCGGCCGTTCCTTGAGCGGATTGAGTTCCGTTTTTTCGATGACTCTCAGGCTGCCCTGCAAGCATTCCGGGACGGAATTGTCGATGGAATCGGAAACGTCACCAACGATATCCTCGGCGCAGTTCTCGCAGAGCCCGGGCTCAACCTGTATTCGGCTCGCGCTCCCCAGACTGCGACTGTCTTCCTCAACAATCGAAGCACCGATAAGCCATTCCTGGCTCAGAAGGAGTTCCGCCAAGCGCTCCTCCTGGCGGTCAATCGCGAGCAAATCATCGGAGCCATTTTGGACGGCCAGGGTCTGCCGGCCGCGAGTCCAATCCTCCCCGGCAACTGGGCCTATGTCGACGGGCTGGATCCGCTTCCGTATGATCCGGAGTTAGCGGCCGATATACTGACCGACCTGGGTTGGGAGCTACCAGTCGGGGTCGCCCCCGGGACACCGGAGTACGTCCGCTCGGACGGGGAAAGTGAGCTTTCATTCGAGCTTGCCTATCCCCAAATTGCGCCGTATGAGCAGCTGGCGGCCATGTTGCAGGCCGCCTGGTCAGAAATTGGAATCCGGGCCGAGTTGACGTCCGTTCCGGCCGAGCAGATTCTTCCGGAGCTTTTGGAACCCCGGCGCTTCGAGGCCGTTTTGACCGAGATCGATACTGCCCAGCTTGCTGATCCGGATCCCTATCCTTTCTGGCACGACTCGCAGGTCGAGACCGGGCAAAATTACTCCGGATACCAAGATCGCAACATCAGCATCTGGCTCGAGCAGGCCCGCACCACGCCGGACCCCCGCCGCCGCCAAGCACTGTACCGTGATTTCCAATACCGGTTTCGGGATCAGGTCCCGGCGCTGCTGCTTTTCCACCCGATCTACAACTATGCGGTCCGCGCCGAAGTGCGCGGGGCGAACATCGGCCCAATTCAAGACCCGAGCGATCGGTTTCAGCAGATCGCCCAGTGGTATGTGCTGATTCGGCGCGGGTTCACGACGACCGAAAGGGCCGGATGAGCGCCGGCCCGATGATATAATCCCGGCCTTCGATCCCCAGGCATGAGCGAACGCAAACTCGAAAACATTCAACCTGGCGACCGGGTGAGCGGGACCGTAACCAGCGTGGAGCTGGCCGGCGCCTTCGTGGACATCGGCGTTGAAGCCCCGGGGTTCCTTCACATCTCGCGGCTAAAGTCAGGGAAGGTCAATCGGGTCGAGGACGTCCTGGCGCCCGGCCAGAATGTTGAACTCTGGGTCAGCCGAGTGGATCCTGTGGCTCAGCGCCTCGAACTCAGCATGATCCGACCCGTAACCCTTAACTGGGGCCAAATCCAACCCGGAATGCAATTGCGTGGGGAGGTCATCCGGATTGAAGCCTTCGGCGCATTTGTGGAGGTTGGCGCCGAGCGACCCGGTCTAGTCCACGTGAGCGAGATCAGCGACGAGTATGTTCGCGATCCGCGGGAGCAGATCCGAGTCGGTGAGGAGTTGGCTGTGACGGTTCTGGAGGTTGACCGAAAGAAGAAACAGATTCGCCTCAGCCTTAAGGCCGCCCAGTTAGAGGAAGTGCTCGAGCCGGAAGAGGAGCAACAGCTTCCGACCGCGATGGAACTGGCATTGCGCCAAGCCCTGGAGGCCTCCCCACCCGGCCGGAGCACCGAGAAACGCAGGGCCAAAGCCGGTCAACCCCGCGATGAATTGGAGGACATCCTGGCGCGAACCCTGTCATCCAGATTGCGAACCTCGACCGAGGGGTCGGAGTCAGAAGAGAACAAGTAGCGGCGCCCGGATGGGCGCCGCTAATACTCCAGGAATAAGCGCCTGACGTCAGGCTTCCTCTTCTTCGGCCCAAGTATCGTCTTCCTCTTCATCTTCCTCGCCCTTGTACAGCTCCTCGTCATCATCCTCCCAGATCTCTTCCAACTCTTCCTCGTTGATGTCTTCGTCCGCGCCGACCTCAGCGACGTGGGTGTAGGTCATACAGCCCTCGTCCGGGTCGATCTCGACCGTGGAGGCTCCGCAGTAACCGCCCTCCAAGAAAACACAGTCGATATAGTGGCAGCGAATCCTAGGCAAGCGTCCTCCGTCGGATGGTCTTTGGTCTCACCCAGGCTGGACGCGGCGTGCTTCCAGCACGTTTGGGAGGGCCTCCAGGCGATTCAGAAGCCTGCTCAATTGGGCTAGGTCGGTGATTCCCATCACCAGATCAAAAATCGCGAGACTCTCCGTGGTCGAAACATGGATTGAGGACATATTAATACCCTCATTTGTCACCAACGTCGATACGTCTCGCATGAGGCCATCCCGGTCGTAGGCCCGAATCCGAACTGACACGGAATAGGTTTGCTTGGCCTGTCCCCACGAGACGCTGACCAGCCGTTCCTTCTCTTTCATACGCAGCACATTTGGGCAATCTTGGCGGTGGATGGTAGCCCCCCGGCCGCGGGTGACGTATCCGATAATCGGATCGCCCGGCATCGGGCTGCAGCATAGCCCGAGCTTGGTGAGCAATCCGCTTAGACCCAAGACCTGCACTTCTTCGGCGCTATGCACAGGCGCTGGCCGGCGCTCGACTTGCGGGGCGAAGCCGAGTTTGGCTTCGTCACGTTCCACGACCCGCTTGACGATTTTTCCAAGATTGATATCGCCTACCCCGACCGCGGCGTAAAGATCGTCACCGCCGGAAAAATTCAAATCCTGAGCGAGCTTGTCGATCTGGATCCCGTCGATTCCGAGCCGGCGCAGCTCGCGCTCGACGAGCAGCCGACCGTGGGTGAGGTTCTGTTCTCGGTCCTGCTTGCGGAACCACTGCCGAATCTTGGTTCGAGCCCGCTGGCTGCGCACCATCTCAAGGCTTGGATTGAGCCAGTCCCGGCTCGGCCCACCGCGCTTGGCGGTCAGGATTTCTACCGAATCACCGGTCTTTAGCCGGGTGTCGAGGCTGACCAACTTGCCGCTGACCTTTGCCCCACGGCAGCGGTGGCCGATTTCGGTGTGGATGTGATAAGCGAAGTCGATCGGAGTCGAACCGCCCGGCAGATCGATGATGTCGCCGCGCGGGGTGAAGGCGTACACTCGATCCTCAAACACGTCCGACTTCATCGCATCGACGAAATCGCCCGCGTCGGTTACGTCTTGGCGCCACTCCATTAGTTTGCGGAGCCAATTGACTCGACGCTCAAACCCATCGTCGCGGACCCGTCCCTCCTTGTAGCGCCAGTGGGCTGCGATTCCGAACTCGGCATTCTCGTGCATCTCGGGGGTCCGGATTTGCACCTCCAATGTCTTCCCGTCTTCGAAAATCACGCCGGTATGCAGCGACTGGTAAAAGTTGTCTTTAGGAGTCGCCACGTAGTCATCGAAGGTTCCTGGCACCGGTCTCCATTGCTTGTGGATTACGCCGAGCGCCAGGTAGCAGTCCGATTCGGAGGCCACCAAGATCCGCACGCCCCGCACATCGAATACCTCCTCGAAGGCCAAGCCCTTGCGTTCCATCTTGCGAAAGATTGAGTACAGATGCTTCGGCCTCCCCTCTACTTCTGCTGTAATTCCGTTTGTCCCCAGCAGACTTTGGACCTGCTGAGTGATATGACGCATATTACCTTCGCGGTCCGGGCGGCGGCTATCCATCCTTTCGGCCAGATTCTTGTACTCCTCCGGATATACGTAGCGGAAGGCCAGATCTTCAAGTTCCCACTTCACCTGCCAGATTCCGAGCCGGCTGGCGAGCGGAGCAAAGATTTCCAGGGTCTCATCCGCGATGCTCTCCCGCTTTTCTTTGGGCAAGTGCGAGAGGGTTCGCATGTTGTGCAAGCGGTCGGCCAGCTTGATCACGACCACCCGCACGTCCTCACCCATTGCCAGAAACGTCTTACGCAGGGTTTCCTTGGCCAACTCGCCCTTGGAGGCCCGATCAGCCTTACCCGGTCCCTCGCTCTGGCTTACCCGCGGCAGCTGGGCCAGCTTGGTCACCCCGTCGACCAGGGCGGCCACTTCCTTCCCAAACTCCTGGTTGATTTCTTCTAGCGTGACCGATGAGTCTTCCACCGTGTCATGCAGCAAGGCCGCGACCACGGTGGGGATTGGAGCGCCAAGCTCGGCCATGATCGTGGCCACGGCCACACAGTGGTTGATGTACGGTTCGCCGGAAGCCCGCTTCTGTCCTTTGTGAGCCCGGCCGGCAAACAGATGGGCGCGCTCAATCCGTTCGCGATCAGCGGGCGAAGTGGTCTCTGGGAGGGCGTCGAGCAGTCGTTGGAGTTTCACCGGACCCTATTGCGCACAGTATAGCCAGTGGCCGGCTGGCCTTCAAGTAGTCCCCCAGGGCATGCTGGCCCAGCGGGCAGGCTGCTGGAGGAAACTTTCCGCCGCGATCGGGTCGGGTCAGCCCTGGCTACGGGGGAGTACAGGAGGGGACGGAACCCGCTCGGTCCAATAGTCGCGGATCGTGACTTCGGCGGCATCGCGGGAACCGTTCAGCCATTCATCGAAAGCCTGCGCAACGGCAGATCGAAAGTCAGCATCGCTTAGCTCTCGATCTTCGTGCCCCAGGATTTCAATAATATGCCAGCCGAAGTCGCTCTGCACCGGTCCGACGATCTCTCCGACCTGTCCAGCAAAGGCGGCCTTCTCGAAAGGTTCCACCATCCGCCCTCGCCCAAACCATCCCAGGTCACCCCCTTGTGCTTTACTGCCCTCGTCGGTTGAGTTCTCTAGTGCCAAAGTTTCCCAATCCGCCCCGGACTGAGCCTGCGCCAGCAAGTCAGCGGCGAGCGATTCATCGGCCACGAGAATGTGCCGTGCCCAGACCTGCTCTTGAATCCGCGGGACCTCGGCCTCAAAGGTTTTGCTCAGTCGCTCCCTATAGAGCTGGGCCCGCAGCTCCGAGCGGACCGCGCTTTCCGTGACGCCGAAGGACCCGAGGTTAGTCACGAAAGCCTGGTAATTCCGTTCGAACAACTCGCGGGTATAGGGCGTAGCGCTTGGGCCAACGGGCGTCGCCGTAGAGTCGCTCGCAGCCGAGCTGGATTCGCTCGGGGAGGCGCTGGGTTCGCTCAGGGTCGTCCCGCTGGGCGACGCTGAAGCAACGACCGTAGGCCGCTCCGAGAACCCGAAGTTCTGCTCGATGGCCAAATCGATGTCTTCTTCGGTAACGCTGATCCCGCGGCGATTTGCTTCCTGTTCGACCAGTACCTCCTGAATCAACCCATCCAACACCGAACTCCCGACAAACAGCGGGCTGCCCAGCTGCTGGGTTACGTTGTTCAATTGGGACTGGTAGGTCGAGCGGGCTTGGGCATCGTCTCCCACTACTGCCAATATGCTATTCAAACTCGAATACTGCGATTGCAGGTTGTACTGCACGAGCTTCACCCGCTCGCGGAAAGCGCCGGTCGAGATTTCCTGCCCGCTGACGATCGCCACAGGCTGGGGGGGCTGAATCACGTTGACCTGGATCCAGCCGTAGGCCAACAACCCAATCACGAGGGCGAGAGTCAGACCTGCGCCGGCCAGAATGCGGTTGCGCAGGGTCTGTTCCCGATCCGCTCTGGCGATGTGCTTGGGAGTAAGCGAGGGCCGCGCGCTCAACTCGCGATACCCGGTATTTTTGCGGCTAGCGGAACCGATCCGCAGCGTAGGGAAGCAGCGCCAAGTGGCGGGCGCGTTTGATCGCCCTACCCAGCATCCGCTGATGGCGGGCGCAGGCGCCGCTGTCTCGGCGTGGCCGGATCTTGCCCGAATCGTAAGTGAAGCGCTTCAGCAATTCGGTCTGCTTATGGTCAATCGAGGTGGCCTGGTCGGCGCAGAACTGGCAGGCGCGTGGCTTCCGGCGGAAGCGCCTGGCTGGCCCAGACTCGGTTTGTTCCTGCTCTTCGTCGCTCAACTGTTCCTCTCCCTCGGGGCTCGTCCCGGGCCGTGGCCGCGCGCTGCCGCCACGGATCGGTTGGAATGGCTGGTCAATGCCGGGTCATGCGGCGGCAGGTTGATCCTCCTCCTGCTGGGTGATCAGAAACCGTAGCACCTGTTCGGTGAGCCGCAGGTCACGCTCGATCGCCCCCCCCGCGGCCGGTGGCATCTCGGTTCGCATGAAGACGTAGTAGCCCTCGGTCCGCCGCCCAATCGGGTAGGCGAACCTGCGCTTCCCCCACCGATCGACCTGGATCGTCTTGCCCTGCGCCGCCTCCACCCAGGATTTCACCCGGTCCTCCAGCGCAGTCAGTCCCGCCTCATCGAGGTCCGGATCCCCAATAAACGCCACCTCATAGTTGCGCAATCGCCGAGTTCCTTTCCACGGAGTTGCCCCCTTCCTGACACGAGGTTGTGCCGGAGGGAGCGGAAAGTCACGCCGCGTTCAGCCGCGTGAGTCTATCACACGGCCGCCGCGCCAGCAACGCGGCGCGTTTGTACCATATTTCACGGTATAATCCCGAACGCCCCGACGAACTATCCTACATAAGCAGTAACCGAACGGACTCTCGGCAGGCGCGAAGCGACATGGCAGCGGATGCCATCCTGTTTGGGACCGACGGCTGGCGAGGCAGGATCGCCGAAGACTTCACCTTTGCGAGTGTCCGGCGGGCCACCCACGGCTATGCGCAGTTTCTGCTGAAGGCCGAGGGCTCCAGCCGCCCGGTCATCGTAGGTTACGACCGGCGCTTCGCCTCGGAACACTTCGCCGAGTGCGCGGCGGAAGTGCTTGCAGCCAACGGGCTGACAGTCCTGCTCACCCAGGAGGCCACCCCGACCCCGGTCATATCCTTTGCGGTAGTAGCGAACTCCGCGGCCGGGGCAGTCAATATTACCGCCTCCCACAACCCTCCCAGCGACAACGGATTCAAGGTCCGCGATCGCCATGGGGGGGCGATCGCCCCGGAGGGGCTCGCCGAGATCGAGGCCCAGATCCCCGATTCGGCCGCCTCGGTGCCACGGATCCCGCTCTCGGAAGGGCTGCGATCCAGGTCGATCGCCTTCTTCGATCCAAAGCCGCCCTATGTCAATCAGATTCAAGGCCTGCTCGATCTCGAGCGCCTGCGTGCGGCTGGCTTGACTGTGATGGTCGACGCAATGTGGGGGAATGGCGCCGGCTGGTTCGCCCGCTTCTTGTCTGGGGGAAAGACCCAAGTGATCCAAATCCACGGCGAGCGCAACCCGGTCTTCCCCGAGATGAGTCGCCCGGAACCTATCCCTCCCAACGTCGATGTCGGCCTGGCCGCCACCAAAACGCAGGCGGCTGACGTGCTGCTCGTCACCGACGGGGATGCCGACCGCCTGGGTGTCGGAGATGAGCATGGTGAATTCATCGACCAGCTGCGAGTCTTCGCACTGCTGGCTTACTACTTGCTGGAAGTGCGCGGGGCGCGCGGCCCGATCGTAAAGACCCTCTCTACGACCGCACTGCTGCACAAACTGGGATCGATCTACCAGGTCCCGGTTTACGAAACCGGGGTGGGGTTCAAATACGTCGCCCCGAAAATGCTGGAAGTCGACGCGTTGATCGGCGGCGAGGAGTCCGGCGGCTATGCCTTCCGTCATCACGTGCCGGAACGGGACGGAATTCTCGCAGGGCTGTACTTGCTCGACATGATGGTCCAGCTGCGGCGAAAGCCCTCGGAGCTGATCGAGCTGCTGTTTGAATCGGTGGGGCCCAGCTATTACAAGCGGATCGACACCGCGCTCGAGGCGGGCGACCGCCAAGCGAGGGAAAACGCGATCCGCTCGGCCGCCCCGCAAACGGTCGGCGGACTGAGAGTGAGCTCCATCAACCGCACCGATGGCTACAAGTTTGAGCTCGAAGACGGAGGCTGGCTGCTGATCCGCTTTTCAGGGACTGAACCGATTGTCCGGGTCTACTGTGAGACCACTCACCAGGAGTGGGTCGAGCCAATCCTGGCGGACGGCTTAAGGCTGATCGGATTGGGATGAGCCAGCAGCTAACCGACACTCATTGCCACCTAATCCTGCCTGAGTTTTCCGGCGATCTGGATCAAACCCTCGAGCGAGCCCAAGCCGCCGGAATTGGCACCCTGATTGTTCCCGGGATCGACCTGCCCACCAGTCGTAAAGCGGTGAGCCTGGCCGAGAGCCGCTCCGGGCTCTTCGCCGCGGTTGGGATTCACCCACACGAGTCGGAGGGCTGGTACCAATCGGCCGCTTCGGAATTGCGCGAGCTTGCCCGATCCCCGGCGGTAAAGGCCAA
>JAHFAU010000067.1 GCA_023250385.1 Anaerolineales bacterium
TGGATAGTCCCGCACCAGGGTCGGCTTGCTGGCCTGAGCCGCCGACCCCAGCGCGGCCGCGAACTCCACCATCGACTGGTAGCGCTCGTCCGGCCGCACGGCCAGCGCCTTCTCGATCGCTCGGGCCAGGGCCGCAGTGACTCTCGGGTTCCGCCTGCGGAGCGGCGTCAGCTCTTCGCGTCCCATGGCCCGCTCGAGGGAGTCCTCTGGAATTGCGCCGGTCAGGCAGGCATACATCGTGGCCCCGAGCGAGTAGATGTCGGTCCGCGAGTCAGTCCGTCCGGTGCCGTACTGTTCCGGTGGCGAGAACCCGGGGGTCATGGCTTTGGCCCCGGTCGTTGTGTTCTCGGACTTGTCGTCCACTTTGGCCAGGCCGAAATCGACCAGCACCGCGCGACCGTCTGGCTGAATCTTGATGTTGCCCGGCTTGATATCGCGGTGCAGGATCGAATACGGCTTACGGCCGTGGAGGTAAGCGAGGGCGTCGGCGACTTCCATGAACCAGGGGATCGCCTCCCCTTCGGCGATCAGGCCGTCACCTTCAATCCGCTCGCGCAGGTCTTTGCCTTGGATGAAATCCATGACCAAGTATTGGCCTTGGCCGCGGATTACGAAGTGATCGGTTACCCGAGGCAAATTGGGGTGCCTCAGGCTGGCCAGAATCGATGCTTCTTTGTAGAACTGGCGGGCGAATTCTTCGGTCGTGAAGAGGTTTTCTTTGACCGCGACTTCGACATTCAGGTTGCCGTCATAGGCCTTGTACACTGCACCCATGCCGCCCTGACCCAGGACGCTGTCGATTCGATACCGCTTGTGGAGGGTTTCACCGCGTTTAAGGGGCATGACAAAAACTGGCCGGGCGGGGGTTGGCCGCGGGCCGCGGTCATTGTAGCAAATGGCCCAGCCTTTTACTACGGCGCCGGTCGCTGGGGAGGTAGAACTGTATTCCCAGCTCAGGATTACACCAATGAAGGGTCGCTCTAAGCAGACGCTTGGAAATCTGTCGGGGTTGGGGGGCCTGATCCTGATGGCTGTGCTCTGTCTATGGCTGGCCGCGTGCAACAGCGGGCCGGCCCTGGGGTCGTGGGTCGATGCTGGCTCTCCGCTCCGCCTGCCGCCGGCCTGGACTCCAACCCCCACCCGCAAGCCGTCGCCGACCCGCCTACCGTCTCCGTCACCTGAGCCCAGTCCGACACCCCTCGGTAGCGGTCCAGAGGTGATCGGATACAGCGTTGCCGGCCGGCCGTTGGAGGTCTTCCGTTTCGGACGCGGCCCGATCCGCCGACTGATTGTGGGCGGGATTCATGGGGGCTATGAGTGGAATACGATCGAGCTGGCGTACGAGTTGATGGTTTACCTGGGCGACCATCCAGAGCTGGTGCCGCGCCGGATCAGTCTGTACGTGCTGCCGGCGCTGAATCCGGATGGCGAAGCGCGCTTCCACGGCCGGCCCGGCCGGGCGAACGAAAACGGGGTAGATCTGAATCGAAACTGGCCGTCGAACTGGCAGGCGGAGTGTCCGAAAGAGGGGTGCTGGAACTACCTGCCGATCAGCGGCGGCGCCACTCCGGCTTCGGAGCCGGAGGTAGCGGCCCTGCTGTCATTCATCCTCGAGAAGCGGTTTGATTCGATCATCAGCTACCACAGCGCCGCTCTGGGTATTTTTCCCGGAGGGCAACCCCCAGCTCAGGACTCGGTCCGGCTTGCCGAGGCGGTGGCGGCAGTCACTCCCTACCCGTATCCACCGGTCGACTCCGGCTGCCTATTCACCGGTCAGTTCGCAGATTGGGCCGCCGACCAGGGGATCGCGGCGATCGATCTCGAGCTAGAGACCCATCGCAGCACCGACTTCGACATCAATCTGCGGGTCCTGAAGGCGTTCTTAAATTGGCGGCGCTGAGCGGGGTCAGCCGCCGCGTAAGAAACCGAACCGCTGCGGCCGATAATTCGGAAAGATCTGGGAGAGGGAGGGGTTGTTAAGTCGCAGCCCACAGACCTCGCTCAGAACGTCACGGTAGTCGGTCGTCACCGCCAGGTCGCCAGGACCAAAGAGCTGTTCGCGATCCAATCCCGGCCACCGGCCATGGACCTTGTTCCCAACCACGTTTCCACCTAGCAGCAGCATCAGGCTGCCGTGCCCATGGTCCGTGCCGAGGCTGGCGTTTTCCTGCACCCGCCGGCCAAACTCGGTCATGACTACGACCGTCAGCCGGGAATGGAAGTCCGCCAGGTCGGCGTGCAACGCTGCCAGGCCCTGCCCAAGGTCTCCCAGCAACTCGGCCATGTACCCCTCGTTGGCCCCCTGGGCGAAGTGGGTATCCCAACCGCCCAGGTCGACGGCTGCCACCTCCAACCCAACCTCGGCCTTGACCAGCATCGCGATTTGCAACAGGCCCAGCCCGAATTCGGTGTTTGGATAGACCGCCGCCTGGCGCGGTCGATACGACTCCGGATGCAATCTTTCCAAGGTGTCCAAGATTCGGAGGGTCTCCTGCCCCAACAGACCCAATGGGTCCTCGCTCCGGTAGAGGGCGGAGAGCCCGGCTTGCATGAGCTGTTCGATTCGCCGATCGCCGGCCAGGTGGAACTCGGAGATCGAGCGCAAGGCGGTGACCGGGATGGCCCCCTGCAGGCTGCGTTGAGCCGCTTCGCCCAGGCCGACCGCTCGCAGCGGAGAAGGGTTGCCGGTGTCCAGGCTGGCCAGGTGACGGTTGATCCAGCCTGAGGCGGGTCCGGCCGGGTCCTCGACCCCCCGCTCCATGAGTTCCATCGCCTTGAAATGGCTGCGGGATTCGTCCGGGGCGCCACAGGCGTGAATGGGGGCCAGCTGCCCCTGCTGCCAGGCCGGCAGCAGCGGTCGCAGCGCGGGGTGGAAGCCAAAAAATCCGTCCAGGTCCATCACCCGGTCGGCGGCCTTTGCCCTCGGGTCGTCCGGCCGTGCGATCGCCAGAGTTGGGCGCTGCGAGTAGTAGGCGGCTTCGCCGTGGGGAACGATGATGTTCAGTGCGTCCGCCGCGCCGCGCAGGAAGATCACCACCAGTGTGTCGCCGCGCTGCGCCTCGCTGAAGGCCAGGCGCGGCATCCAGGCCGGCCAAATTCGATGGGCCCGGTCACCAGCCGCCGGCTCGCAACACGATTCGCGCAACACATGCATGAACTCGGACCGCTTCATGGTCGCTCCACCTCTCATTTCACTGCGCCTAGTGCCATTGGAATCCTGGTGAGGCCAACAGTCCCGCCAGCGACAGCTGAAGCTGAGTCTGCTCGCCAACGGAGCCGATTGCCTCCAGCAAGCCAGTGCTCAGCTCAGGATCCAGCCGCGTGCCGAGCAGCAGCTCCGACACCCGGTTGAAAGGTTCCCCACCCGCGGCGGTCGCAATCCTCTTCAGATCGAGGGTCGTTCCGCCAATCTGGTTCTGGGCGAGGTCGAGTGCAAAGCGCCAGCGCGGCAGGAGATTGTTGATCCAGTAATCCGAGCGATCCGGCGCCCCGTCCGGGGTTGGCCACCCGAAGGCGGGCTGCCCCATTTGCCCCAGATATTCCTGAACCGGCCGGGAGCCATCGGTATCGGCGCCGAGAGTCCGAAGACCACCGGCGATGAAATCGTTCGGCCGTTTTACTTTGGCGCTCCATTCTGTGGGGGCATCGAGCAGCAACTTCTCGAGCACGGCTCGAATCGATCCGTTTGTCGCTAGGAAGGTCTGAGCAGTATCCTCGACCAACTGCTCCGATGGAGCTTCACTTACGAATCGCCGGATCAGTTTAGTGGCCACGTGGCGGGCAGTGGAGGGATGAAAGGCAAGTTCGTCGAGAATGGACTCGGCTTCTTGTTGCCCGGCAGGCTCAACCCGGCGTCCGAGCACCTGCTTGGGTTCCTGATCGTGCAGGTCTGGGTTGAAGGTGAATTGGCCTTGCCAGAAATGCCGCTTGACCGTCCAGCCGGTCAGGCAACGCGCCAGCTCCATCACGTCGGATTGGGAGTAGCCTCCGTCCACTCCTAAAGTGTGCAGCTCCATCAGCTCGCGGGCGTAATTCTCGTTGGGGGCCGCACTCTCATTGGCCTGGTTGTCCAGGTACACCAACATAGCCGGGGAATGGGCCGAGGCCCAAAGCAATTCACGGAAGTCGCCCAGAGCATGCTGCCGGATGACCTCCCGGTCGTCGATGGCTTTCAGGAACCAGCAATCTCCCTTCCAAACTGAGATGTTGAAGTGGTCGCTCCAGAACTCGACCATCCGCTCGTAGAGCTGGCGGCGGCTGTACACCCGCCGCAGCAGGGCGGCCTGTTGCAACTCAGCGATCAGGACTTCTTTGTCCCAATCGGCAAGCGTGTCCGGATCGCTGCGGAGGCTATCGAGAGAGCGCAGGCGCCAATTGACGGCCTGATCGTCGATGGATTCGGGATCGAGCTGCAGCTCGACCCAGCTCTTCCAGCCGAGGCCGGTGATATCGGAGCGATCCTGCTCGGTTGGACCATAGCTCAGCCGGCTCAAGACCTGAAAATCCCACGTACTGATCGGCGGCCAGCCGGCAACGGGTCCCGGCGCGCTGGACAGCTGGCGATAGATCGGCGAGCAGGCTGAGACTGTGGCGCCGCCGGCAATCAGACCGGCGAGCCGCAGAAATTCGCGCCGGCTGAGGGTCATCCGAGCGCCTGGCTCAGGGCGGGCTCGACCACCGGCGCGCTTTTGCGGGCCGGCATCCAGCCAAGTACGGCAAAAGTTGCCGCGCCGAAGGCGGCCACGGTGCCAAGGGGGAGTACCAGGAACCAACCGATCCCCGGAAAAGCAGCGGCCAATTCGAGCGCTACTGCGCCGCGCACGAACCCGGCCAGCTGCGAGCCGCTCTGGCCAACCTTGCTCGTCAATCGCCTTCCCATGAGGTCTGCGAGGCCGCTGGCCCCCAAGCTGGCGAATGCGAGGGAGACAAACAGCAGAGTTGCCCCGACGAACTTGACCGGCCCACTAGGCACCGCCAACAAGATCGCAACAACGATCCCAAGCGGCAACGCCAGTCCGCCTCCAATGGCCAGGCAGCGCCAGGGAGTGTGCTCGAGCCGCCCGCTGGCCCGGCTGACAATCCGGGGAAACATCAGCCACCAGGCAGTGAGCATTCCGGGGTAGGCGATCCCCAGTCCGATCAGGGTTCCAAAGACAGCGTAGACATCGGCCATCGTCCGGCTCCTTTCCGCCGAAGCGAGATCAGCGGTGTTGGTTTTGCCGGTAATACAGGCCCAGAAGGAGGTTTGTCGCGGGGAGCGGGTGACTTAGCGCGGGGACCGGCGGAAGAGGCCGATGAGAAAGCCGCCAAGTCCCTGGATCGCGAGATAGGGGAACAGGCCGAACCAGCCTACAAATGGAGTGAGGGAGGCCAGCACGAGGGCGGCTGCTCCCCAGGCGGTTTGGCGGGTGTGGGAGGCGTCTGGAAGCAGCCGCTCTCCGACCAGCACCGACATCCCGGCGAGCCCGAAGGCCAAGGCGATCACCAGCAGCCCGAGTAGGATCAGCGCGAGCAATTGGAAGACCCCTGCCCCGCCACCGCCGAGCGCGCCGAAAGCCGCCACGATGACGCTGAGAAACAGCAGGTTAACCGTGCCGAGGGCGAACGACCGGCCGGGCATCTCGATTGCTGCTCGCTGTGCACTGCCAACCTGGTCAGGAAACAACACTCGCAGGAGGCTGAAGAGCGCGACCAACGAGGCAAAGACAAACGGAGCAGCAACCAGCATCGCGACGCCGTCGTTCATCGCTAGCTTCGCCTCCGGACCCGCCCCAACACCAGGCCGTTCCCAACAAACCACAGGACCACGGCCGCGATCGCGATCGTCGCCCAGATCCCGGCGGAGGCCATCTCAGGGAGCTGGAGCGTGCTCAAAGACGAGCTCGATCTCAGCCATGTCAGCGCCGCCTGCCAACCAAGCGCGAGCTGGCTGCCCGCCGCTTCCAGCTGGGTCACGATCCGCCCGAAGGCCGCCGACAGCCCGACCAAGATTCCGCTCGTTCCAAGTCCAAGAATGAGCGCCGCGACGATTCCAAGCGCGCCCAGCAGTTCGCCAATCGCGAGGGAGGGAACCCAGGGCGGCAGGGGCGACAGCGCGCTCAGGATGGCGGGGGTGAGATCCCGGGTGAGGCCCCGGTCGGGCAGTCCTTCGATGGACGTAAAGAGCTGTCGCAATCGCTCTAAGTCGCGCGTGCACGCGCGGCAGGACTGCAAGTGTGCCTCCAACTCCGCCCGCTGGCCGGGTTCCAGCTCTTCATCCAGGTAGGCATGCAGGAGGCTGTCGTTCGGATGATTACCCACTCCCCATCAGACTCCTTGCCAGAGATTTCCGAGCCCGATACAGGTGGCTCTTGACATCGCTGAGCGGAATCTCCAACAGTTCCGCGATCTCAGCATAGCTCATTTCCTGGTAGTGTCGCAGCTCAATCACGGCCCGATAGCGGGCCGGAAGCTCCCTGATCGCCCGCCGCAGCGCGTCCGAGGCTTGGGCCCCCGCTAAGACGCCCTCCGGCTCGTCGCCAACCGCGACCAGCGGCCGATCGCGATCTTCGTCCAACTCCAGGCTGGGCGGCCGGTTGCGGTCCAAGTGATTGAGACACACCCGGGTGGCAACCCGCCGCACCCAAGGACCAAATGAACGATCTGCGTCATAGGTTGCCAGCCGGCGGTAGGCACGGATAAAGGTCTCCTGCGCCAAGTCTTCTGCCTCCATCCGCTCGCCGAGCATTCGATAACAGACATTGAACACCGCTGACTGATACCGCCTGACCAGTTCGCCGAAGGCCTGGATTTCGCCGCGACGGGTGCGAAGCACCAGATCACGGTCGGCTGGCTCTGGCATACGCTCAAGAGTACTACAGCGGCCAATCCGAGAAAGTCGCGTTCGGTCCGGACTACCGCTGCCCAGGAAGCACGGCATGGGCGAGTGCTCCTGTTCCTCCGGGGCGCCAGGGACCGTCCGAGGATTAACCGATGTTAATCCAAGACCGCTCCCATGGTTCGAATCCAATTAATATAAGGGTAGTTGACCAAAAAGGGCTGGATTGGTAAAGTTTTCACGAATACAATGCCCGTTGGAGGGAGCTCACATTAGATGGCTGCCGCGACCCTGATTTCCTTACGAGAAGGATTGGAAGCCGCGCTAATTGTGGGGATCCTTCTCGGCTATTTGCGCAAGATCAACTACCCTGCCGGTAGAGGCCCCGTCTGGGCAGGCGTGCTTGCTGCTACGATACTCAGTATCGGCGTGGCGGTCGTCATTCAGACTGTCGGCCTGAAACTCGAGGGCAGCGCCGAGCAGCTTTTCGAAGGAACGACGATGTTCCTCGCAGTTGGCGTGCTCACCTGGATGATCTTCTGGATGCGCTACCAGGCGCGCCTGATGCGGACCACCCTTGAACAAGATGTGCAGGCTGCGATCGCGGCCGGCCGCAACCGGGGCCTGGCGGCAGTTTCATTCGTCGCCGTCTTCCGAGAAGGGATTGAGACTGCTCTATTCCTCTCTGCCGCTGCTTTTGCCTCCCAGGGCCCGGGGACCCTCCCCGGGGCCGTGCTCGGCCTGGGCCTCGCAGCCCTGATCGGTTACCTGATTTACGCCACGACGGCCCGCCTGAACGTTCGGATCTTCTTTAATGTGACCAGCGCGCTGCTCTTGCTCTTCGCGGCCGGATTGTTTGCTCATGGCGTCCATGAGTTCCAGGAGGCTGGTGTATTTCCGACCCTGAATGCCCAGCTCTGGAACACCAACCAGATCTTGGATGAAAGCTCGACAATCGGTGAGTTCCTCAAAGCCCTGATCGGCTACAACGGCAATCCCTCCTTCGAGGAGGTGGCGGCCTACCTGCTCTACTGGGTGGCGACCCTGTTGGGCGTGCGTTTGTGGGTGCAGGCCAAGTTTGCCACTCGGTTGAAGCCAGCCTAAGCCGATTACGCTAACCTAACCCGAAACACATCCAGCCCAGGATCGGGGCTGGTCTTTTTCTGGGGTATCCCCCGCTGCGGTCTAACGGCCGCTACGGCGCGCGGGTCTCTGGCGCCTGGTTGGGATTGTTCCGGTTGTTTCGGACGAACGCCTCAGCTAAAACCGGATCGAACTGATCGAATCGGAGCAAGCGGCCCCAGGAGGTCATGGCCACCGGGACGTCCAGCGAAGGCCAGGGGAATCCGATCACCTTGAAATCGCCCACCCGGCTCATGACTCCTTGGATGGCTTTCTTTAAGTTCTCGCAGTCGCCCGTTTTCAACCCCGCGCAGTTGTACCAAAAGATCACATAGCCGTGCTCCATGCTGTGCACAAGGTAGCCGGCAGGAAAGGGATTGAAGGAGGCGGCCTGCTCTTCATCATAGAAACCGGCGAAGGCCGGGGTCGGGTAATGGTGACCCGAAGACGGCGGGTCAGAGTTATAGGGACCCGGATCGGTGCCTTCTGGAACATGGCTGAAGGACTCGGCAGTCGGCACCAGCTCGACCTCTGGGATCGGAACTTCTTCGCCCCCTGACAGCTGCCGGGCCCGCAGGACGAGCCCACCGATGACGAGCACCGCGGCCGCCGCTACGCCGCCCCAGACCACATATCCGCGGGTCCGTTCCTGTCTGCGCCGGGCCTGCAGCCGTTCTTTGGTCGACTGCCTAGTCATGGAAACAGTACCTGCCGGAACAGCCGCAGATTGAGTGAGAAATAGGGATTGAACGCGCCAACCAGGATCAGCAGCACTCCGGCTGCCTCCTTGATCCTTGGGGTAGCGGACTTGAGCCACTTAATGAGGGTCTGATTCGAGTTCGCCACCAACCCGGAGACCAGCAACATCAAGCCACCCATTGTCAGGGAAAAGAGCACAAACGCCGGCAAGGCGGTTGAGAAACCGCCACTGGCCAACGCCAGCACCATCAGCCCCGCCAGTATCGGCCCGGTGCATCCCATCCCTGCTGCGTTATACCCGAGTCCATAAAGGTACAGCGTCGTTGCCGGGCTGCGCCCGCCGCCTCGCCGTGGCCGGGCCCAGGCGGTCAGCGCTTCCGCGAACCTGGGCTTGAGGTTCCAATTGGCGAGTTGCCCGATCCCCAGGACCAGCACCAGCAGGCCGACGGTGACCCGAAAGATCCGCACGAACTGACTGGGCTCGGCGCTCGTGATGGACAGCCCACTCGCCACGCCGGTGCCGAGCACCGCGATGAGCAGGCCGAGCACCAGGTCAAAGGTCATCACCCCCAGGGCGGCCGCTAAGCCCAACCGCAGGGGTCGGGTGCGACCGAGCCCGGCCGCCGGCTCTGCGCCGCTTGCCAAGAAGAACAAGGACAGGTAGCTGGGTAAGAGTGGAAAGGCGCAGGGTGAGAAGAAACTCGCGACTCCGGCGATCACCGCGACGGCAAAGAGGTTTAGCGCGCTCAGGTCCCGAGCTGCGACGAAGGATCGGAACCCGACGTAACCGGCCGCGATCACCGCCGCCAGCACGGCCAACCATCCCAGGTAGCGAATCCAGATTGGGTCGAGGGCGGGGCGGATTGAA
>JAHFAU010000008.1:0-24863 GCA_023250385.1 Anaerolineales bacterium
TTCGCCTCGATCCCGGTTTCCCCGGCGCCGCCAAGCAGTTGGCCGAGGCCCTGCTTGGGCTGCGCGAGCCTCCCCCTACCCCGGCTCCGCCCGCCGCCACCCCCACACCGAATCTGGCCCTGGTCGAAGAGATGCTCGGTCAGGCTCAGGCGGCCTATACCGCCGGGGAGTGGACCACGACCATCGAGACCCTGCTCGCCTTGCGGGCCAAGGACCCGACCTATCGATCGGTGGAGGTGGATGGGTTCTTGTATGCCGCGCTGCGCAACCGCGGCATTCAGCGCATCTCACAAGATCACCTGCTGGAAGAGGGGATTTATGATTTGAGCCTGGCGGGAAGCTTTGCCCCGCTCGATGAGGAAGCCAGCAACTGGCGCGGCTGGGCTCAGCTGTATCTAACCGCCAACAGCTACTTTGGGCTGAATTGGGAACAGGCTGCTTTCTACTTTGAACTGGTCTCCAGGGTTGCCCCCGGGATCCGGGGGGATGTGAGCTGGAAGTACGCGGTTTCGCTGCGGATGTACGCACTGCAATTGGTGGCGGCCGGGGATCCCTGCCTGGCCGAGGAGCTGATGGGGGTCTCTTTGGAAGTGCTGCCTGACGAAGCCGTCGCTCCAACGGCAACCGCGGTGTACGATGCCTGCCAGACTGCCACCGCGCCCGCGCCGCCTCCGCGAGCCACAGCAACCCCGCAGGAGACGCCGACCGAGACTGCGACCCCCGAAGGGTAGGGAAGCACAGTTGCAATCCTGGGTGCTCACGCTTGCCTTCTGGCTGCACATGGCGGCGACCGTCGTGTGGATCGGAGGCTTGTTCTTTCAGGCGTTAATCCTGCCCCCGGTTCTGCGCCGGCTGCCGGAGCGCGGTCAGGTCTTGGAAGCGCTGAGCCGCCGCTTTCAGCCGCTGGCGTGGCTCAGTCTGGCGGTTCTGATCGGCACCGGTCTAACCCAAATGGCTGCCAATCCGAACTACACCGGCGTACTCTCCATTGAAAACTCCTGGTCACGGGCCATTCTGGCAAAACATCTGGCGGTCGGACTCATGGTCTGTGTTGGGGTCTACCAGACCTGGGTAGTTCAGCCCGCCCTCGCCCGGATGGCGATCCTGGAGGCGCGTGCCCCCCAGGCCGACCATGCTCCGCTGCTTCGACGACAGGATCGCTTGGCCCGGCTGAATCTGGCACTTGCGATTGCCGTCCTGGCCTTCACCGCGATCGCCCGCACCGTCTGATCTGAAGCCTTCCCGTCCTCCGCAGCGGGCATGCAACTTGCATCGACCCGATCCAGAGCTTCGGAGGCGACGATGGTCTTACAACTCTCTCTCTGGACCGGGATCGTGGGCTTGTATCTGGCGATCGCGGGGGCATTCGGTGCACTCATTCGGGAGACCATCGGGCGGGGCAGGCGCGGCTGGGACCGGGTACTTGCCGCCGCGTACACTTTCCTGCTCTTTTGCGCAGCCTCCGCATTTGTCCTGGCCGTCACCGATTGGCCAGGTTGGTCTCGACTGGCCCTCTTCGGAGTGGGGCTCTCCGCCGCGTGGGTAGCCGCGGTTCGCCCGGCCTGGGTCCCTGCTCCCATATGGCGGCCAACCTTTTCCTACCGCTATTTGGCAGGGGTAATGGCGTTGGCCGCGCTCTGGGGTATCAACCAAGCCATGGCTGGATCACCCACGGCACCGCTGATGATCGCGGTTTCTGCGCTGGCCGCCGGGGCTGCCTCATCCGGGACCTCGCTGAGGCTTCCCAGCTTCGAGCGATCGGAATCCGGCTGAAGCGATCGACCCAGATCGGCGACGAAACTCCATGGATTGGCGGCGGTTCGGCGGCCACGTGAGTGAGGTACAATGACCGGCCCGATTTTCTCCACTCAGTCCTGGACCGCGTGTGTTCGAACTCCTATTCCTCGGGACCTCTGCCTCTGCTCCTTCCGTCCACCGCGGCCTGAGCGCGCAAATCGTAAGTTTCCGAGACTACCGGTTCCTGGTCGACTGTGGTGAAGGCACCCAACGCCAGATCCTGCGGGCCGGGGTTGGTTTCCGCCGGCTGAACCGAATTCTGATCACCCACGGCCACCTCGATCACATTCTCGGCCTGGCCGGCTTGCTGTCCACCTTTGCCCGCTGGGAGGCCGTGGACGAACTCCAGATCTGGGCCAGTCCCTGGGCCCTCGAACGAATTCACGATCTGCTATTTGGAGTCGTGCTGCGGGGCGCCAAACCCCCGCTCAAGATTGACCTGCTCCCCATCGAGCCCGGCAAGCTAGTCGAGGATGAGGACTTCCGACTGCACGCCTTCCCGGTCGAGCACCGCGGGCCAGGCTGCTTCGGTTTCGTGTTCGAGCAGGCCTCCCGCCGACCCTTTCTCCCCGAGGTGGCTTCCCAGCTCGGGGTCCCGGAAGGACCGGCGCGGCGCGAGCTGGTCAACGGCCGCGGGGTCACACTAGCCGACGGTCGGGTGGTTGAGCCCGAGCAGGTCCTGGGGCCGCCGCGCCGCGGGACCCGGCTGGTGCACGTTGGCGATGCGGCGGCGACCGAAGGATTGCTTGCAGCCTGCCAGGATGCCGATGGCCTGGTGATTGAGGCCACCTACCTCGAGGCTGAGCACGATCTGGCCAAGGAGTTCGGCCATCTGACCGCCCGGCAGGCCGCCGAGCTGGCCAAAGCGGCCGGGGTCGCCAGCCTGTATCTGACCCACATCTCTCGCCGTTACCGAGAAAAGGAAGTGCTGGAGGAGGCCCAGGCCATCTTCCCCACGGTTTCGGTGGTGCGCGATTTCGACCGGTTCCAGATCAGGCGAGCGGATTGAGCCGCCAGCCGGCAACATACTGGGCGGCGGCTCGCTTGGCCCAGCAGGTGCCGATTGACCGGCTCGCGCCAAGCGGGTAAAATTGAGCGAAGGTTTCCAACGATGCCAATTTACGAATACGTCTGCCTGGACTGCAGCACTGTTTTCGACGCCCTGCGCCCGATGGCGAAGGCGGATGCGCCGATTGTGTGTGAGGACTGCGAAAGCGAGCACACCTCGCGCATGCTCTCAGTATTTTTCGCCCATTCGGAGGGTCGCAGCGTTCCGGCCAACAACAGTGCCGGCTGCGCCTGTGGTGGCGCCTGCTCCTGCGCGAGCCTCAACTAATCCGCTATCCGTCGTAACGAAAAGAGCGCCGGCCCTGAACTGCCGGCGCTCTTGATTTTCCTGCCGAGCCCCTCAGGCCGGCTCCCCCAGGCTTGCGGTCGGACGTACCTGGAATGCCTCCGGCTTCGCCGACGGGTCTTGCCATTCAACCTGCACCTCGTCGACCCGGGCTGCGGGCGGGCCCAGTTTGCACCAAGCCAAGACTCTTTCGATCGATTCCGGGGGGCCGACAAAGAGGGCTTCCACACTCCCATCTCGCAAGTTGCGGATCCAGCCCTTCAGCCCCAATTTGAGCGCCTCGTGATAGGTGTAATAGCGGAAACTTACCCCTTGAACCTGGCCGGTGATTACCGCGTGTGCCTGGCTGGTTTGCATCTCACTTTTCTCCCTCGGCTGCCGAGCCCGCTCAGCGCAATACCCCCAAGATCGCCGAGTTTTCTGCCAGGGTCAGAATGGGCCCCGGCAGGATCCCGAAGACAAACGTCGCAAGCGCAGTAACTCCAATCGTGGCATTTAGCCAGCCTTCGGAGCGGGTCTCCGGCTCGCCCGAGCGCATGTACATCACAACCACCACTCGCAGGTAGTAGTAGGCGGAGATCACGGAGGTGACGACCCCGACCACCGCCAGTCCGAGCTGGCCTGCATCCAGGGCCGCCCGGAAGATAAAGAACTTCGCAACAAACCCGACCGTGGGAGGCAACCCGGTCAAGGACAGCATGAAGAGTGCCATCGCCAAGGCTAAGCCAGGGCGGCGGCGAGACAGTCCGGCATAGTCGTCGATTTGCAGCCCCCCGCCCTCCATTCGCTCGACCGCTACGACCACCGCCCAGGCGCCCAGATTTGAAAACAAATAGGCGAAGAGATAGAACAGGGCCGCGCTCACCGCTCCCGGAGCCACGGCCGGGAGGCTGGCTGCCGGCAGGGCCATGAAGATGTAGCCCGCGTGGGCAATGCTGGAGTAAGCCAGCATTCGTTTGATATTGCCCTGCACGATCGCGGCGATGTTTCCCCAGGCCATGGTGAGGGCAGCCAATGCGATCGTCAGCGGAGCCCAGGCGGCGGCCAGGTCCGGCAGGGCCGCAATGAAGACTCGCAGCAGCGCCGCGAAGCCTCCGGCCTTGGCCCCGACTGACATGAAAGCAACGACGGCCGACGGGGCTCCCTGATAGACATCGGGGGTCCACATGTGGAAGGGCACTGCCGCGACCTTGAATCCGAGTCCCACCAGGACCAGGATCGCCCCGACCCGCAGCAGACCCGCGCCGCCGCTCAGTTCGGCGGCTACCCCGGCCAGGTTCGTCGTCCCGGTCGCCCCGAAGACCAGCGCGATCCCGTAAACCAGGAAGCCTGAAGCGAAGGCGCCGAGCAGGAAGTACTTCATGGCCGACTCTTCCGACTCCGGCCTGGGCCGGGCGAACCCGGCCAGCACGTAGAGCGGAAGGGAGAGCAACTCCAGGGCGACAAAAACAACGATCAGGTCTCCCGCCAGGCTCATCAGCATCATTCCGCTGATCGTGAAGAGCAGCAGCGGGTAATACTCCCCTCGCTCGATTCCCATCCGGCTCAAATAGTCGTGGGCCACTGCGATCGCCGCCAACCCCGTCAGCAGGAACACCCCCTGCAGAAAGCGGGCATAGGTGTCGGCGACAATCATCCCGCCGAAGACGGTCTGGGGGCTCCCGGGTCGCAGGATTAAGACGCTCAGCGCAAACAAGAGACCGGCCGCCGCGATCAGGGCGGTAGCGCCTTTCCGGTGGACGAACAAATCCACAATCAACAGTGCGATCGCCCACAGGGCAACAATCAACAAAGCAGAGATTGGGGCCAGGTCGGCTGGACTCATCTCAACGCATCGCCGTCGCGGCGGTGTTGACCAGGGCAATCACTCGATCGACCGAGGGGGCCATCAGATCGAAGAAGGGCCGCGGATACAGGCCGATCCAGAAAATGAGCAGCAGGATCGGGGCAAGGGTGAGGACCTCGCGGGGGGTGAGGTCCGTCAGACCTTGATTCTCCGCCTTGTCCAGCGGTCCGAGAAAGAGCTTCTGGAACATATAGAGCAGATAGATCGCGGCCAGGATCACGCCGATCGCCGCCAGGCCGGCGAACCAGGCCGAGCCGATTGCCAGCGAGCCAAACGACCCGAGCAAGATGGTGAATTCGCCAACGAACCCATTGAGCCCCGGCAGGCCCATGGAGGAGAGGGTCACCACCAGGGTGATCGCGGTGTAAACCGGCATCACCTTCCAGATCCCTCCGAAGGCGTCCAGCTCGCGGGTGTGGCGCCGCTCGTAAATCATGCCGACGATTAAAAACAGTGCGCCGGTGCTCAGGCCGTGGTTCACCATCTGCAGGATTCCGCCCTGGATGCCTTGGGGGTTCAGGGCGAAAAGTCCAAGCATGACAAAACCCAGGTGGCTGACCGAAGAGTAGGCCACCAACTTTTTCACGTCCCGCTGGGCGTAAGAAACGATCGCACCATAGAGGATCCCGATGACTGCCAACAAGGCGATCCAGGGAGCCAGCCGCAGCGAGGCCTGCGGGAAGAGCGACAGGTTGAAACGCAGGAAGCCATAGGTGCCCAACTTCAACAGCACCCCCGCCAGGATCACCGAGCCGGCGGTCGGCGCCTCCACGTGGGCATCGGGCAGCCAGGAATGCAGCGGCCACATCGGGACCTTGATTGCGAAGGCCGCCCCGAAGGCCAAGAAGAGCCAAAACTGAATCTCCTGCGGTATGGCTCCGGCTGCGATCAGCTCCGGAACTGAGAACGTGTTGGCCCGCAGGCCGATCCACACGATCCCCAACAGCATCAAGATCGAGCCGGCCATGGTGTATAAGAAGAACTTGATCGCTGCGTACATGCGGCGCTCGCCACCCCAGATTCCGATCAAGAAGTACATCGGCACCAGGGTGAATTCCCAGAAGATGTAGAACAGGAACAAATCCATCGCCAGGAACACCCCGAGCATCCCGGTTTCCAACAGCAGGAAAAAGATCATGAACTCCTTGACCCGCTCCTGGATAGCGCTCCAGCTGGACAGGATGGAGATCGGGGTGAGAAAGGTCGTCAGCAGAATGAGCAGCAGACTCAGCCCGTCCACCGCCAGGTGATACTCGATCGTCCAGCCGGCGACCCGAATCCACGGCAGCCGGATGACCATTTGAAGCTCGGGATTGGACCGGTCGAACCCGGCCAGCAGGACGAGCGATAGGAGAAACGTGATCATCGAAGTAGCTAGGGACGTCCAGCGAAGCAAAGCAGTGCGGTTCTTGGGGAAGGCGAGCAGCAGCAGCGCGCCAATCGTGGGGAAGAAGGTCAGCAGGCTCAGGATCGAGGATTCCATGGTTTCCTCACCGCAGCAGCAGGTACCCCACCATCAACACCAACCCGACGAAGAATGAGATGGCATAGTTTCGAACGTATCCGGTCTGCAGAGCCCGTAGCCGGAGCGCGGCCCGGCGAATGAGCTGACCGAGGGCGTTCCCGGCTCCATCGATGACCCGCAAATCGAATCCAAGCGCCAGCCAGCCGGCGGTCCGGCTGAATCCGCGGGCCAGCAGCGTGTCGTGGACCCAGTCGTGCAAGAACCGACCGTCGATCCGCTCGGCGAGGATTGCCGAGAGGGTGATGAAGGGTCGCACGATCAGCCGGTCGTAAAGCTCGTCTACCCACCACTTGCGATGCAAGGCGATCCACAGACCGCCGCCTACCGGCTCAGGCTGCTCCACGGTGAGCGGCCGGCGTCCGTAGGCCCAGGCAGCGGTGCCGAGCCCCAACAGGGCCAGACCGGTTGAGAGGCCAGCCACCGCAGGGTCGAATTCGGTAAGGTGAGCGTGTTCGAGGCTCCACTGCAAGAACGTGCCGA
This sequence comes from Anaerolineales bacterium, assembly GCA_023250385.1. Lineage (GTDB taxonomy): Bacteria > Chloroflexota > Anaerolineae > Anaerolineales > E44-bin32 > JADFRG01. The sequence continues at coordinate 7,003 of JAHFAU010000008.1, forward strand.
GCGGGTGCAGCCCCGGGAAATTGATCAGCCCCCCGCCCAGGGATAACGCTGCCAGCGCAAGCAGCGGAACCCGCATGAGGGGCGGGTTTTCGCGGGCCTGCGCGGCGGATTCCGAACGCGGCCGGCCGGCGAAGACCATCCAGAGCTGTCGCCCGGTGTAGAAGGCGGTCAGTGCCCCCGCGACGCTGAGCAGCCCGAACACCACCGGATGGGTCTGCCAGGCATCGGTCAGGATCTCGTCCTTGGAGAAGAAGCCGGCCAATGGCGGAATGCCGGAAAGGGCCAGCCCACCGATTAGGTACCCCGCGAAGGTAACCGGCATCCGCGAGCGCAGCCCGCCCATCGTTCGCATGTCATTCGGGTCGAGGTGCTCCTGGCTGTGAGACACAGGGTGCCCGTTCTCAATGCCTTGGATCACCGATCCGGCGGACAGGAACAGCAAGGCTTTGAAGAAGGCATGGGTCACAAGGTGAAACATTCCGGCGACGTAGGCTCCCATTCCCACCGCCGCGATCATGAATCCAAGCTGGCTGATCGTGGAATAGGCCAGCACTCGTTTGATGTCGAACTGCGCCACCGCGATGCTCGCGCCGAAGAGGGCAGTTAAGGCTCCAACGAGGGCGACTGCCCCCGAGGAGATCGGCGCCAGGTCGAACAAGACCGCATTGCGGGCGATCATGTAGATGCCGGCGGTCACCATCGTCGCGGCGTGGATCAGGGCCGAGACCGGCGTCGGTCCGGCCATCGCGTCCGGCAGCCAGACGAACAGCGGCAGCTGGGCAGATTTGCCGGTGGCCCCTACCAGCAGCGCCAAGGTGATGGCGGTGGCGGCCCCGACCGCCGCCGGCCCCATCGCTTCGGCTTTCAGGAAGACCTGCTCGAAGCGCAGACTGCCAAAGTGCCAGAAGGCCAAGAACATGGCAATCAAAAAACCCAAGTCTCCAATTCGGTTGACGACAAAAGCCTTCCGGCCAGCCATGGCGTTCCCAATTCCGCCGGGGCCCTTCTCATACCAGAACCCGATCAAAAGGTACGAGCACAGGCCGACCCCTTCCCATCCGACAAATAGGGTCAAAAAACTGTCGCCGACGACCAGCACCATCATCGAGATTACGAACAAACTGAAATACACAAAAAAGCGGCGGTACCGGCTGGGGTCTCCCTGGAAGCGGACATCCGCCCGCATGTAGCCAATGGCGTAGATATGGATCAGGGTGCTCACTCCAGTCACCATCAGCATCATGGTTACGGAAAGCGAGTCCAGCTTGAAGGCCCACGGGACTTGCAGCGAGCCAATGCTTATCCATTCCGCCAGCTCGAGAGTCGTCCCCCCCGGCTGCACTTGTAGGGCGAAGAACTGCAGCACCGATACCAGAAAAGCGAAACCGACTGCTGCGCTAGCCAGCCAGCCGGCAAGCCGCAGACCCAACCGCTGCCCAAGCACAAGATTGGAGAGCAACGCCAGCAGCGGGAAAACGATGACAAGCGGCGCCATCCGGAATGCCGTTGCAGCGTCCATCAGCATCCTCGCAGCTCAGTGCGAGCAGGCCGGTGCATCAGTCGCGGTCCCTCGGTAAGGAAGCCATTGCGAACAGCGATCCTAGCCCTTCAGGCTGCTGACCTGATCTACATCAATACTGTGGCGGGATCGGAAGATTGAGACGAGCAGCGCCAGCCCAACCGCCACTTCCGCGGCCGCTACCGCGATGACAAAGAAGACAAACACCTGGCCGCTCAGCGCCAGGCGGGCCCGGGCAAAGGCGATAAAGGCCAGGTTGGCCGCATTCAACATTAGTTCGACCGACATGAACATGACGATCGCGTTCCGTCGAACGAGCACCCCCAGCACGCCGAGGACGAAGAGCACTCCGGATAGGGCGATCACGTACTCGACTGGAACGGTCATCGGTGTCTCTCGCATCCCAAGGACAGGATCGGGCGGGCAAAGGAGCTTGCCCTCATGTGCGTCGCTCCGCCCGGGAAAGCACGATGGCGCCCACCATCGCGGCCAGCAGCAAGAGGGAGGTCACCTCGAATGGAACCAGATACTGCCCGAAGAGCAGCCTGCCGACGCTCGCCGGGCTGCCAAAGTACTCCGGATTGAAGGTCGGCTCGATTCCGCTCCCCGCCGGTCTGCCAAACAGCACGAACCCAAATTGCAGCACCAGTGCCACGGCCAGTGCAATCGCGGCCGGACCCTGCCAAGCGAGGCTGGGACGGATCTCGACCCGCTGCGCGCCGAGCAGCATGATGACAAACATGAACAACACCATGATGGCTCCCGCGTACACCGTGATCTGGACCATCGCGATGAAGGCCGCGTTCATCAGCAGGTAGAGCACGGCCACTGCCATGAAGTTGATGACCAGGAACAGCGCGGAGTAGACCGAGTTGCGGCTGATTAACATCGCGCCAGCGGAGAAGACTGCCACTCCCGCCAGCCCCAGGAAGAGGGCCAGGTCGGCAGTCATGGGCGCCCGATCCGTTGGCAAGCTGCCCACCCGGAGCCGAAACTTCGCGGCCGCTGTGGTGCGGGGCGATCGAAACCGCTCAATCGGGATCCTGCATGTCTGGGATAGACCGATCGTAGGCGCCGGGGGCAACCCGCTGGGGGGTCGGATTACCTCCGGGTGGGACCGCTACCAAGAGCATCTCCCGAGTGTAGATCGCCTGCCGGCGATCGGTGAACGACAATTCGTAGTTGTGTTCCAGGACGATTGCTTCGGTAGGGCAGGCGTCCTCGCAGTAGCCGCAGAAGATGCAACGCAGCATATTGATCTCATAGGTGCTGGCGTAGCGCTCGCCAGGCGAGTAGCGCGCTTCGTCGGTATTCTCGGCCGACTCGACGAAGATGGCGTCGGCCGGGCAGGCCGCCGCACACAGCGAACAGCCAATACATTTCTCCAAGCCGTCGTCGTAGCGCTTCAACTCGTGGCGGCCTTTGAAGCGCTGGCGGACCGGGCGTTTGACCTCCGGATACTGGTAGGTCACCGGCCGTTCGAAGAGCATGCCAAGAGTCGTCCACATGCCGCGCAGGATCTGAAACGGATTCATCCCGATCATCCTAACGCCACAATCAGGCTGCCGGTCACCAACACATTCAGCAGCCCGAGCGGCAACAACACCTTCCAGCCAAACGCCATCAATCGGTCGTAACGCAGCCGGGGCAAGGTTGCCCGCAGCCAGATCATGAGGAAGAGCATTCCCAGCACCTTGGCGATGAGATACAGCGGCCCCAGGATGGGCAGCCGCTCGACGAACGGGCCCCAATAGCCTCCCAGGAAGAGGGTGGCGGCGATGAAACTCACCGCGATCATCTTGCCGTACTCGGCCATGAAGAACAGCGCGAATTTCATCCCAGAGTATTCGGTATGGTAGCCGGCGGTCAGTTCCTGCTCCGCCTCCGGCATGTCGAAGGGAGCCCGATTGAGCTCGGCAATCGAGGCAACCAGAAAAATCAGGAATCCGATCGGCTGCAAGAACACGTACCAGATCCCGCGTTGGGCCCGTACGATTTCGGCCATGTTTAACGAGTTGGCCAGCAGGATCGGACCGATGAATGCCAGCCCAAGCGCCAGCTCGTAGCTGACCATCTGGGCGGAAGAGCGAATGCCGCCGAGCAGCGCATACTTGCTGTTGGACGCCCAGCCGGCGATCACGATTCCGTAAACGGCAATTGAGGCGATCGCCAGGATATAAAGCGCTCCGACGTTGAGTTCCGGGGCCAGACCCTGGCTCACCCGCCGCCCGAGGATGGTCAGATCCGGGCCAAAGGGGATCACCGCCATCAGCAGCACGACCGGCACGACCGTGATCACCGGGGCCAGCACGAACAACAGCTTGTCCGCCTGGTCGGGGATCAGCTCCTCCTTGAAAAGGAGCTTGATCCCGTCGGCGATCGGCTGCAGCAATCCTAGCGGTCCGGCTCGGTTTGGGCCGATCCGGGTCTGAAAGCGTGCCATGACGCGGCGCTCGAAGAGGGTCAGGTAGGCGAAACCACCGAGCACGATCGTGATTATCCCAACCGATTCAAGCGTCCACTCCAACAGATCGATCACGAGCTTGACGGCCTCACCCGAACTTCGATGGGTTGGCGCAGCGGCAGCCCTGTGCTTCTCGGCACGAGACCTGCCCCCCGCGGTGTAGTCTCTTCAATCGACAATTCGACCGTGGTGCCCTGGCCATCCCACGAAATCTCAGCTCGGGAGGCACCCAGCAGCCCAAGCCGTCTGGCATCCTCCGGATGGATGGCAAGCTTCAGCTCGGCCAGACGCCGCCCCAGGAGCTGGGAGGCCAAGACCGTCACTCCGCGGTCATAGAGCCTGCTGATCGGGACCAGGAGCAGATCCCCGCTCGGCTCGCGTGCGGCCGTAGCCGTCCACTCCGGAAGTTCCCCGCCGGGCCGAGGAGCCAGCTGCACGCCCAGCCCCTGCCGGTTATCGTAGGCAGTCCCGCCGTAGTACAGATCCAGCCCGCCGACCTCCGGCCACTGCCGCTCCGTGGCAGCAAGGTCGGCATAAGTCAGCCCGGCGTAGTCTGCGATCTGGCCGGCGATCCGGGTAAAGACTTGCCCTGCGCCTCTTCCCTCCAGCTCGAGACCCAATCGGCCTCCCAGCTCGGCGATGATCTTCCAGTCCGGACGACTCTCTGGCGGTTCCGGCAGGGCGGGGTACAGTCGCTGAACCCTCCGTTCGCCAGACGTGAAAGTGCCCTCTCGCTCCACGAAGGACTGCGCCGGCAAGACAACCTCCGCCAGCTGGGCCGTGGCACTCAAGAACAGATCCTGGACCACCAACCCTCGCAAGCCCGTCAAGAGCTGCCCGATGGCCGGATCATCACCCACCGGGTCCGCAGCCACAATGTAGGCAGCCGCACTTTGCTCAATCCTGCCCGACAGGCCGGCTGCCGACGGCCGCAGGCCCATGTCCCAGGCTCCTTGAGTATTTGCGCGCGGCCAAACCGCGATCAATCCGTTGTTGGGACGGCCCTGGTGGTCGTTGGCGCTCAACAATTGGGCGCATACCCGGGCCAGGGCCTCGGACCCGCGGTAGTCCAATCCCTCGTTCCCGTACAGGACGATCACATTCCTGGCGCTGCCAAGCGCCTTGCCTGCAGCGGCGGTCTGCCGATCCGGACCGGAGCTCTGCAGCTTGGCGTCGCCTGTCCGCGCTCCCAGCAACCCGAGCCCGGCTTGCACGGCATCGCCCGGGGCGTAACGCAGCAGGTGGGTTGAGAAGGAATCCAGCCGGGTCGGGCGGGCGTTGGCGACAACCAACTCGGCCCCCCGCTCGGCGGCCTGCTTGATCCTCAGCCACCAGATAGGGGCCTCCTCATGGAGGTCGCTGGCAATCACCAGGATTGCGTCCCCCTTCCCCAGCGTGCCGAGATTGGTCCCCGGGTACACCCCAAACTGCCGCACCAGGTCCCCGCCGGCCATCCAGTCGTCCAACACCGGCATGCCCCCCAGCCCTTCAACGAAACCACGGAAGTTGAACAGATCCTCATTCGTCAGACGGCCGCCTGCCAGGCCCAGCAATCCCGCTCCCGCCTCGCCCAGCCGGTCGGCCGCGCGCTCAAGCGCCTCTTCCCATGACGCCTCAACCAACCGCCCGTCTTGCCTGACAAGCGGCTTGGACAGCCGGTCGGCACTGTGGGCGTAGTGATGGGCAAAGCGTCCCTTGTCGCAGATCCAGATCTCGTTGACCCGCTCGTTCTGCCTCGGCATCACCCGCTTGATGGTCTCGCGTCCGTCCGTGCCGGCCGCCCGGCGGGTGTTCAGGGTCAGATTGCATCCGACCGGACAGTGCGGGCAGATGGAGGCGGCGGCGTTGAGCTCCCAGGGCCGGGCGCCGAAGCGGAAGTCGGCGGTAGTCAGTGCCCCCACCGGACAAATGTCGGTCGAGTTGCCGGAGAAGTAGGAATCGAAGCCCGGATCCGAGAAGGTCACGATCTCAAGCCGCCGGCCGCGCTGGGAAAGACCGATGACCGGATCACCCGCCACCTCGTCCTGGAAGCGGGTGCAGCGGGCACATTGGATGCAGCGTTCTCGATCAAGGTAGATCAGCTCGCCGAGCGGCAGGCGCTTGGCCAGATGGAGCTTCTCATCGAACAGGAAGCGACTGAGGCCGGGTCCGTGTTCCATGGTGAGGTTTTGCAGCGGGCATTCCCCACCCTTATCGCAGATCGGACAATCCAATGGATGGGAGGTCAGCAGATACTCGACGATCGCCCTCCGACCGTCAACTGCCTTCCCGCTGAAAACCCGGACCTGCCAGCCTTCGCCCACCTGGGTCGTGCAGGCGGTTTCGAGGTTAGCCCCGAACTGGATGACCGGTTCTCCCCGCTCGTTGCGGACCGGTTGTCCGGTGGCCCGGTCCCGGGCGGGGCGGCCGATCTCCACGAGACACATGCGGCACATGCCGACCGGCTTCAGCTTCGGGTGATAACAGAACACCGGGATATCTATGCCAATCCGTTTTGCAGCGTCGACCAGCAGCGTCCCGGGCGAGGAGCTGATCTCCCTACCCTCGATCGTGAGCCGGACCCCGTCGGTGCTCATGGAGCCACCCTGCAGCGACCGCGGTGAACGATAGCCGGGCTGAAACGGCTCTGCCTCCGGTTCACTGCCCGTTCACCGCGTGGACTTTAAAGTCGGTCCCAAATCGTTCAATCCCGGAAGTCACGGCGAGCGCCGCGAAATCCCCCAGGGCACACAGGCATTTGCCCCGGATCCCGGTCCCGACGCTATGCAGCAGTTCAATATCCTCCGCCCGTGCTGCGCCGGTCATCAGGCGGCCGAGGATGTGCTTCATCCAGTAGGTACCTTCTCGACAGGGGGTGCATTTACCGCAAGACTCGTGCTCAAAGAAATCGGTAATCTTGGCCTCGGCCCAGGCAATGTTCACCGTCTCGTCGAGCACAATGATCGAGGCCGAACCCAGCGCCGATCCCAGCGCCGCTACTGACTCGTAGTCCATCCCGCTATCGAGCACGTCGTCTGCGGCGGGCAGGATCGGAGCAGAGGCCCCGGCCGGCAAGATGGCTTTGATCTTCTTGTCGCCAAGAATCCCGCCGCCGTGCTCGAAGATCAGCTCCCGGAAAGTTGTCCCAAGCGGCAGCTCCACGTTCGCCGGCCGCTTCACGTGGCCGGAAAGCGAGAACACCTTGGTTCCTGGGCTCTGCTTGGTCCCCACCGAGCGATACCAGTCCACCCCTCTTTCGAGAATCAGCGGCAGATTGGCCAGGGTCTCAACGTTGTTCACGACCGTCGGCTTGCCGTACAGACCTTCGGCGGCCGGGAATGGAGGGCGGAGCCGCGGTTGGCCGAGCTTTCCTTCCAAGGATTCAAGGAGCGCAGTCTCCTCGCCGCAAATGTAGGCCCCCGCTCCGAGATGGGTGTAAATTCGCAGCGAGTAGTCGGTCCCAAAGAGGCCATCCCCCAGCAGCCCGGCCCCTTCCAACTCAGCAATCTTCCGATCCAGCTCGCTGGTCAGATCCCAAAACTCCCCCCGGCAGTAGACATAGGCCACATTCGCCTGGGCGGCGTGGGCGCAGATCGCGACCCCTTCCAGGAACTGGAAGGGATTGCGCTCTATGATCTCCCGATCCTTAAAGGTCCCCGGTTCTGATTCGTCGGCATTGGCAACGACGTAGCGCGGGAACACACCCGGGGTCAGAAAGCTCCACTTGACTCCGGTCGGAAAGCCGGCGCCGCCTCGGCCCCGCAGCCCAGAATCCTTGACGAGCTGGATGACCGCTTCCGGAGACCGGGAACGGACCGCCCGCTCAAACGCCTGGTAGCCGCCGTGTTGCCGGTAGACGGTCAGGCGGTCGAATTCGGGCAGGACCCGGTGGCGAAGGACGATAGGCTCAGTCACTTCCGGCTCGGCCTCGGAGTTCCTCAACAACCGCCAGTGCGGTTTCCAGGGTCTGATTCTCGTAGTAGTGGATCCCCCCCGGCTCCTGGAGCTGGAAGACCGGCGCCCGGTCGCAGGCCGCCAGGCACTTGACCTCTTCGACCGCGATCTGGCCGTCCGTGTCCGGCTCACCCTGGGAGACATTGAGCTCCTGGCGCAGTTCTCGGGCGAACTCCTCCGCTCCGCGCAACGCGCAGGGGAGGTCGGTGCAGACTTGCAGCCGGTAAGTGGGTCCCGGCCGATCGTGAAAGAGGGTATAGAAGCCGATCAGCGAACCGACCTCGGTCGGCTCGAGCTGCAACAGGGCGGCCACCTCGGCTATCGCCTGCCGATCGAGGTGTCCGTATTCCCTTTGGGCAACAAAGAGCAGCGGCATGACCGCCGAACGCTTGTGCTCCGGCGGGTATTTGGCCAGGATGGATTGAATCTCGGCTCGATACTTCTCCGCCAGCGCCGCCATCCGAGTTTTAGCGATCCACGTCTCCCAGCACCGGATCCAGGCTGCTGATGATCGCAACCAGATCGGCGACCAGGTGCCCCCGGGACAAAATCGGAATGGCCTGCAGGTTGGCGAAGCTCGGGGTCCGAAAGTGAACCCGCAGCGGCTTCGGACTGCCGTCGCCTTCCAGGTAGCAGCCCAGCAAGCCGCGCGGCGATTCGACCGGGAGGTAGACCGAGCCCGCCGGTGCGGCGAACCCTTCGGTCCACAACTTGAAATGATGAATTACGGCCTCCATGCTGTGACCCAGCTCGGAGCGGGGCGGCGGCACAAATTTCCGGTTGTTGCTGCGAACGGGACCCTTGGGCAGACGATCGAGCGCCTGTTCCACGATCCGCAGCGACTGGCGCATCTCTTCCATCCGCACGATATACCGGTCATAGGTATCGCCATTGCTGGCAATCGGGATCTCGAAGTCGAACTCCTCGTAGCCGCTGTAGGGCCGAGCCGTGCGCAGATCGAAGGCCAGCCCGGTAGCGCGTAGGGCCGGGCCGGTCAAGCCGATCTGCAGGGCCTGCTCGGTGGAGATTGCACCGATCCCTTTGGTGCGATCCATGTAGAGTGGATTCTCGGTGAGCAGGCTCTCGTACTCTTGCATTCGCGCCGGGAAGAGGCTCAGAAATTGGCGGACCGCCTCGTCGAAGCCGGCTGGCAGGTCACGCCACAGCCCGCCCGGACGGAAGTAGGAGGTCATCATCCGCTGCCCGGAGCACAGCTCAAAGATGTCCATGATGTGCTCCCGCTCGCGGAAGCAATACAGGAAAACCGACAAGGCGGCCAAGTCGAGGGCATGGGTTCCGAGCCAGACCAGATGGGAGGCGATCCGCTGCAGCTCGGTCAGCAACACCCGCACCACTTGGGCGCGGGGCGGAACGTCCAGCTCGACTAGTTGTTCGACCGCCAGGCAATAACAGAGGTTGTTGCCCAGATTGTTCAGGTAATCCATCCGGTCGGTCATCACCAGCGCCTTCTCGTAACTCTTGGCCTCCATATTCTTCTCGATGCCGGTGTGCAGGAACCCGATATCCGGCACACAGTTGACGATCCGTTCGCCATCGAGCTCGAGGAGCAATCGCAGTACGCCGTGGGTGCTGGGATGCTGCGGACCCATGTTGAGCAGCATGGTCTCACCCTGAACGGCTCGATCCGAGACCAGTTGTCTCAGCTCGTCAACGGTGATTTCCATCTGGGGTTGCAGCATGGCTAGTTGTGCGCCAGCGGAGCGTAGATCGCCGCCGCGCCCGGGATCAGTCCTTGACGTACTTCTTGCGACGTTCGATCTCGTCGAAATTGAAGCTGAACTGCACTTCCTCGTACCCGAGCGGATAGTCTTTGCGCAGGGGGTGGCCTTCCCATTCGAAGGGCATCAGGATTCGGCGCAGGTCGGAATGACCGCTGAAGCGGATGCCAAACATGTCGAAGACTTCCCGCTCATGCCAGTTGGCGTTGGGATACGCCGGTTCGACGCTGGGCAATTCGAGTTGATCCTCTGCCAATGAAACTTTCAGCCCGACGAACTGGTTTCGTTTGAGTGAGTACAGCCGGTAATCGACTCGGAAGCGTGGCTGCTTCGGCCAGTAATCCACCGCGGTCAAGGCTGCCAAGAGATCGAAGCCGGCCCCCTTCAATTTCTGACAGACGGCCAGCACCGATTGCGGCTGGACAACCAGGCTCAGCTGCCCGCGAAATTCCTGGGGCTCGAGCAAGGCCTCCCCGAGCAGCTCGCTTAGCTCATTTGCCAGATTCTCAGGCGGGTGCATCCTTCACTTTCCCAAGCAACTCACATGAGATTCGAGACGGCTACGGCCGGCTTCCCACCGAATTCGTCCAGCGAGCTAGGCCTCGACCCGCAGCGACTTCTCGCTCATGACCTTGTCGTGCAGGGTAAGGATGCCGTGGATCAGGCTCTCGGGGCGCGGCGGACAGCCGGCGATGTAAACATCTACCGGCATGACCTCGTCCACCCCAGGTACGATTGCGTAGTTGTTGAACACGCCGCCGCAGGCGGCGCAGTCCCCCATGGCGATGACCCACTTGGGCTCGGGCATCTGGTCATAAAGCCGCCGCAGTACCGGTGCCATCTTGCGGCTCACCCGCCCGGCCACGATCAGCAAATCGGCCTGGCGGGGGCTGGCCCGCATAAGTTCCATTCCGAAACGGCTCAGGTCATAGTCCGCGGCCTGGGTTGCCATCATCTCGATGGCGCAGCAAGCCAGGCCGGACAGCAGCGGCCACATGGCCCGGGTGCGGCTCCAGTTGACGGCTTTCTCCAGGGTGGTCGTGACGGCGCCCAGGTCGCCGAGCTTCTGCTCTATTCCCACTCCAACGCCCCCTTCTTCCAGGCATACACGAAACCGGCCAGCAGGATCAGGATAAATACCAGCATCTCGATCAGCCCGGCCAGCTTGAGTTCACGCAGGACAACTGCCCAGGGGAGCAGAAACACGACTTCGATGTCGAACAGGATGAACAGGACGGCGATCAGGTAGAAGTGGACCGGCATCCGCCGCTGCCCCGAGCCATAGGGAAGCATCCCCGACTCGTACGGCTGCCCTTTCCGGAGGTTCCTGCGCCGTGGACCAAATAGATGCCCCGCCCCGACGATCAGGAGCGCCAGTCCGGTGGATAAGGCGATCAAGACCGCGATCGGAAGATAATCAGCAGGCATCGGGCGCAAGCCAATGGGAGACGGAATTTATTAAAGACCTGCCTTAAGAAACTATGTACATTCTATCACAATGAAGATTCTGGCCTGCCTGCCGAGATACAATACGGCGTCGCGGCGGAAGGGACTGACGATGCGGCGTCGCCATGGCCCGCTTGCCTGATGAATTCGAAACTCGGCTTAGCGCTCAGCGGAGGTGCCGGGCGGGGCCTGGCCCATATCGGTGTGCTGCGGGTGTTGGACCGAGAGGGGATTCGCCCCGGATACCTGGCCGGCACCAGCATGGGCGGCTTGGTCGCCGCCGGCTACGCAGCCGGACGGACCTCCGACGAAATGGAGAGGTACGCGGCTAAGCTCAGCAGCATCGGCCAGCTGCTGCGGCTGGCCGGAATTGGCCTTCCGCGACAGGGCTTACTCAAACTCGAAGGACTGTCCAGGCTGCTGCGCGACTTCCTGACACCTCACGAGAGCTTCGAAACGCTCTCAATTCCGCTCTCGCTGGCCGCCGTGGACTTGCGCTCGGGGCGGCGGATCGTGTTGGCCTCCGGCAGCTTGCTCCCGGCACTCAGGGCTACGATGGCCATGCCGGGGGTGTTCGCGCCGGTCCGGATCGGGGAGCATTTGCTGGTGGACGGTGGCGTACTCGAGAACTTGCCGGTCGGCATGGCCCGCAGCATGGGGGCTCCGATAGTTTTGGCCGTGGATGTCACGCTCGACCCACGGGACGAGGCCTCCTGGCAGAAGACCCGGATGCCCGCCATCAGCAAGCACCTTTGGCGCTCGTTCGCGATCATGATCACCCAACAGACCGAGGCGGGGCTGCGGGCGAGCGGGCCTGAGCTGGTAGTCCGCCCGGCCATCCCGGCCGGGATCACCACGATTTCGGGCTTCCGCCACGCGTCGCAAGTCATCCAGGCCGGGGAGCGGGCCATGCTCGAGGCCCTGCCGAGATTGCGCAGCTTGCTCGATGACCCTGCCTCCAACCGGTCACGTTCTGAGGAGGGGAGCACACCTTGAAAGTCAGCACCAAGGGTAACCAGCGGCTGCGAACTCTGCTGGAGGCGATCAATGCGGATCAAGAACTCGCCCAGCTTTGGGAGTCGGCGAACAACAATGCGGTTCGCCGGCTGGGGATGAGCGATCATGGGCCGGTTCACATCCAGATTGTTGCGAACGCCTGTGTCCGGATCCTGCGGCTGCTGGTCGAGGCCGGGGTGCAGCCCGGGATCGTCCTCGACCACGGCCTGACCGTGGAGGATGCCGAGGTGGTGGTTGTGACCGCCGCCTGCCTGCACGACATCGGAATGGCGGTCCATCGCGACAATCACGAGACCTATAGCCTGATCTTGGGGTACCCCAAGGCCCGCCAACTGCTCGGGCTGCTTTACCAGGAACCGATCCTGACGACGGTGGTCGGCGAAGTGCTGCACGCGGTAATTGCGCATCGCTGGGACGTCAAGCCGCTCACGCTCGAGGCCGGAGTGCTCAAGGTCGCCGACGCGCTCGACATGACGCAAGGTCGTACCCGGATTCCGTTCGAGGCCGGCGAGGTAAATATCCACTCGGTATCTGCCCAGGCCGTCGAATCTGTGAAGATCGAGAAGGGCACCGAACACCCGGTTCGGATCGATATCACCCTCAACAACTCGGCCGGCATCTTTCAGGTGGACGAGCTGCTCAAGCGAAAGCTCGCCAACTCGACCCTGGCCCCCTTTGTCGAGGTTGTGGCACAACTCGAGACCGAGAAGGAACGCCGGATCCTACAGCTGTACAAGTTCTGAATCGAGAAGAGCGAGTACGTGGTCGAGGTCGCGATCTTTGTCGAGGGCCAGAACGGCCTCAACTGGTCGAATTGGAAGCGAATCGCACGGGCCACCGAGGAGCTCGGATTTGTCGGCCTGTACCGTTCCGACCACTTCACCAACCAGCAGCCGCCGGCCCTCGACTCGCTGGAGCTGTGGGTCTCGCTGGTCTGGCTCGCCGACAATACGAGCCGGATCGAGTTCGGCCCGCTGGTCTCCCCCCTGTCCTTCCGGAATCCAGTGTTCACCGCGCGCATGGCAAAGGACGTGGACGACCTTTCCAATGGTCGGCTGACCTTAGGGCTCGGCGCCGGATGGCAAGCGCGCGAACACGAGATGTTCGGGTTTGATCTCCTGGAGCCTGAGCCGCGCTTCGATCGGTTCGAGGAAGGCGTGGAGGTGGTCTACCGGCTGCTGCGCGAGCCGCAGCCGGTCAGCTTCGCTGGAGAATACAGTCGGCTGCAGGATGCAAGCTTACTTCCCCGACCGCGTCGCTCGGACGGGCCGCCGATCCTGATTGGCGGTTCCGGATGGAACCGCACCCTGCGGCTGACTACCCGATTTGCAAATGAATGGAATTGTGGGTTCCGCTCGCCGCAGGTCTTTGCCAGGCTAAACGCGCGTTTGAGCGCTTTATTGGAGCAGGCCGGACGCGATCCGACCGGAGTCCGACGTTCATTGGCTAACACGACGATCTTCGGCCGCGACGATCGCGAGCTTCGGCGCAAGATCGAGGCCCGGGGACTCACCCCGGACCGGCTGGCCGAGTCTGGGGTCATTCATGGGACCGGATCCCAGATTGTGGAGCAGCTGGGGAATTACCAAGCGGCCGGAGTGCAGCGGGTCATGTTGCAGTGGTTGGAACTCGATGACCTGGATAGTCTGGCCGCGCTGGCGGAGGCGGTTCTGGCCTAACGGATCGTGCTTCGGGCGGTCAGCGGACGATCAGCACCGGGCAGTTGAAGGCCTCCAATACTTCGGGCAGTGAGCGTTCCTGCAGCTGAGGCGCCTCGGCCGGCACCACCAAGACGCTGCCCGGCTCGCTGGCCACCAGCTCCGCCAAGGACTGGGCATCAGAGCTGAGCAGCCAGCGGTAGCGAACCTCCAGTCCATGCGGCTGAAGTTGTTCCGCGACCACCCGCTGGAGCCGCTGCGCCTGCTCGGGGTCCGGCCGGGCGATTGCCACCGCCAAATAGCCTCCCTTGCTCTTGGTTAGCATCAGCGCGGTCTGCAGCGCCCGATCGGCCATCTCCGAGCCGTCGTAGACCACCAGCAGCGAGGGCTGGAGCCGGGCTCCGGCTTCTATCACCAATGTGCGGCGCATCCCGGAGGCCAATACGGCTTCGACGCTCGAGCCGGCCTTTCGACTGGGAGACCAGCCGGCCCGGCCCATCACCACTAAATCGGTCTCCGCGGCTGCGCCCCACAACTCGGACCCGACCGTGCCCCGCGAGACGGTGAACGACCAACGCACTTGCATCCGGCCAGCCTCTCTCGCCAGGGCCCGCTCGGCCCGCAGCGCCAGGCCCCGCAGCTGGCGGGTCAGCGTCCGCTCGTCGATATCTCGGATCCGGGCACTCGTCTGGCCGATCTCACGGGTTACCGGAAGGGCTGCCATGCGGACCAAGTTGACATCTTCGACGAAGACCCCAACCAGCTCCGCGCTAAGATCCGCCGCCAGCTCCACCGCCGCCTGAAGAGCCGAGAGGCTGTGCGGCGAAGCGTCCAGGGCGACCAGGATGCGCCGGATCCGGTCAGGCGCGGTCAACGGAGCCGAGGATCCCACGCGCTGTCATCCGGCAACTCACTCTCGTCTTGTTCGCTGGCGCTGTGCGGGTTGCCGTCTTCACGCTCGCCGGCAGCTTCAGCGGCAGCCCGCTCTTCGGCCCAGTGGGTCAACCGGGCCTGGACCCGGCCGTTGATTGTCTGCTCCGGGTAGTTCCCATCCTCGTCCTGCTCACCCGCCGGCATCCCGGTCAGCATCTCGATCCCTTGATCGACCGTCTCAATCGGGTAGACATGGAATTTTCCCTCGGCCACCGCCTGCACTACTTCATCTTTGAGCATCAGCTGGTCGACGTTCGATCCCGGGATCAGGACCCCGTGCTCTCCGGTCAAGCCCCGGAATTTGCAGATGTCAAAGTATCCCTCGATCTTTTCGTTGACCGCACCGATGGATTGCACCCGACCATGTTGATTGATCGATCCGGTGACCGCAAATGACTGCTTGATGGGAACCTCGGCGATTGCCGAGAGCAAAGCATAGAGTTCGGCCGAGGAGGCGCTGTCGCCCTCCACTCCGCCATACGTTTGCTCAAACACCAGGCTGGCGGCCAAAGAGAGCGGCCGGCCGGTGGCATAGCGGGAGCCGAGTAGAGAGCTCAGGATCAGCACCCCCTTGGAGTGAATTGGCCCCCCCAGCTCGACCTCCCGCTCGATATCGATGACCTCTCCCTTGCCCATCCATACTCGGGCGGAGATGCGGCTCGGGTGGCCGAAGGTGAAGTCCCCGAATTGGGTAACCGATAACCCGTTGACCTGGCCGACCACTCCGCCTTCGGTATCGATCAAAATCGTCCGTCGTTGAATCAACTCTTGAATCCGTTCGCGCAATCGATCGGA
The DNA here is from genome assembly GCA_023250385.1 of Anaerolineales bacterium. Lineage (GTDB taxonomy): Bacteria > Chloroflexota > Anaerolineae > Anaerolineales > E44-bin32 > JADFRG01. The sequence continues at coordinate 22,507 of JAHFAU010000008.1, forward strand.
TCGGTAGACCTGTGCCTCCGCGGCCTTGACAACATCTTCGCCGGAGATGACCCGGCGCCCGGCGGCTCCGGCCCAGTAGTCCGCCTCCCGCATGAGGTCGGTGATCAGGTTCATCTGAATCGAGAGTTTCCGACCATCTCCGACGATCCGCGAACTGCGCTCGATCACCCGCCCGACCGCCTGGCGATCGAGCGGCTTGAGCCCGTTGCCTTTCGCCAAGCTCCCGATCAGCCGGGCATAGAGCAGCTGATTCGGCTCATCCCGGTCCATCTGATCGTCGAAATCCGAGGCGACTCGAAATAGCTCTCGACTTTCGGGATCGAACTCCCCCAGCTGGTAATACAAAATCGGCTCTCCGAGCAGTGCCACTTTCACCTGCAGCGGAATCGGTTGTGGGTCGAGCGAGACCGTGCTGATGAAGGCCTGAACCTGGCCGGGTGTCTCGATCTTGATCTGCTCCGACCGCAGGGCGCGCTTGAGACCTTCCCAGGCGAACGGTTCCTGCAGCAGTTTGCGGGCTTCCAGGATCAGGTACCCGCCGTTGGCCCGGTGCAGCGCGCCCGGCTTGATCAGGTTGAAGTCGGTAATCAACGCTCCCATCTGAGCCGAGTATTCCACCCGCCCCAGCAGGTTTTGATAGGTCGGGTTGTCTTCCTGGACCACCGGCGCCCCTGAGGTGCGGGCATGATCGACGAGTAGATTTACCCGGTAGCGCCTGAGAGCGGGCCGGGCCTGGCCGGCCGGCAACATCCCTCTGGCCCCGAGCATTTCTCCGATCTGGGATGGATCGCCCTCGTCGATAATCTCCCGCACGTTCTTGACGACGTCCTGCTGGACCGCCGCCAGATGCTGCTGGACCTCGGGAAGACCCTCGTACCTCGCAGTGAGATCACGGATCAGCGCTCCGACCGCCAGGTCAGCCATTTCGCGGTTGAGCCCGTCAATCTGCTCGCGCAACTCTCGCTGCCAGCGGGGGACGTTGAGCAATAGCTTTTGGAGTTCCTCCTGCAGCTCAGCGATGTCCTTCTCAAGCTTCGCCCGGCGCTCCTCTGGCAGCCCTTGGAATTCTTCGGGGGAGATCACCGCCCCGTCCCGCACCGGCGCGATCGCCAACCCTGCCGGCGTCCGCAGCACGGCCAACTCCCGAGTCTGAGCTTCCTTGCGCAGCCCCGAGAGGTCGGCCTCCTGCCGCTCGTTCAACGATTCCTGCACCTCATGCATCCGGGTTCGGTATTCCTCGCTCTCGAAAGTCACCGGCAGGACGTTTTTCAAATCTTCTGCAAAATGGTCCATGTCCTGGCGGAATTGGATCCCCCTCCCGGACGGTAGCCGCAGCACTCGCGGCATCCCCGGTTGTTCAAAGTTATGTACGTAGCACCATTCAACGGGAACCGGCTCTCTAGCTGCCGCGGCCTCGAAGGTTTTGCGGACCAGGTTACCTTTTCCGATTCCTTCCGGTCCGACCGCAAAGATGTTGTAGCCCTTCTGCCGCATCCCGACTCCGAACCGCATCGCCTCGACCGCTCGGGGCTGGCCGATGAAATCGCCCAGATGCTCAAGCTCTTCGGTGGTCTCGAACTTGAACTGAGCTGGATCACAGCGTTGGCATAACGCAGACGGCTCCAGGCCTGGAATTGGCATCGGTCGGACCTCCTCGCTACCGTGCTCTTCTTATGACCAGCGTATGTGAAATGCGCGGCGCACTGCAGAGCTGGTGAGCCGGGCGGGAATCGTTATATCACAGCCGCGGCTCCCATAACGAACAGGCCGACCGGTGGGTCGGCCAGCCGATTAGGCGGGGATCAGGACAGGTAGTCCCGCAGGTGCCGGCTGCGGGTGGGGTGACGCAGTTTGCGAAGAGCCTTGGCCTCGATCTGCCGGATTCGCTCGCGGGTCACTTGAAAGAACCGGCCGACCTCTTCCAGGGTGTAGTCCTTCCCATCGTGGAGGCCAAATCGAAGCTCCAGGACCTGCCGCTCGCGCTCGGTCAGCACCGAGAGCGCGTTCTGAACTTGCTCCTTCAGCAATTCCTTGGCGGCCGCGTCCACCGGTTCAGGCAGGGTCTCGTCCTCGATGAAATCGGCCAGCTGGCTGGATTCTTCCGAGCCAACCGGGGTCTCCAGAGACATTGGCTCCTGGGCGATTCGAATGATGCGCCGGACCTTACCGGCCGCCCGCCGCCAGCGCCGGTCTACTGCCGGGTCGAGCGGCGAGCCCTCGGTCTCCGCCCGGCGGATGGCCGAGGTGTCGCCGGGTTCAAGGAACTCCATCTCCAAGGCCAATTCCTCGGAGGTCGGCTCGCGGCCGAGCTCCTGGACCAGCTGCCGCTGCACTCGGGTCAGCTTGTTGATGGTCTC
>JAHFAU010000008.1:24963-28623 GCA_023250385.1 Anaerolineales bacterium
CTCCTGGTCTGGACTCAACAGCTCAACGAGGCCAATTTCCTTGAGATAGAGGCGGACCGGATCATCCGTGCTATCGGCCGGCATGGAGAGCGGCCCGGTCTCCGGCAGCTCGGCCAGGACCTGCTCGGCCTCGCTGGTTTCGCTTTCATCGAAGTCTGGCTCGACGTCGACGACCTCACCCTCTACCGTATCAAGTGTGTCGTCAGACGCCGAAGTTTCTTCGAGCTCTTGTTCGTCGTCCGGCTCGAGGCCGTCTTCCGGCATGCGAGTTCGCTTCGGGTCGGCCATCCAGCCTAGCTTCGGCCTGCGAGCGCCGCCTCCAGCCGCCGTTTCTGGGAGGTCAATTGCTGGGCCTCCTGAGTCAGGTAGCGTAGCTGATCAGTGGGCTCGCCGGAATCCTGCACCGTTTGTTGTTGAAAGCTCAACTGCTCCAGCAGACTCTCCACCCGCCGTTTGCGCAGCCGCAAGAAATCCGCCGATACCGTTTCAACGACTCGCGGTCGGTCGAAGTCGACCGGTTCAAGCTGATCGACGATCGACATCGCCTGCGCCAGGGTCGAGCCGTCCAGAATCGATCGCCAGAAATGGCTCGGCTCTTCATCGACTTGGGCAAGGGAGGAGCGCAGGGCCTGAAAAATGATCTGCGAGTCAGTCGAATAAAAGTCGAGCGGGGATAGTCCTTCCAGTTCCAAGGCATGCAGCTTGCGGTCAATCCAGTAGGTGAGCTCCGGATCCCGCAGCAACAGCCCCAAGCAGAACCGTTCGGCCGCGGTCCACCGGGTACGGAGAATCGGAGCGGGCTCGGTCTGCTCGGAACTGCGCCGGGGGCGTCCCGGAGGGCTTCTCAAGCCCAGCAGGACCCGTTCATCCAACTTCAGCCTGCGGGCCAGGCTCTGCCGATAGGCCTCCCGTTCAACCGGGTCGGCCACGTCCTCGATCAGCGGCAGCACCTGCCGGGCGACCTGAGCCTTTGCTTTTGCATCTTCGAGATCCTGGCCCGCCATCAACCGGTCCATTACATACTCGACCACTGGCTTCGCCGCCCCAACCAATTCTGGCCAGCTGGCCGGGCTCTCGGCGATCAACTCATCTGGATCTTTGCCTTGCGGCAAGGAGACAATTCGGATATCGGCGTCCAGCCGGCCTTCATGGCGTACCAGCCCCCGCGAGTCGAACACCGGATCCGACTCCCGGTCCATCGCTTCGCGGGCGATCGTCAGGCCGCGCAGCGTGGCGCGGTCTCCGGCCGTGTCGGCATCGAGGGCCAAAACAAAGTTGCGGGTGTAGCGCTTGAGGATGCGAAGCTGCTCGACCGTCAGGGCGGTCCCCATCGGGGAGACCACGTTTTGGTAGCCGGCCTGATGCAGGGCCAAGACGTCTAGATAGCCTTCTACCACGGTTGCTTGGTCGGCCGCCCGAATGGCCTTGCCGGCCTTGTCCAAGCCGTACAGCAGCCGACCCTTGTCGAATAGACTGGTCTGAGGCGAGTTGACGAACTTGGGCTCGTCCTTCGGGTCAAATGCCCGCGCCCCAAATCCGGTGATCCGGCCCCGGGAATCCCGAATGGGGATCATGATCCGATTGCGGAAACGATCGTGGCGGCCGCCGGTTTCCCGCTCGATGGTCAGGCCGGCCTCGATCAAATCTGCGGGTTGGTGCCCCTTCCCGAGCAGGTAGCCGGTAATCGAGTCCCAGCCGGCGAGGGCATAGCCGATTCCGAAACTCTCTAGGGTCGAGTCTTGAAGACCACGCTTGCGCAGATACTCCAGCACAGGTGGACTGTGGAGCAGGTTATTACGGAAATAGGTTACCGCCGTCTCCAACAGTTCCCGCAGACCGGCCTTGGCCTCGTCCTGAGCCTCCTGCGCAGGCGAGCGAGTCTCCAGGGTCACGCCGGCCCGATCCGCAAGGTAGCGGAGAGTCTGGGGGAAGTCCCAGCCCTCCTTCTTCATCAGGAACTTGTAGACGTCTCCGCCTTCGTTGCAGGCGCCAAAGCAGCGCCAGGTGCCGGTCTCGCTGAAGACCACGAAGGCTGGGGTTCGGGTGTTGGGATGGAATGGGCAAAATCCGGTGTGGTTTTTGCCGGACTTCTTCAACCGGACCGTTTGGCCGACGATCTCAACAATGTCTGTCCGGTCTTTGACTTCCTCAACAACGCTCATCGGTCACTGGCTTTCGGCCCGCCCAGAGTGAAGAGCCGGACGGATTTCAGACTCCTATGATAGGGCTGGAAATGATAGCCTAAATCCTGCGCTCCGCGTTCCAGACGCGACAAGCACTCCGTTCTTGAATCAACCCCCCGCCGGCGAAGCGGCTACTGCGAGTTTGCCGGGCTCAGCCTCAGCTGGCTAGAAACCTTCAAGCCTCGAAAAGTCCGCGACGCCCTCGGCCAGTTTCACCACCCGCTGCAGCAGGGCCAACCGGTTTTCCCGCACAGCGCGCTCATCGGTCATCACAAGCACTTCCTCGAAGAACCGGTCGATGGCAGGAATCACTGGGCGAAGGGCCTGAATGAAATCATCTATTGCTCCGTTCTGGCGCGGCACCCGCTCCGCGGCTGATAGGGCTTGAGCTAGGGCGCGGGTGGCGGGTTCGTCAGCCCGATCTGGGGAGAAGCGGGGTAAACCTGACACGTCGCGGGTGATCCGCACGCAGCGGGCATAGGCCTGGAGGATCTTCGGCCAATCGGGCTGCTTGACCCAACCGGCCAACGCCTTCACTGCGAGTGCCGCCCGGTATGGGTCGTGGCTCTGCGCGGCCAGCACCGCTTCGCTGACGTCGTGCGGCCAACCCTCCCCGAGCAGCAGCCGCTGCTGTCGAGCGGCAATGAATGCCAGGCAGTCCGGAAGAGCCTGTTCAGCCGCCGGTCGGCCGAGGCCTTCGAGCGCCCAGCCAAGCCCGGTGCGCAGATCGAAGTTGCGCCGTTGGGCAGTGAGAATCTGTACGACCCCGAGCGCGGCTCGGCGCAAGGCATACGGATCTCGAGTCCCAGTCGGCTGAATCCCGATGGCAAAGAGCCCCATCAGACTGTCGAGCCGATCTGCCACCGCCAAAACGATGCCCGGCCCGCTTTTAGGAAGCTCATCACCCGTGGTTCGCGGCAGATAATGTTCGAGGATCGCCTGCCCCACTAGTTCTGGTTCTCCCGACTGGAGCGCGTAGTAACGGCCCATTACGCCCTGGAGCGAGGTCATGTCCTTGACCATGTGGGTCGCGAGGTCAGCCTTGCACAGCCGGGCGGCTCGGACCGCGATCCGCCGATCGGCGGGGGTCAGTCCAAAGGGTGTTGCCAGCCGATCGACGAGCCGCTCGATCCGGCGGGTCTTGTCAAGCATCGATCCAAGCTCGGCCTGGAAGGTAAGTGTCTCGAGGCGTGGAACATAGGCCTCCAACGGCATCCGGAGGTCGCGAGCGACAAAATAGGCCGCGTCGGCGAAGCGGGCCCGGATGACCGCCTCGTTGCCGCGGGCCACCTGCCGCCCACCTACCCCATTCCCGACCGCAATAAAGTACGGCAGCAGACCTTGTTTTGATTCCACCGGAAAATAGCGCTGGTGCTGCTTCATCACCGAGACCAGGACCTCCCGTGGCAGCTCCAGCCGGCTCTTATCAAAGCTGCCGAGCACGGCTGCCGGGGCCTCCACCAGATTGGTCACTTCT
>JAHFAU010000161.1 GCA_023250385.1 Anaerolineales bacterium
ACCGGCCAAGACCTGCGATCCCTCGGCAGCGGGAACGTGGGCGTGATGAACGTCGCACTGAGCGTCACCCGCTGGGCGGGCCTGATTGTGTTCCTGGGAGAGGCCGCCAAAGGGCTGCTGGCCGTCACGCTGGCCCGCAACGTCAGTGACAACCAGCTTGCGATCGGGGTCGCCGTGCTCGCCACCGTGATTGGGACCCGCTGGATGGTCTGGCTCGGGTTCGCCGGCGGGCGCGGCAACACCGCCGGATTGGCCGCCGTGGCGCTGCTTTCCTGGCAGACTCTCCTGATTGGGATCGGGTTCTGGGCCCTCGTGCGCCTGCTCACCCGCAGCTCCTTCTGGGCGACTCGGATCAGTCTGGTCAGCTGGCCATTCGCCTTCGGATGGCTGACCCGATCCTGGACCAACTTCGTCCTTGGGCTGGCGCTGAGTGGCATTTACCTGACTACCCATCGCACCGTCAGCGACGATCACACGATCATCAAGGAGCGCTGGCCGAGTCTGTGGGCTTTTCTGACTGGGCCTAAGCGGCGCTAGGGCCGCGGCTACCATCCGGGGGCCGGGCCATATGCAATGCCAGAGCCTAAGCCACGCTAGTCGCTCACACTGAGCAATGATCCGTACCTCGGAGGGCAAATCGGCATGAGAGGCACCGACAAGGTCCTGATAGGCATTGTTGTCGCCATCGTACTGTTGGTCGGCGTGGCTTTTGCTGCCATCCTGCTCCGGCCCGAACCAACCTATGAGGCCGAGGATACGCCGGCAGGCGTCGCGCACAACTACTTGCTCGCGCTGCAGCGTAAGGACTATCCAAGCGCGTACCGACACCTCTCGCCCTCGCTCAACGGCTACCCAGCCTCGCAGGACGAGTTCGAGCGGGATGTCAAGGAGTTGGACTATTGGTTCGCAGACATCAGCGAAAGCACGCTAGCCATTGAGTCAACCGCCATCCGAGGCGCGGTGGCCGACGCAGTGATCCGGAAGACCCAATTTGGAGCTGGGGGCATCTTCGACACCAGCCAGTACATCACCAGTTTCGAAATGGAGCTCCAGCTCGTCGGGGGCGAATGGAAGGTCACGGATTCCGAAGATTACTTCCTGCCTTGCTGGAGACAAGCTGGAGGCTGCAGCTAGGTTCGAACCCGATCCGGAGGAAGACATGTCCACACCGAGGCGTTTCTACACCTATGCGGTTAGCGCGGTAAGCCTGCAGGCGGTCACCCAGGCCCTCATCGCCTTGCTGCGCAACCTGCTCGTCACCGGACTCGACTCACAGCGGAGTGTCATCGCCTTTCAAATCGCGGTCATCGTCATTGGCTTGCCGATCTTCCTGGCCCATTGGCTTTGGGTGCTCCGCCTGGCTCGCCGAGAAACTGCGGAGCAAGAGGCAGTGTTGCGCCGCATTTACCTTTTCGGAATGCAGGCCGCCTTCTTGGGGCCCTTTGTGAACAGCGCGTTCAACCTCGTCGGTAGGCTGCTGGCCGCAGTCACTCGGGTCGCTGCCTCTCAGCGCCTCTATCCCCAGCTTCCCACGAGGGAATTTCTCGTGTACCACTTCGTCGGCGTGGTCGTCTTGGCGCTGCTGTGGTTCTACCACCAGCGGGTGCTTGCGGAGGAAAGCTCGCCGGCTGCCGAGGCCGGAGGGTCTGCGGCAGTCCGCCGGCTGTATGTGTATGGCTTCAGCGCCGCCGGGTTGGCGATGTCCTCGATCGGGGTTATCACTTTGCTGCGATGGATCCTGTATCAATTTGGCGCCGAATCTGGGGCAGCGGCCCTTGGACCAGTCTTTGAGATCGCGCGCTTGATAGTGGGGGTGCCGCTCTGGTTGATCTATTGGGGTTGGGCCGAACGTTCCTTCGCGGGGCCGGAGGAAGATGAGCGGGCATCCGCCCTGCGCAAGTTCTATCTGTTCTCAGTGGTGTTTCTCGCCGCCCTCACCGCGGTTACCACAGCCTCAATCCTGCTGTCCGGCTTCTTTCGCGATTTGCTCCGAGTGGGGGGTGATTCGCAAGGCGATCCGCGCGAGGCCATTGCAATTATCGTGGCGATGCTCATGCTGTGGATCTACCATGGCCTGGTCCTTCGCGAGGACACCCGCCGTGCGAGCGAATCACAGCGCCAGGCGGGCGTCCGGCGCTTGTATGCCTACCTCGTCGCAGCCATTGGCTTGAGCGCAGCGCTGGTGGGCCTGGCCGGATTGGTCAGTGTACTGATCCTCTCGCTAGAGAGATCCGGCACCGGACCGGCATTGAAAGAGCAGCTTGCCTGGTCGGCGGCCGCGCTGATCGCCGGCCTGCCGGTCTGGGGCTGGCCGTGGCGGGGGGCGCAGGTCAGGGCGTCCAGCGAGGGGTCTGTGGGAGATGCAGAACGCCGTTCGATCGTGCGGAAACTCTACCTCTACTTCTACCTCCTATTGGCGACCCTCACCGTACTCTCCAGCGCGGTGTACCTGCTCTCACGGTTCCTCGGTATCTTGCTCGGCGAAAAGGCGCCAGGCTTGAGCGAGCTTGGGCACCCCATCGCCTTCGGCGCGATCGCAGCCGGCCTGTGGCTGTACCACAGCATGGCCCTGCGGGCCGACCGGCGTCTGGAAGTCGGCATCCTCACCGCGGGCCTGGAGGGGTTCCGAGTGGCGGTGGTCGATGTGGGCGCAGGATCATTCGGAAAAGCGGTCGTTGAAGAGTTGAAAAGCCGAATCCCAGGCATCGCGATTGTCCCAATCCTTCTAGGAGCATCAACGGATGAGGCGCCTGCAAAGGTAGATCTGGCGGACCAAATCCGTCAGGCCGGCTTGATCATTGGCCCATGGACCGTAACCGTTGCGGGGCAGGGAGGAGGTGCAGTGACCGAGAAGATTTCGCGTGCGATCATCGACAGCCCTGCCAGGAAACTGCTTGTTCCAGCCTGGGTCGAGGGCTACGAATGGGCCGGTGTGGATCGTTGGCAGGAAGCGGCGATGATCCGGCAGGTAGTCAGCGCCGCGAAGCAGATGCTGCAGGGTGAAGAGGTGAAACCGGCCAGAACGCTCGGTGCCGGGGCCATCATCGGGATCGTGCTTGGCGGGCTGCTTTTGCTGATCCTGCTCGGTTCTGGCTTACTATCCGTATTCTCGTTCTGACAAACCCGCCAGAGCTGGAGCGAACCCGGCGCCGTGCAACTCAGGGCCCCTCGGTTGACAAGCCAAGCGATTCGGAGATAATGCCCAAGACAAATCCAACGGCCGGACGAGCGCGGGCCGGTTGGCCAACAAGGGTGGTACCGCAGG
>JAHFAU010000068.1 GCA_023250385.1 Anaerolineales bacterium
TACCAACGAGGTGATCGCCAATCGGGCCACGCTCCTGCTGGGCGGCAGGCTCGGCGAGTATCGGGTACACCCGAACGATCACGTCAATATGGCCCAATCGACCAACGACACGATCCCGACCGCGATCCGGCTCGGCTGCCTGTGGCGGCTAGATGAGCTGGTGCAGGCGGTGGAGGGGCTGGCCGAGGCGCTGAAGGAAGAGTCCGTCGAGTTCGACGATGTCGTGAAATCCGGCCGGACCCATCTGCAGGACGCGGTGCCGGTGCGGCTGGGACAGGAGTTCGGGGGATACGCGACCGCTGTTGCCCGCGACGCGATCCGGATCCGGCGATCCGGAGACGGTCTGCGCCGGCTGGGGATCGGTGGCACCGCGACCGGAACCGGGCTGAACGCTCATCCGGATTATCCCGGCCTGATGGTCAGGCGCCTCGCAGAACTCACCGGGTTGGAGCTCAGCCTTTCAAGCGATTTCTTCGAGAGCATGCAGTCGATGGCGGATATGGCCGATTTCTCAGCTTCGATTCGTACCCTGGCCATCACGCTGACCCGAGTTGCCAATGACTTCCGGCTGCTGTCGTCCGGCCCGGCCACCGGGCTGGACGAGATCCGCCTCCCGGCGGTTCAGCCCGGTTCGAGCATCATGCCCGGCAAAGTCAATCCGGTGCTCCCCGAGATGCTCAACATGGCGATGTACCACGTCATCGGATGTGACACGACCGTGGCGCTAGCTGCCCAGGCCGGGCAGCTGGAGCTCAATGTCATGATGCCGGTGCTCGCTCATAACCTGTTCGAGATGATGCAGGTCGGGATCGGGGCGGTGCAGGCCTTTACCGATAACTGCGTCCGCGGGGTCGCCGCCAATCGGGAGAAGGCCCAGGGCTGGCTCGAGCGGAATGCGATCATCGTGACCGCCCTCAACCCGCTGATCGGGTACGCGGCGGGAGCCGAGCTCGTCAAAGAGGCGCTGGCGCGTGGCGAGACGGTCTTCGAGGTGGCCCGGCAGCGGGTGGAGAAGGGCGAGCTCCGCCATCGGGACGGCGGCCGGTCCGTCACTGAAGCCGAGCTCAATGCAGCGCTCAGCGATCTGAGGCGGCTGACCGAAGGCGGAATCGTAGCCTGAGACGCGGGATTTCGACTAGGCTCAGCGCGCAAACAGCAGGACTGCGGCGAGAACCGCCAGCGCCAGACCCCCAAACTCGTAAACCGTCCTGGGCCCGGCTCGCCCGAGCAGGTGAGCCCTCCCCAGACCGATCGATACATATCCGGCAAGTCCGAGCAGCAACCCGGCCTGGATCGGTTGGAGCGGCCAGTAGTGGAGGCTCCAAGCCAACTGGGCCGTGATCCATCCGGCGGTGACCGCGTAGGGCCAGATCGGTTTCCGAGTCCGTTCGAGTCTGAGTGATCTCCAGCACACGACCGCGGTGGCTGCGAACAGCAGTGGAACGCTGAATACCGCCCGCAGGCCGCCGGCCCGAACCGCGAAAGCGACCCCCACTGTGAGCAGGATTCCCAGCCAGCGCAGCCCGAGGCCAGCAGCGGGAGTCCGCGGGTCGGCCGGGTCCCAGACCACAAACTCCGCGTAGAGTACCGCATAGATCAGCAGTCCGCCCAGGACTAGGCCGATCGGCCAGGCCGGCCACCTGGGCAGCCCGGCCAGAATCGCCCCCACTCCCAGCGCGGCCATCCCCGGCACGACCCGTGGCTCGAGGCCGACCGGACGGCGGAGTGGGTGGGAGACCAGCACCCAATCCACACCGCTGGCGGCGAGGGCCGAGGCCAGGCTGAGCATCACAAATCGGGCGTCGAACTCGATTCGGATCAACAGGCCGAAGATCTCCCATGCGATGGCCTGCGGCGGCAGCTCGATGATCTGGACCAGGCTGTAGGCGATCAGGATAAGCGCCACCAATGCGCCTGCCCGATCACGATCGGGCCGGGCTAGAGGGACCGGATTTTCAGAGTCGCGGGTCAAACTCAAGGGCGGAACCGGGTGATCCAATGCTCGGTCCGATTCCGGTTGCCTGGCTCTGGCACCGGGTCGGGTCCCATCGGACTCAGCGCCGCAATCGGGCCTGAATGATCGTCAGGATGTAGCCCAGCCCCTGCAGGAAGAATCGCCCGAGGCTGGGCATCGACTTGGAGGTGCCCAGGGTCCGGTCGACCAGCGTGTAGGGGAGCTCGAGCACAGTCAGTCCCCGCTTCCGACAATGGTAAATGAAGTCGATAAAGTAGGCCCCGTACCCGACCGGCAGCAGAGTCACTTGATCGAACACCTCCCGCCGGACCACAATGAAACCGCTGTCGTAATCTTTCACTGCTCCCCCCAGCACCAGCGACGCAAGCCCGTTCACCCAACGGCTGGTCAGCACTCGCAAGCGCGGCCGGGCGTCTCCTCCGCCGCCCACATAGCGCGATCCGATGACCACCGGTGCTTCGTGGGCACGGCGGACCATTTCGGTGAGCAGTTCGGCCGGCATGCTGTGGTCGACGTCCATCCAGCCGATTAGCTCGCCTCTCGCTTCGATAATTCCCCGGTTCACCGCGGATGCCAGCCCGCGCACGCCTCTGCGCCGCAAGACTTTGACCCGCGGGTCGCCGATCTCCGCGACCAGTTTCCAGGTCTGATCGGGCGAATCATCATCGACAACGATCACTTCAACCGGGTCACCGACCGCTTTGAGCACTGCGCCGACCGTGGCGAGAATGTTCTCGCGCTCGTTGTAAGTGGGAAGGATGATCGAAATCAGGCCGTGGGCCGCGGGCTCAGTCAGCGCGGGCACAGAAGAGCGCATTCCAGGTTGTCGAATCTAGGGGAGCCTCGAGATCGGGAAAGGCGTGCAAACCGACCAGTTCCAGGTTGGCCGCCCGGAATGCCCGGTCAAGCTCCATGGGGAAAAAGAAGCGCATCGTGTGGGTCTCTTCGTCGATCTGCCGCTCGCCTCCGCCGTCCCCTCGCTCGAGCCGATAGTGGACCGCGGCAAGGTGTCTGGCCAGGTCGAGTTCGGTGGTGGCCGAACGGACGAGCTGCTCGCCGCCTAGATTGACCCGCTTCACCCGATCGGAGGGGGCGACCCGCAGCACGGTCGGTCCATACCAAAAGTCTCCGACGAAGAGGCCACCCTGTTGCAGATGCCGGCGCACGACCTGCAGCGCAAGCCGCAGATCAGCATCGCTGGCCTGATATCCGAGCACCGCAAACATCATCAACGCCGCATCAAATTGGCGACCAAGGTCCAGCTTTCGAATATCTCCCAAGACGAACCGGGGTGCGGGATCCCGCGGACGCTCCGCCAGCTTGCGCTCGGCCTCCCGCAGCATCGCCGCCGAGACGTCCACCCCGGTTACTCGATAACCGCGGGCCGCTAATGGGAAGGCATGCCCGCCGGTGCCGCATCCCAGATCCAGAATCGAGGCGATCGGCTGCCCGCCGTAGCGCTGGAAGACTTTCACAATCATGTCGCATTCGGCGGCATAGTCCTTGTCTGCATATAGATGGTCGTACTGCGGCGCGTAACCCTCGCCGAAGGCACTTAGGCTCACTGGCAGATTTCAACCGGAAGTGACGGAGGACCTTCGGTCGGGATCACCTCGATCGCAAGGTACCAGCCGTCGGCGGTGAGCTCATGCACCTGCCGCTGCGGGTAGAGGCTAGTGAGGCAGGCCGCATTGAATTCCCAGACTTCCCGCGTCATGAACGCCGTAAATGGGCCTTGTCCCAGGTCCTCACCTTTTAGCTGCGGAGGGATCACCCGCGACGTCGAGCATATGCCCGGGCAGCCGCCACCGCCATCCATTTCATCAAGAGTGGACGCGCCGGCAGATAGAAGAGCGCAATGCTGGCCAGCCCAACCATCGCCTCGATACTTCGCATGCTGGTCAGATTGATTCCGCCAAGCAGCCGGCCAAGCCAGCCGTAGACAACGAAAACGAAGGACGGAAAGCTGAAGTAACTGCTCAACGAAATGATGTCCCAGTCGGGCTGTGCGGAGCTTCCGCCTCCACCTTCATCGAAGAGCCTCGGTGACCGATCGGCAAACGTAGTCGATCTGGTTCTCGGTCAGCGAAAGGCCAGAGGGCAGGTACAGCCCTTGGCGAGACAGTCGCTCGGTCACCGGGTAGTGCTCCCCCGAGAAGAGCCCCAGCTCGATCAGGGCAGGCTGCTCATGCATTCCCAAAAAGAACGGCCGGGTATCGATTCCTTGGGCGGCCAGGCGGTTGGCAAGCCACTCGGCATTCTGCCCTGTCGCTTCATCGAGCACGATCCCGTACATCCAATAGTTCTGCTTCGCCCACTCCCGCTCCACAGGCAGCTGTAGGCCTTCCACCGGCCGGAGGGCCTCCGTATACCGTTTCCCGATCCAACGCTTGCGTTCGATTATCTGCTCAACCCGTGCCAGCTGGGCCAGGCCGAGGGCGGCCTGCAAGTTGGTCATCCGGAAATTGAATCCGAGCTCGGTGTGGTAGAAGCGTCGCTCGCTCCGATGGCTCAGATTGCGCAGGGAGCGGAGTCGATCGGCCAGCTCGGGGTCATTGGTCAAGACCATCCCGCCCTCGCCGGTGGTGATTGGCTTGTTGGCGTAGAAGCTGAATGCGCTGAGATGCCCCAACCCGCCGCAGGGCCGCCAATCTCCCGGGCGGCTGCGGTCCAGCACTCGCGCCCCGTGCGCCTCGGCCGCGTCCTCGATCACCTTCAGTCCGTGCTCTTCGGCAAGCTGCATCAGGGGATCCATGTCGACCGGGTGGCCGTACATGTGGACCGGCATCACTGCCCGGGTGCGAGGCGTGATCTTCGCTCGCAGCTGCTCGACATCCATGCACCAGGTCTGAGGATCGCAATCCACCAGCACCGGAACCGCACCATTGTAGATGCAGGCCAGCGCACAAGAAATGATGGTGAGGGACGGAATGATGACTTCGTCGCCGGGGTCGAGCTCGATGGCCCGCAGCGCCAGTTGCAGGGCCACCGTTCCATTGCTGACGGCCACCCCGTATTTCATTCGACAGTATTCTGCCCAGCCGCTCTCAAAATCATGGATGAATCGGCCGGAGGAGGAAATCCAACCGGTTTCGAGGCACTCCTTGACGTATTCGTATTCGAGTTCGCCCAATACGGGCTCGCTGACCGGAATCACGGCAGAACGTATCCTACCTGGTTGAACTCTGGTGTCAACTTCGTCCCGGGCCGGTTTAGTTCACGACTGTGGTTGATCTTGTGGACAGAGTGTCCTCCACCCGCTTGGTAAGGTGGAAATCCTCTAGCCTGGTTCCATTCCGCACTGGCTTCGTGCCGAGGATTCACCGAAGCGTCGCTGGCAAGATGAATTCGCTAATCTTCGCTCCAGTCCAGACCTCCGTGGTTCGGGGTCTCGGTCAGAAACACGGGTTCCCCTCCGGTCGTTACAAATAGTCCACCCAGATGCATGAGGGCCATCCGCTGGCCATCTGGCGACCAGGTCGGGTAATCGAACGTTTCATACAGCCCTCGATGCTCGAGCAAGGGGGCCAGGTTCGAGCCATCGCCGTCCGCCAGGTAGAGGTCCGACCGAAGAAAGGGCGAGTCGCCCCGGGGTGGGGCGTATGAGAGCGCCAGGTCCAGCCCATCCGGCGAGACGGCGACACCGGTCAGCTGCCCACCCTCCGGCAGCCGCCACAACTGCTGGATCTCGCCCGACTTCAGATCGATCTGCCACAATCCCTCTTGTCCCTGGGTGTAGACCAGTCTGCCGGAGAGACCCAGGCCGGCAATGCTCTCGCCGGCGGACGAGGAACAGGCGGCAAGTGCCAAGCAGCCGGCCAGCATAAAGGCGGGTAGTTTCATGGCGATGGTCTGTCGGCGAAGGTCCTAATGAAGTTGATTACGTTCCAGCGATCCGCCTCCGAGTAGTCTTCGTCAAAAGCAGGCATCTCGCTGTTGGGGAACCCGCTCGTCACCCATTCGAACAACTGCCCATCGGAGTGGACGCCGGGGAGCATGTGCAGCTGCAGGTCGGGAGGCCGGGGATTGAGCATGACGCCGACCGGCCCGTCACCCTTGCCGGCGGGTCCATGGCAGATGATGCAGGACTCGGCAAAGATCTCCTCCCCACGGGCGAGCGATTCGGCGCTGGCTGGAATCGGATTGGTTCGCTCCAGTAGCGGAACGTGAGTCGTCAACAGGTCGGAAACTCCGAATCCAAGTGCCACCAGTCCGACGCCGGTGAGCGCGCCCGCCACCCGGATCGCCTTTGGGTACAACGTGGGGAATCCGCTCCTCAGCTCTCCGCGCCAGAGCAGCGGCACCAAGCCGATGCAGAGGACCAACCCACCGAACAGCGCAAGGGGCGGAATGCCGGGGGTCGGGTAGCTGAGCGAGGCCGGGGCACTGGAGGATGCGGCCCCTAACGCCACGTTGATATCGAAACTGCTCAACACATCATCCACCCCACGCCGCCTCACGTACACCTGAATCTTCCAGCGTCCCACTTGGCTCAGGTAGGCCCCCTCGGTCCCGAACGTGTTTTGCCCCAGCGGATCGAGATCGGCGATGGCCTTCCCGAGCGGCTGATCCTGATACTCAAAGAACAGCCGGACAAGCTGAACTTCCCCAATGGATGAGCCGTCGATTCTAAAAAGGTGCAGCCAGAATCGGTTGCTGCCGACCTGATTGGGGTCGACTTGCACGTGGATCGTAAGATCGTCGGCAGACACGATCGAGCTGAAGGGAAGGACAGGTCCGGCCGGCTGGGCCGGAATCGCCAGGCTGCGCGGAGTCGGGGTCTGGACGAGGACCGACACGCTGACCACCAGCAGGACGCCGAACGCGCCTTCCCAGCCAATCCGGCGCGGCAGCCGGGGGGAGGCCTCTGCCGACCGCACCGACCGATTATTGAAGTAGGCGAACCCGAGTGCCACCGCGAACAGGGCGAGCTTTATCAGCAGCACTTGCCCATAGGGCGTCCTCCAAAGCGCCTGTAGGTTGGGCAGTTCGACCAACGCGGCAAAGATCCCGGTCAGAGCGAGAATGTACACCGAGGCGCCGGCCAGCCGTGAGAACCGACGCACCAGGGGGAGGAACTCCTCGTTCGCGCCGGCTAGGCGGGCCCTCCAGGCAAGGATCGGTAGCAGCACCAGCCCGACCACCCAGGCGGAGGCAGCCAAGAGATGCAGGTAGTCGCTCAGAGTGACGAAGAGGCTGCCCGGCGCGGCGCTGGCATGGCTGCTTGCGGACAAGGTGAGCAAGAGGCCCGCCGCCAGCACAAGCGTCGTCCGGCTGGGGGCAGTCGCCCGCCGCCGGGAATCCATCCGCTGCGCGGCGAGCAGTCCGCCGACCAGCACAGCCCGGCCGATCATGAACGCACCGGTGCGGGTAGCGGTGACCAACTCCGGCAACTCTCCCAATCCGCCCAATCGGAGCGCTTGCAGCGCGAGTTGGGCAATACTCCCAAGCAGAATCGCCAGGGTCCCCGCGGGCAGGATCGTACGGAGCAGGCTAGTCAACGTCGGGGTCAGCTGCGGGAACCGAACCGGTTCGACCAAGAGGGCCTGGAAGACCAGGGCGCCGAAAAGCAACATCCCGCCGGCGAGTAGCAGCCACCGGGCGCCCGCTTCCGAGGGAGAGGGCAGCTCCCCGCGGCGGCCTCCCTCCACAGAAACGGCCGATCCGCCGGGCTGGGATCCATCCGGATTCAGTATGGTGAACGGGAAGGATCCGAACCACTCATGACCGTCGACCTTGGACAAGGTCTGCCAGGCCACGGTGTAAATCCCAGGATCGAGGGCGACCAGCGGCAGGGTGAGGTGCAGCGGGTCAGCCGGATTCACCAGCGGCGCTCCGGTCGGCACTTCCGCTCCGGCCGTGTCGATCAGCCGGGCCGAACTGAATGCCGGCTCCAACGGCTCGCTGAACCACATCTCGATCGTGGTTGGGGCAGAACCGAGCAGTCCATCTGCTACTGGGGCCGATCTCACCAACAGGGAATGCGCGCTGGCCGAGCCGGCCATGCGCAGCGCCGCCAGCAGCACTCCCGCCACGGTGAGGGCCAGGATCAGCGGCCGGCGCATCTTCCCCATCTCCGTCGCCATCCGAGCGCCGCCATTCCGAGAACCGGGACAAGCCGTAGCGCGCAGCCACCATCAGTGTCAGGAGCCGGCGTCGCGGTCGGTGTCGGCTGGGATCGAGGCAAAGCGGTAGCGGTTGGCTCGGGCGGGGCGGTGGCTGACGCCTCTCCCATTGGCGTGCTGGTCACCAGGGCCGCCGGGTCGAAGATGAATCCAAATTCGCCCTCGGCACTGTCCCCATCTTCCGCGGAGAGGGAATGCCAAACCACCCGGTATTCGCCGGGAAGCAGGCTGGCTTCGAGTTCCACCCACAGGTGGGTGCGGTCATCGTCATCGACGACCGGGTCGCCGACCTGCACGGCCCGTCCATCCGGTCCGGTGACCTCAATTCGGTTCTCACCCTGACGCCGAAAGAGTTCCTGCGCAAACCAGATGTCTACCCGAGCAGGGGCTTGTGAAACCGTCGCGCCCTCGCCAGGCTCAGACCGGAAGTAGCGGGCGTGGGCCTCGGCCTCGCCCGGAAGTAGCAGAGCGAGTCCGATTGCGATGGCCGCCGGCCAGGCTACCGAAACCCAGGCACTGGTCTTAATCACCTCAGTTTGCAACTGCACCGGTTCCCCTCGGAGCAATCTCCTCGTGGTAACCCGCGCCCGAGAGGCGGCTAACCCTCGTCGCTGTGTCCTGCAGCCTGGTGCCCAGCCAGCCATCGATCGTTTCCGACAGTTCATGGTGGCCCTCGCGCGCCGTATGTGCGAGCGGAGCCGCTGCCGCCGCGTCGAGTATGAACTGGGCCATGGCGATGTCGAACCGCGGGGTGTGAGATTCCTCGGTCTCGATCAACTGCTCGATCGTCATAGTTAGTCCGGCGACCGAGGTATTCATCTCGTCAAACTGCCCTTCGAGCGCGCCCAACCGAGTCCCCTGATCGGTGACCTGGGTGACCAGCTCCTGGTCCGCCGCGCAACCGGCGCCAAGCAGGACCAGTGTAGACACAACCAAAAGCGCTTTCCGATTCATGTCAACCTCCAATTGGCGAAGGATTGTCAGGTCGTGCCAGCCAGGACGGATTCTACCTGCGGGTGGTCCGCCTGTTGGAAATCGGCAGCCGCTCGCCCAATCGGCGATGGCCGCTGGCCGAAATTTATCCAGGCGAGGGTCGAGGAGGGGGAGCAGCGGGAGCCAGCCTAGGGTTGCGGGCTAGTCCCAGGGCAGCCAGGCCGAGTGGGAGCAGCAGGGACGGCGAGGACGGTCGGGCACCGAGGGCGGTCCGGGGGAACTGTGGTCCCGCACCGGACCTGCGTATTCGCATTACGGGCAGATCATATTTGAAAGCGGGCACCGCCGCAAGACAGTACTGTGGGTATGCTGATGCC
>JAHFAU010000162.1 GCA_023250385.1 Anaerolineales bacterium
CCAGCGACCCGCTGTCCGCCCAGTGGCCATCGTCAATCGCCAGGAGAGTGGGGGCTCGTTCACCGACCGCGGAGAGCAGGGCGACCACGCTCTCGAACTGGCGCTGCTGCTCCGCCTCCGGCTTGAGCGATGGGTTAGTAGGAACATTGGGATAGGCGGGGCGCAGCTCCGGGGCCAACACGAGTAGGTCCGCCAAATTGATCTCGGAGAGCTGCACTCCCTCCTGGGTGGCCCGCTGCAGGGCGCGGCGCAGGATTTGCGCGAACGGCGCGTAGGGCGCTCCCGCCTCCTCGTAGGCTTCCCCGATGAGCGCCAGTCCGCCGGAGACCTCCACATGGGTGACCAGCTCGCGCAGGAAACGGGTCTTGCCAATCCCGGGTTCGCCGCTGATCAGCAAGGTCTGACCTTGGCCGGCGGCGGCCTGGGCCCAGAGGGCCTTTGCCTGCTTGAGTTCTGTCAGGCGCCCAACGAATCGGCCCCGCGCGATCCGGGCGATCAGCGACTGCTCTCGATCGGTCTCAGCTTCAGGGTCCAAAAGCGACGGCGTGTCCAGCAGCTGCCGCACGGCCACCGCGGAATCGGGCCGCTCGGCCGGATCCTTGCTAAGGAGCTGCAGAATCAGCTGTTCCAGGAGCGGGGGAATCGCGGGGTTCTTCGTCCGCGGCGGGACGACCGTGGCGTGGATGTGCTGAGAAATCACCGTGAGCGGGTCGCCCTTGGCGAAGGGAAGCTCTCCGGCGGTCAGCTCATACAGCATGACTCCCAACGAGTACAGGTCGGCCCGGCCATCGAAGTCCTGACCGAGGGCCAGCTCGGGAGCAAGATAGAAGACCGTGCCGACGATTTCGCCTTCGGTCGTCATCCGGGAGGCCACCGAGCGAGCCAGGCCGAAGTCCATCAGCTTGGTCGTGCCGTCCGCCTCGATGATCACGTTCTCCGGTTTCAGGTCGCGGTGGACAATCCCATTCTCATGGGCATGTTCGAGCGCGGTGCATATCTGGCGGGCGATGCTGACGACACCTGCGAGGTCCTTCGGCCGCCGGTCGTGCAAGCTCTCTCCTTCGACCATCTCCATGACGATGAAAGGCGTTCCGTCGAGCTGGCCGGCGTCGTACACCTGAACGATGTTGGGGTGATTGAGCTTGGCGATGGCCTGGGCCTCCCGCAGCATCCGCTCCCGGCCCTCGGTGCCGAGGCCGCTCTCGCTGAGCAGCTTGACCGCCACATCCCGGTCGAGCACGATGTCGTGACCCCGGAACACTGCGCCCATGCCGCCCCGGCCGAGCTCTTCGCCAAGCTGGTAGCGGCCGTTGAGCACCGTGGCCGATTTGGCTTCAGCCATGGGCAGTCGAGTTGTTCGCCTTGAACGAGCTCATCCGTGCTTCCGTGCTGCAGCTCATCGATCTTCTTCGGCCTCTCGTCTACTCAAGCTCCTTCAACCGCGCCCGGACCCGCTCGACGTACATAGCAGCGCCCGTCGCTTCGAATTCTGACGCCGCCTCTTGCAGCAGCTCGCGAGCCTGCTCTGAAGCTCGACCCTCCGCTTCCGCGATCAACGCCTCGGCCCAATCGCGCTTGACCCAGGCCTGATGCCAGCGCATTCCGGCCCGGCCGGCGGCCTCCACACATCGCTGGTAAGTAGTTGAAGCCAGCTCCGGCATCCCTTTGGCCCGGGCCAACTGTGCTTCGGCCAAGCCGAGCCAGACCGGGCTCAGCCCGAAGGGAGGCTCGCCGGCTTCGGTCTTCGCCTGTTGGAGGGTAGTCTCGGCCTCTGCGAGATTCCCCTGGGCGGCCTGCAGCCTGACCCTCAGGCTTAACGGCCACACGGAGCCTCCAAATTGCATGGTGCGACGGGACACCTCAATCATGTCCAGCGCCTCATTCAGGTGGGTGTTACTCTCCAGGGCTGCGTCAGCAAACTGGATCGCGGTGTTATAGATCGTATTTGACTCCCCAGCCTCGCGGGCAACTGTGTGCAACTGGCGGTTGTGGTCCAGCGCCTGATCAAGCTGCCCGGATTGGCGCAGGAACATTCCTTGAGCGGCCTGGATGTTAAAGCCCGAGATGACCGCCGAGGCGAGCTCACGCTGCCCCTCTAGCAAAGCAGTGAGCCGCTGTTCGACCCAATTCAGGTCGCCTTGCAGTAGAGAGTAAAAGCAAGCGGCGCCACCATAGAACAGCACGATTGCGGTCGACCCGGTAGACCGAGACAACTCTTGTGCCCGCTCCATACGATCGCGGGTGCGGGACAGGTCCCCGAGATAATGTGTCTCCGTGACGGAGAGGTTGTTGAGTGCCCGCGACTCTTGGTCCGGCAGCCCGTTGGCTTTGGCCAGCTCAATAGCCTCCTCAAGGGCCTGGGTGCTCTCTTGGGCCGTGCCGAGCGTGATAAGGGCCTCTACCTGCACTGCCAGAGCCTCCGTCTTCCTCGCCATGTCGAGGGCCTGGACAAGGTACGGCTCGGCCTCCCGGGCTAGCCCATTGAAATAGAAGGCCCGACCGGTCTCGGCCAGCAAGTCCGCCAGTCCCGCACTCCCGGGAGCGCCTGCAAGGGCCGCCATCCCTTTCTTCCCAAGCTCCAGGCCGCGGGGGGGATCGCCGGCCTCCCAGGCTGCCCGCGTGGCCAGGGCGTAGTAGCGCGCGCTGAGCTCCTGGGCACCCTTGCCCTCAAGGAGCTTGATCCCCTCCAACAGCCGCTGAATGGCGAGCTCGAACTTGCCCAGACGCGAGAGCACAGGCGCTAGCTCTCCGAGCAGCCGGGCCCGCTCCGGCTCGTCCTCGACCAGGTCGAGTGCCGCCAGGAAGTGGCGCTCCGCCTCTGGATTGGCGTAGGCCTTCGCCGCTCGTTCGCCCGCCTTGACGTAGTACTCCAGCGAGAGCGCTTGCTCGCCGGCCTCCTCGTAGTGATAAGCGATGGCTTCGAAGTTCTGCGGACGAGTCTTCTGCAATGCATCGGCCGCTCGGCGGTGCAGCCGGCGCCGGCGGAGGGTTCGGACGCCCTCCGCCACGGTGCTCGGGATCAGTGCGTGTACAAACGAGAAACTCACATCGGTCCCGCTGTTTGACTCCTGAATCAACTGGGCCCGCTGAGCAGACTCCAGCGCATCGATCAGCGCCCCCTCCTCCAGCTCGCTTGCCTCGGCCAGTGTGTCGTACTCGAACTCGCGGCCTAAGACGGCGGCCAGCCGCAGGACCTCCTGAGTGGTCTCGGGCAGGGCGGTGACCCGGGACTGGATGGCCATCCGGACG
>JAHFAU010000069.1:0-1127 GCA_023250385.1 Anaerolineales bacterium
TCGAGATCGGCTACTCCGTAGTAGCTTGCTCCGGCCGCGAACTCATCATGGAAGGTTAGGGCACAGAGCGTCGTGTAGCCTCCTGCGCTCCCGCCTCGAATGATCAGCCGCTGCGGGTCGGCCTCCCCCTGGTCGATCAAGTATCTTGCGGCGGCAATGCAATCCTCGACGTCGAACACCCCCCAGGTTCCGTACAACAGCTCTCGATAGGCGCGGCCGTATCCGCTGCTGCCGCGGTAATTCACATCCACTACTGCGAAACCGCGGCTGGTCCAGAACTGCAGTGGTAGGTAAAACTCGGAAGTGGTGCTACTTGTCGGACCCCCATGGCTGATCACGATCAGCGGTGGGAGAGTGCCCGACGGGGCCTGATGATCACCGTTTTGGGGAGGGTAGAACAAGGCATGGGCGACTTGACCGCCGCTGGTGGGGAAGGAGATCGGGCGCGGGCGGGAGAGGTAGCTCGGGTCGGGGAGCTCCGAATCGAAGGCACTTAGATTTTCAAGCTTGCCGGACTCAATCTCCATGGCGTAGACTGCCGGCGGGCGGTCCGGCGCGCCCCCGACGAGCAACAGCCGGCCGGAGACCGGGTCGAAGTGCACGCCCGGTGGATTGAAACTGGTCAGTCCGGTCTCGATCGGCGTCCAAGCGCCACCGTCCGGCGGGATCCATCCGAGATGGTCCAGTCCATCCTTGGAGTACATGGCTGCGATCCTGCCGTTGGACGTGAACGCGTAGTGGGAGTAGCCAAAGTTCCAGGCCGGCGAGCCGAACTCTGCCTCCATGGGTAGGAGCGCATCCGATTGCTCGCCAGCCCATCGGTAGAGGTTCCACCAGCCGGTTCGGTCCGAGACGAAGTGGAGAACGCCGGCCGGACTCCACTCGGGCTGGAAGATTGATTCGGTCGGTCCGCCCGCAAGCTTCCGCGGGTGTTCGAGCGAGCGCCCAGAAGTGAGGTCGGCAAGCCAGAGCTCGGTTCCGTCCCACGGCATCCGAGGATAGTCCCACTCCAACCAGGCGATCGACTTTCCGTCGGGACTCGGGCGCGGAGCGGCATAGAAGTCACGCCCGCTGGCGAGCGTTCGTGGTTCGCCCGATCCATCGGATTGTAGTGCCACGATCTCGTT
>JAHFAU010000069.1:1227-9346 GCA_023250385.1 Anaerolineales bacterium
GACGTTCCCCGATAGCCGTTAACGCTTCGCCAAAACCACTGCAAGCTTGTCTATTGACTGGTGCAAGCCGGCAAGGGAAAAGACGTACATTTGGCCCACCGGCCAGTCGTATTCCGTGATGGTCAGTTCCGTCATGTCGCCTCTGATGGCTTTAAAGACGACTTCGGTGCGGATCTCTCTCGGGAAGTCCGGGGGCATGCCTATCTGGGCGGGATCAATCTTGTGGCCATCTTTATCGGCCAGGCCTTGAGTGAATTCCAGAAGTTTCATTGGCACGATCTTCTTGTAGGCGCCACCGCTGTATGAGTCTTGACCCCCTTGCTCTTGCGGCGCGCGCATGCAAAACAGGTATTTGCCGCCCTCCCGAAGATCTATTTTGCATAGGGGCGAGGTATAGTCTTTGGGCCCCCACCAACGCATGACCTGCTCGGGGTCGGTCCAGGCCTTCCAGACCAACTCGACCGTGGCGTCGATGATGCGAGTCACTACGAGATCCACCTTCATTACACTCTGAGTTGTGTTATCTGACATTTTATCCATCACTTGTTGTGATTGGTTGTCGATAATTTTGGTTAGTGCGTGATTTTGATTTGCCGAATAAAACCTCCTTGTGTCAAGTCTGAAGCTTTATGGCATCTTTTTCTTTTCGCGCTTCCGTTGAATTGCTTGTAGCTCGTTCAGATATTCCTCTAATGAATCTAGCCTACCTTCCCAGGTCCGGTGGAAGGTGTCCAGCCAGGTGTCCAATTCTGCAAATGGCTTGGGCTGCAGCTGGTAGATGCGCTGTTGGGCGACGGGGCGGGCCTTAACCAGCCCCGCGTCGCTTAGGACGCGCAGGTGCTTAGAGACTTGTGGCTGGCGGAGCTGGAGCCGCCCGGCGATCTCACCGACCGGGCGGGGTCCGTCGCGCAGCAGCTCAACGATCCGCATGCGGTTTGGCTGGGCCAGGGCGCTCAAAGAAACTGTTTTCAGATCTCGAGTATACCTCGGAAAGAATATTCCTGTCAAGTAATATACGATGCACGAATTTCTCGTGGGTCGGCCTTGTGTGACCGTTAAGCGCATCAGGCGCAGGCAGCAGGCGCTGCGTCAGACGGAGGCTTCTTGTTACGCACCGTTCGCCTACGGGCAGGCGTTGAGCAGATGTTGCTCGAATGTTTCGGCGAAGGAGTGACGTCCCGATCCATCGCAGGCCGCCCGAAAGTACAAATAGGTGGTCTCCGCCGGCGCGGCGACGGCCTCGAGCGAGGCCAGCCCGGGATTTGAGATCGGTCCGGGCGGCAATCCGCCGACCCGATAGGTGTTGTAGGGCGAGGCGATTTCCAGGTCTACCAGGGTCAGCGGCGATTTCCACCATTCTCCGCCGGGTTGTAGCCCCAGCGCGTACTGGACGGTCGGATCGGACTCGAGCGGCAGCCCGGTCCGCAAACGGCGCAAGAAGACGGCCGCGATCAGCGGACGTTCCTCCGGCACGACAGCCTCGCGTTCAACGATCGAGGCCAACGTTACGGCTTCGTAGAGGATCAGACCTTGAGCGCCGAAGGCCTGCAGCTGCTCCCCTGTCACCCGCAGTTGGAAGGTATCCAGCATCGAGTTGACCAGGTCCTCGACGGTGCCATTGGGTTCCAGGCGGTAGGTGTCTGGAAACAAGAACCCCTCCAGCGACATCCCACCTGGCAGCTCGGGCGCCAAAGGATGATCGGTTGGAATCGAGCTCGCGGCCAGCACGAACTCGGCCGGCCCGTAGGGCAGGCCGGCACGCCCAACCGCCTCCGCAATCTGTTCTAGCCTCCAGCCTTCGACGACGGTCAGGACGATCTCCGGGGGCCGGGCTTGCTGCAAAGTCGCCGCCAGTTCTCTCACTGTCA
Organism: Anaerolineales bacterium; assembly: GCA_023250385.1. Lineage (GTDB taxonomy): Bacteria > Chloroflexota > Anaerolineae > Anaerolineales > E44-bin32 > JADFRG01. Next base: position 3,096 of record JAHFAU010000069.1, read on the forward strand.
TCGCCCCGGACACCTGATAGGAGCCCGCTTGGACGCCGAGGTCGAGCCCACGGTACTGCATATAGTTACGAAGCAGCAAACCGTTGCGAACCACCCCGGCCTCCACCAGCTCGTCAATCACCGATTGGGCGGTGGCACCCTCTGGCACATGTAGCTCCAGTGAGGTTTCCGGATTGCCCGCCGGGGAGTCCAGCGCTTGAGCGCTGAGCAGCAAATAGGCTGCCAGCGGGGCCCGCTGGACCGGAGCCAGCTCTCCAGATGCCGGCCCGAGCTCCGCGACCAACTCGTTCGCAGTCAGCAAGGCGGCCCCAACGCATCCGGTCAGGCCACAGAACAGCGCCACGAAAAGGGCTGCTCGAGCGAACCGCTTTGCACTCATGGGCGTCGTGATCGACAAGCGTGCTCTGGCATGCCACGGCGACTGAACCAGGGCCGTTTCTCGTTGCTCACGGCTCGGCTCGGGCCGTGGTGGGCCCGTTAGCCCTGCTTGGCACCCAGGCGAGTCGAGTTCGCTCCCTCCCAGCCGGTCTTGGAGTCGACATAGTCTTGCAGCAGAAAGGCGGCTGCGCGGTCATCCGCCGGCTCACCGCGCTTCCCGCCCTTACGCGCCCGTTGGGTAGTCCCGCTTTCGTCCCAGGTCTCGATCGGCACGGAGCAGACCGATTTCAAGGCCTCCACTAATCGGAGCGAACGGCGAGCCTGGGGCCCGACCCGACCCTCCGAGTCGAGCGGCAGGCCCACCAGGATCAACCCCACCCCCTGCTGATCGGCCAGGTCGCAGATTTTCGCCGCGTCCGCCGCGCGAGAGGAGTGGGAGATTACGGTGAGCGGCTTGGCAATCGAGCCGGTGGGGTCAGTGACCGCCACTCCAATCCGAGCCTCCCCTGGATCGATGCCCAGAATCCGGGGCATCAGGAATCCTCCCACGGCCAATGCACTTCAATCTGCATCTCCAACCCGGGGAGCCAGGGTAGCCAGCCGGGTGAGTTGCGAACCGTGGGTGGCTGGGCGAGATCGAACGCCGATTGCAGATCGCCGGCGATCCGGCGGGTGGGGGCCCCGCGGGCCAAGCGTCGGATCTGATCGAAGGGGACCCGACGGGCCGTTTCCGCATTGACTTGAAACGATCCGAGGACCGCGGCTCCATCGGTCCGCTGAGCCTCCGGCAAAACCGGTTGAAAACTTAGCGAGCGCGGGATAAGCTGCCACTCCTCGGGAAGCAGCCCCGGCAGCTGCGCCTCAATCGCGGACTGCACCTCGGAGCGGTGGAAGGCCAACCCCTTCACTTCGAGCGTCAGATGCAACCCAAGCGTCTCCGCGGCCGCGCCCGCAGTTCGGTCGTATGATTCTTCCTGAACTCGAACGACCCCCAAACTGCCAGGAACGAAACCATCCTGGAGCGATAACTGGGCGCGAAGTTGGAGCTCCGCTTGTTCGAGCAGGTTAGCTTCCAGATTCGCTCGAAGGGAAGTGAGGTCCGTGGAGGAGACTGCGCCGGCGAGTACATCCTGGCCGCCATGCGTCGGGCCGAGGTTGGTAACGCCGAGCACGAACCCGAGTTCACCCTCCACGGCATCGATGGCGCCCGCCGCAACATTGCCGGCTCGACCGGGCAGCGCGGCAAGGACCGGGCCGCTGACTTCCGCATCCCGTTCCCCTTCTAAGGTGGCCTGCTCAGCGGTCAAGAAGCGAACGCTGCCGGCGCGCACGCCAGTGCCCGCCGGGATCTCGACCGGGTCATCGGTCAGGTTGCGAAAAGTGACCTCGCCGGCCGCGGCAACCGAAGGCAGGCGGGTCTGCCCGCTGGTCGGAATGCGCGATTCGCCGGACACCGAGACCGTGATCTCGTAACCCGGTATCCGATTGGGAAGCGGCCCGCTTTCATGCTCGGGATCAATCCAGAGTGCCACCGTCGCCCGGTAAGGACTTCGATCCGGCCGCAAGATGATCGATGCCCGAGGCAGGAGCAGGGCGGCCAGAACAAGGATCGAAGAGACCGAGACCCCGAATCCGATCGCTCTTACCCTGGCTGGTAGTTGATAGGTGGGCATTCGGGCGGCCTCGCGGGCCTCCCGCAATTCCGCGAGGGGCGCTCGGTCCTGTCTCTCGGGAAGCTTGAGGTCAGGCGCCCGGGGCGGGTCGTCCGGAGCGGGTGAGCCCTCGAGTGAATCGAAGACGGGGATCCGAACCCGGGCGGCCAGAGCGCGGATCTCCGGATCGAATACGACCAATCCCAGCGCGATCCCGCGGCGCCGGGCATGCCGGGCAATCAGCTCCAGATCCAGGCGGCGCGAAAGCGGCCGGCCGCGGCGGGGCCAGATGAGCAAAGCGCTGGGGGCCTTGACCTGCGAGAGTTTATCGCGGGCCGAGGCATGGTCGTCTTCTGGTTCCAGCTGGATGATTTGGATCTTCACCGGGAGGTTTAGCCGCCTGTCCTACTGAAGGTGTTCTGCTACCCACCTTGGGACGAGCGCCAACGCGCTGGGCAGCTGGCTGGGGTCCTTCCCACCGGCCTGGGCCAGGGTTGGCTTTCCGCCGCCTCCGCCGCCGACCTGCTGCGCGACCGCCTTGACCAGCTCGCCGGCGTGCAACCCCCGGGCCACCAAATCCTGGGTCACGGCTGCGACGATGATCGGCCGATTGTCGACGGCCGAGGCGAGAACTGCAACGCCGCTGGGATGGTCGGAACGGAAGCGGTCCACCAATGCCCGGAGCGACTCGGCGCTGGCATTCGGAATTAACCCGGCGAGGACTGGGACTCCGTCCACCGCCTGCGGGGATAAACGTTGGAAATGTTCGACGGCAAGGGAATCTCGCAGCCGGTTTAACTCGCGCTGGAGCCGGTCGCGCTCCTCAAGCAGCGCTGAGAGGCGAGTATTGGCCTCCAGAGGCGAAGTTTCTAGTTGCTCCGCGATTTGGTGCAGGGACTGGAAGCGCTCCCGGATCAGGGCCAGCGCCCCCCGGCCGGTGACCGCCTCGATCCGCCGGATTCCGGCTGCAACGCTGCCCTCGGAGGTGATCAGAAATGCACCGATGACTCCGGTCTCCTGGACGTGGGTGCCGCCGCACAGCTCGTAGGAGATCGGCTCCGGCTGGCCAATCCGAATCGTCCGGACCGTGTCGCCGTAGGCCTCGCCGAAGAGTGCGATTGCGCCTTGGCGGATCGCGTGCTCACGCGGCTCATGGCCGATGGCGAGGGGGTAGTTGGCGAGGATGTTTTCGTTGACCGTTCGCTCCACTTGCTCTATCTGCCCGGGGGTCATCGGGTCCGGGTGGGTGAAGTCGAACCGCAGCCGGTCAGGTGCGACCAGAGAGCCGGCTTGGCGGGCATGCGGCCCGAGCACCGATCTTAAGGCGGCGTGGAGCAGGTGGGTGGCGGTGTGGTTGCGCATGATGTCGTGACGCCGGACGGAATCGACCGCCGCGGTGGCAGGATCGCCGACCTTCGGCTCGCCGCCTACGACCGTACCGAAATGAATGATCAGGCCATCGACCGGCTCGCGTACGTCCGCGACCGAAATCTCCCAGGCGTGCCCATCGGCAGACCGGATAGATCCGGTATCCGCGACCTGGCCTCCGGATTCAATGTAGAAGGCAGTCTGAGGAAGCACCACGCCCACGGCTTCGCCGACTCTGGCCGCAGCCACCGGCTGGCCGTCGCGCAGAATTGCAAGCAGGCTGCCGTCTGCACGCAGGCTGTTGTACGGGCCGTAGCGGACGCCGCCGGGATCCAGCCTGCCCGACCGAAGCAGCTCGTCCAACAGGGCCTGGTAGCGGCTGCCGAGTTCGGCAAACATAAGGCCCGCATCTGCCCATCCGGAATCGTCTGAAGGATCCAAGCCCGCTCCGAATCCGCTTGACCCGGCGGAGGAGCTCAGCCGATGGGCATCCATCGCCTCCCAAAACCCGGCTTCATCAACGGCAAGCCCGCTGTCGCTTGCCATGTCCTTGAAGATTTCCAAGGGCAGGCCGTAGGTCGAGTAGAGGTGGAACGGAGTCGAGCCAGGGATACTCATCACTCCGGATAACGCCGCCTCATCGATGGCCACTTGTCCGGCACCAGTCGAAGTGTCTAGAGTCCGTTGAAACCGACGTTCCTCTTCGGTGATCGAGCTCCGGATCCCCTTACGGTGCTGCTCGAGCTCCGGGTAGGCATCGGCGAACTGCGCCACGACCGAGTCGCCGACCTCGGCCAGGAAGGGCTCAGTGAGGCCAATCTTGGTCCCAAACAGGCTGGCGCGGCGGATGATCATCCGGGTCACGTAGTTCCGGCCGATGTTGCCTGGGACGACCCCGTCGGCAATTAGGAACGCGGCCGCCCGAGCGTGATCAGCGATCACCCTATAGGGCGTCCAATGGGTCTCGACCTCTGCCTGGCTGTGGCCGGCAAGCTTGCGGGTGGTCTCGATAATTGGCGCAAACTGGTCGGTGCGGTAGTTGGAGCGTGCGCCCTGAAGCACCGAAACGATCCGGTCGAATCCCATTCCCGTATCGACGTGCAGCTTGGGGAGTGGATCCAGCTGGGTGGGTCCGGTCCGGTTGTATTGGATGAAGACCAGGTTCCAGAGCTCCACGTAGCGCCCACAGTCTCCATTGAGCCGACACTGGTGGCCCTTGACGCCCTGTTTGGTGCAGAAATCCGGGCCCTGATCCAAGTGGACCTCGCTGTCGGGCCCGCTCGGGCCGGTGTCAGCCATCTCCCAGAAGTTGTCATTCCGTCCGAAGAAGGCAATGTGCGAGGGGTCGAACCCCGGCTGCTGAGCCCAGGCGCTGGCGGCCTCGTCGTCGCGTGGGATTTGGCCCAGCTCGTCTTCGAAGCAGGTGGCCCATAACTTCCCTTTCGGCAGCCCCCAACTCTCGGTTAGCAGTTCCCAGGCCCAGGCGATTGCTTGTGGCTTGTCGTAATCGCCAAAGGACCAGTTGCCGAGCATTTCAAAGAAGGTGTGATGGATATCGTCTCGCCCGACGTCATCGAGATCGTTGTGTTTGCCGGCCACCCGCAGGCACTTCTGCGAGTCAGCCACCCGGGTGTAGGACCGCTGACCGGTGCCAAGAAACACGTCCTTGAACTGGACCATTCCTGAGTTGGTGAACAGCAGGGTCTCATCGCCCCCCGGGACGAGCGGGATGGAGGGGACGATGACGTGGTCGCGCTCCCGAAAGAAGTCCAGGAAGGACTGCCGGATCTCGGCGCTGGTCATTTGCTTGCGGCGTCGCGTATCGGTCATCTTGAGGGGCCGGATAGGCCGAGAGGATTATACGCGAGCGGTTTGCCGCTTCAACCGGGGGCGGTTTGCAAGGCCGCTGTAAGGTCGGAACGACCGCCCGTCCCTTAGAATAGGTAAAGGACTGCTGGGGACGGGTTCTGCCTATGCTCAAGCCGGTAATACTGATCGTCGACGACGAACGACCTTATGTCGACTTGTTAGGCGAGCTGCTCGAGAAGTACGGACTCGAGGCTCACACCGCCTACGACGCCGGCGACGCCCTCTTCCGGCTACGAGCCAAGAAGCCAGATCTGATCCTGATGGACTTGAAGATGCCGCAAATGGATGGCTTGTCGCTCATCGACCGCCTGCGCTCGAACCGCAAATGGCAGAAGATCCCGATCATCGTGGTCAGCGCCAAGACCGGCAGAGAAGACCAGAAGGCGGCGCTGGACGCCGGCGCGAACCGGTTCCTAACCAAGCCATTTTCTTCCAAAGACTTAAAGACCGTGCTGGGAGAGTTTGTTTCGCTGACGGGTTAGGCAGCTTGCTTGCCAAGAATTAATACCGGCCGCGGTCACACACCGCGGCCGATTGCTTTAAGGGGGAACATCACATTGGACTGCGTCACGAGAGGCGGATCAGGCCCCCGAACCTCAATCGCCCATCTCGGTCTCCGTGCGCGGCGACGCAAGGGCTGTGTGCGGGGAGGGGAGACGAATGACCTTTGTGAACCCCCGAGATCAATGGCCGGCAGCCCTGCGCACGACTTGGGTCAGGTTGGAAACTTTCCTGTCCATTCCTTGGTTGCGTAAGATTCGATGAATCCGCATGCGCGGCAGCGGTAAGTGACGACCGGCCTTTTCAGCTTGCCTTTGATCTTTGTCAGGGTCCAGGAAGATGGCTCCGGCTCGCCTTCAATCCAGAGCGTGGGAAAGAAAGTGCCGTTCGTCATTTCGACGGTGAAGCCTGCTTCCATCTGGCCACCGCACTTCGGGCAGATGTGCAATTCGGGCATGCGATGCGGTCGTCCTCAGTCCGCTC
>JAHFAU010000070.1 GCA_023250385.1 Anaerolineales bacterium
AGTGGGCCTTTTACGGCGGTTTGGCGGTCGTTCTGGGAGCTGGGTTGGTGTTCTTGGCGAATCGGCGCAAAGCTCACCCGCCTGCTAGCTAGAGCCGGTCCAATTGCCGGCCGAGCTCCTCCGGAGACGTCGTAGGCAGCTGGCAGGCGAAGCCCTGGCACAGGTAGGCGGTCGGTTTTCCCTCCTGCATTGACCGGTCGGCCATCAAGTGCGGCAGTTCGGGGGGAGCGGGGAGTCCGCCCGCCTGGACCAAGTTGGGGAGGAAGCGGGAATCCGCGACTCCGGCCAGGGCGCGGAAGGCCTCATCGTCCGGCGCGCCGGCGATCGCAAGCTGCAGTTGAGGCCCAACCGCAAAGTCGATTGCGCATAGCCAGCCGGCGAACGCAGTCGGATATTGGGCGGCCGTCGGCGCTATTGCCCGCAGAAACGCTTCAGCGGGATCAACATAACGGGCCTCCCCCTCGAAGGCTCCGAGCTCCAGCAGCAGCATGCAGGCCAGGGTGTTCCCGCTTGGGACCGGGCTATCTTGGACCGACTTCGGGCGGGCGATCAGGACTTCATGGTCGTGGCGAGTGTCGAAGAAGCCACCCTGTGGATCGGCGAAGGCCGCCAGGATCTCCTCCGCCTGGGCCGCAGCTGCCCGATACCAACGTGGATTGAAATCTGCCTGATATAAGGAGAGCAAACCAAGTCCCAGGGCGGCGTGGTCCTCCAGATAGGCCGAGTGGCGGGCCTGACCGGCGCGCCAGGAGCGGTGGAGCCGGCCGTCCGTAATCAGGTTCCCCAGCAGGAAGTCGGCCTGCTGCTGAGCGGCGGCCAGATACTCTGCGCTCCCGGTTGCCCGGGCGGCCTCTGCCAGCGCCACCAGCGCCAACCCGTTCCAGCCCGTCAGGACTTTGTCATCCAGCCCAGGGCGGATGCGCCCGGCCCGAGTGGCCATCATCTGCTTCCGCGCCGCGGCGAGCTCGGCGGCCACTGCCTCAATCGGCAGCCCGAATTGAACTGACAAGGCCTCGTCGTCGACGGAGCGATTCAAGATGTTTCTGCCCTCGAAGTTGCCGGCCTCGGTCACCCCGTAAGCTGCGAGGAAGAGTTCGGCGGCGGGACCCTCCCCCAGGGCGTTGCGGACATCCTGGAATGACCAGAGGTAATACTTGCCCTCCTCGCCCTCCGAGTCGGCGTCCAGCGAGGAGTAGAACCCACCGCTTGGATCGCGCAGCTCACCCAGCATGAATCCCAAGGTGGCCTGGACGACTTCCAGCAGAGTTCGATCGCCGGTCACCTGCCAGCCGTGCAGATAGGCGCGGACGAGCTGGGCGTTGTCATAGAGCATCTTCTCGAAATGCGGGACCAGCCAGCGCTCGTCCACCGAGTAGCGAGCGAATCCACCTGCCAGGTGATCGAAGATTCCGCCGTCGGCCATCGAGCGGAGGGTCTTGGTCGCCATATCAAGCGCCAGTCGATCTCCGCCTCGAGCGTGGCGGCGGAGCAAGAATTCCACCGCCATCGGCTGGGGAAACTTCGGGGCGCGGCCCCAGCCTCCGTGATTCCAGTCAAAGGTGCGGAAGAGCGCCTCGGCGGCAGAATGGAGAAGCGACTCATCGAGTTCGCCCTCCTGCGGCTGCCAGGCCGGTGCCGCGCCGACTCGGACCGCAAGCTCGTCGCCCACCTTGCGCACGCCGGCCTGGTCCCCTTTCCATTTCTCGGCGAGTCCGAGCAGCAGTTCGCGGAAGGAAGGCAGGTTGAAGCGCCGGTTGGGAGGGAAGTAAGTCCCCCCGTAGAACGGCTTCCCGTCCGGGGTTAGAAAAAGGGACATCGGCCAGCCGCCCTGGCCGGTCATCGCAACCACTGCGTCCATGTACAGGCTGTCGAGATCGGGGCGCTCCTCCCGATCCACCTTGATATTGACGAAGTGCTCGTTCATGATGGCGGCAGTCTCGGGATCCTCGAAGGATTCGTGCGCCATGACGTGGCACCAATGGCAGGCTGCGTACCCGATGCTGAGGAAGATTGGCTTGTCCTGGGCCGCGGCCAGGGCCAGCGCTTCCGGTCCCCAAGGATGCCAATCGACCGGGTTGTCGGCATGCTGCAGCAGATAGGGAGAGGTCTCACCGGTCAGACGGTTCGCCATTACTCCGCCATAAGGAAGTCCGGCCCCCGCGAGAGGCTGATGTCCGCAAAGAGCCGCTCCTGCCGGGCAATCACCCGGTTCGATGTGATCAGCTGCAGAACTGCGAGGAACGAAACGACGATGTCCAGCCGGCTGGTCGCGCCGGAGAGGATCTCTTGAAAAGTGACCGTGTCTCGCTTTTCCAGGGCGGCAACCACCGCTTCAATCTTCTCACGGATGGCGATCTTGGGTGGCTCGACATCGTCTTCCAGGGAGGACGATTCCCCCATCGCGCTGAGCGCTTCCTGCATGGCCTCTAAGAGCGCTTCGGTGCCCAGGCCCGCCAGATCGAGCTGCGGGGTCAGGGCGGGCTCGGTTACCGTGCGAAGGTAGGTGCGCAGCCCGGCCTGCTCGCGTGACTCGAGCTGCCCGGCGGCTTGTTTGAACTGTCGATAGAGCAGAAGCTGCCGGGCCAACGCATCGCCAGGATCCTCTTCCCCCTCTTCTCGGGCGGGCGGGCTGGGAAGCAGCGCTTCCGATTTGATCTGCAGCAGCTTGGCGGCGATCACCAGAAATTCTGCCAGTTCGGATAAGGACCGCTGAGGAAGGTGCCCCAGGTATTCCAGGTACTGATCGGTGACGCTGGCCAGGGCTACCTTGGTGATATCGAGCTGTTCGCGCTCGATCAGTTGGAGCAGCAGGTCGAGCGGCCCCTCAAAGACCGGCAGCCGGACGCTGTAGCTTGACCCCATCAGCCCGCCGCGCGGATCGCGAGGATGAGCAGTAAGAGCAGGATCAGCCCGAGCAGCCCGGCTGCCCCGTAGAAAAGCAGCTGCCGGTCCCGTTCTCGGCTTCGGACACGTTCCTCAGCTTCGGACTTTAGCCGGCGACGATCTACATCCACCAGCGCCTCGAAACGGCGGGCGGAGGCCTCCGCCTCGGCGACTTTCAGCGCCCCTACCTGAGTTCTTAGCCTTCGGAGCCAGAGGGGCGGGCCTGTTCCCCCCTGGCGGTTGAGCACGCTGGCGACGATCGAAAGTGGCTCGTGACAATTGAAACACAGGTCCGCACCTTCTTGGTTTTCGGCGCCGCAGGTGGGACAGACCATTCGCTGGGCCGCCAGCGCGATTCCACAGTACTGGCATTCAAAGGCAGCCTCCCCGTCGAAAAACAGACCGGCGGCCGTGCATGCGGGGCACTCCAGGCCGCGTTCGCTGGCGGAATCCGACATTCGTTGCGATTATACAAGGGGGTCGGGCGGCCTGGGGCCGCTCCCCGCGTCCGGGCGGCAGCTCTGAAGCGGCGGGCGCCTGCCAGGGTGACCGGCGTGATAAGATAAACTCAGTCTTGCAGGGAAGGAGTCATAAGGAAATGATCGTAGGCGAACCGGTACATGTGACCGACGAAGCCTTTGAGAAGGCAGTGCTGCAGTCCGCCACACCGGTGATCGTGGATTTTTGGGCTCCGTGGTGCGGGCCGTGCCGCATGGTTGCCCCGGTCTTGGAGAAGTTTGCGGCCGAGTATCAGGGCCGTTTGATCGTGGCTAAGGTCAATACCGACGACAATCCTCAGTGGGCGGGCCAGTTCGACGTGCGGGGGATCCCAACGATGCTCTTCGTCGCTGGCGGAAAGGTAATTCACCGTCAGGTCGGCGCGCTGCCGGAGCCCTACCTGCGCGACATGGTGGAGGAATTCCTGGGGGCCGTTGAGGAAGTTGCCGCAGGGACGAACGGTAAAGAGGCTTGAAGCGCGATCCCCGGAATTCACACCGGGCGGAACCTCCGCCCGGTTTTTGATTCTGGCGGCCGCGGGGCTCAGTCCGGCGGCCGGGAGCTGGTCCGAAAGATCAGACTGTCCAGCCGGCGGCCGATCCGACGCCCAATCGAGCGCAGCCGGGCCCGCGACACGAGGAGGGTGCTTCGTCGGCCGTCGACTTTCAACGGCCGTTCCCGTTCGGTAAGGGTCATCGCCAAGGCACCCCAGGTGAGCCCGGCCCCGAAGCCGACCAATACCAGGTTGTCCCCAGTACGGATCCGTCCCTGGTCCCACGCCTCGCAGAATGCGATCGGGATCGAAGCCGTGGAGGTATTGCCGTAGCGCTCGATATTGATGACAAAACGGTCGAGCGGCAGTTTGAGTCCCCGAGCGGCAGCCTCGATGATCCGGAGGTTGGCCTGGTGAGGAATCACCAGCGAGATGTCTTCCACCCGCATCCCGGCCTCTTCGATGACCTCCCGAGTGGCCGAGGCCATCACTCGGGTGGCGAAACGGAAGACCTCCCGGCCATTCATCTGGATGTAATGCATGTTTTCCCGCACGGTCTCCAAGGTGGTCGGCATGTAGCTGCCTCCGGCCGGGATGGAGAGCAGCTCGCCGCCTGAGCCGTCGGAGCGCATCACGCTGGAGAGGACGCCGCCAGGCCAATCGCGCCCCTCAATCAGAAAAGCGCCGGCGCCGTCGCCAAATAGGATGGCGGTCGAGCGATCCTGGTAGTTGACCAGGCGGGAGAGCGTCTCCGACCCGATGACCAACGCGGTGTCGATCGATCCGGAGCGGACCGCCTGAGCGGCCATGTTGAGCGCAAAGATGAATCCGGTACACGCAGCCAGCAGGTCGAACGCGCCGGCCTGGCTGGCGCCGATTTGGTCCTGCACGATGGAGGCGGTTGCGGGAAAGAGATGCTCAGGCGAGCAAGTCGCAACGATGATCAGATCGACTTCGCTGGCAGCGACTCCCGTGCCGTGCAGTGCACGCAGGGCAGCCTGGGTGGCCAGGCTGGCAGTTGTATCAGTCTTGCTGGCGATCCGCCGTTCGCGGATTCCGGTCCGGTCGAGGATCCATCCGTCGTTGGTGTTGACGATTTTCTCGAGATCTTGGTTGGTAAGAACGCGCTCGGGAACCGCCATCCCCCAGCCCGTTATGTGGGCATAGCGGGTCATGTTCCATGCACATCCGAGTTCCCATCAACCTTCCCGAGGATGAGGGTGGCATTGTGGCCGCCAAAGCCAAATGAGTTCGACATGACGTAGCGCAGGTCTTTCGTGCGCTTGTAGTTCGGAACGTAATCCAGGTCGCAGTCCGGATCCGGGGTCTCGTAGTTGATCGTGGGCGGGAGGACTTTCTCCTCGATCGCTTTGACGCAGAACAGCGCTTCGATAGCGCCGGCCGCCCCCAGCATGTGTCCGGTCATCGACTTGGTCGAAGAGACCGGTATGTCATAAGCCGCCTCTCCAAACACGTTCTTGATGGCCGCCGTTTCACTCATGTCATTGAGCTTGGTGCTCGTGCCGTGGGCGTTGATGTATTCGATCTGCCTGGGTGCAAGCTCCGCGTCCTGCAGCGCCAGCCGCATGCAGGCCGCTGCGCCGGCGCCGCTCTGGGCCGGGGCGGTGATGTGGAATGCGTCATTGGTAGAGGCATAGCCTAATACTTCCGCCAGGATAGGGGCTCGACGGGACATTGCCTGCTCATAGGATTCGAGCACCATGGCCGCGCCGCCCTCGGCCGCGACGAATCCATCCCGATAGAGATCGAATGGGCGGGAAGCGCCCTCCGGATGGTCGTTACGTTTGGAGATGGCGTCCATGTTGTTAAAGCCGGCCATCGCCACCGAGACGATGCCTGCCTCTGCTCCGCCGGCGACCATAACGTCTGCATCGCCGCGTCGAATCATCTCAGCGGCTTCCCCAATGGCATTCGTGCTCGAAGCGCAGGCGGTCACTACCGCCATGTTTGGGCCGCGCAAACCGAAGGCGATTGCGACCTGGCCGGCCGCGGTATCCGGCAGCATCATCGGGACCGTGAAAGGACTCACCCATTTCGGGCCGCGCTCGAGGAATTTCCGCATCTCCTCAACGATTGTCCCGATGCCCCCGATGCCGGTCCCAATGATCGAACCGATCCGATCTCGGTTGGCTTCGTTGACAATCAGTTTGGCGTGTTCGATAGCCTGGCGAGTGGCGACCAGCGCGAATTGGGCAAACCGATCGACCCGGCGGGCAAGCTTATGACCGAGCTCCGTCACCGGATCAAAGCCTTTGACCTCGGCTGCGATCCGGGTAATGAAGGCGCTGGCGTCAAACAGGGTGATCGGGCCGACGCCCGAGCGACCCTCCAAGAGGGCCGACCAGGTCTCCTTGACCGTGTTCCCTAGTGGCGTGATCGCGCCCAGCCCGGTGATGACTACCCGCGTTCTACTCACCAATTCCTCCGGTGGAAAGGTTCGCGGGAGTATAACACTCTGGTTGAGCTGGGGGTGTGGGCCTCATGATAAAATCCGGCGTCCCCGCCCGGAAGGCGGACTCCCACTCTTATGTCGAGAATTGGCTCGGCCGGCTCGGTGGTCCTGGTAACGGGCGGGACTGGTTTCATTGGGCAGGCCGTCATCCGGCGGCTCTCCGAGGCCGGGCATGAGATCCGAATTCTGCTCCGTCCCAGCCGCCGCTCACCGAACCTCCCACAAGGGATCGCCGTGCAAGCGGCCATCGCCAATATGCTGGACCAGCGAGGAGTGCGAGCGGCGCTCGTGGGAGTCGAGAGCGTAGTTCATCTGGCCAGCGCCGAGGCTCGCGGGCGGAAGTCCGAATTGCAGGCGGTAGACATTCAGGGGACCGCGGTGCTGGCGGCGGCGGCCCTGCAGGCAAAGGTCAAGCGGCTGATCTTCGTCAGCCACCTTGGGGCGGAGCTCTCTTCGGCGTTTCCGGTGCTGCGGGCCAAGGCGATCGCCGAACAATCCATCCAGCGCAGCTCCGTGCCTGCCACCATACTGCGCTCTTCGCTTGCGTACGGCCCGAGCGACCGGTTCACGAGATCGATTGCAATGCTGCTTTCAATTTCGCCACTAATCTTTCCGCTGCCGGGGGATGGTACGACCGCATTGCAGCCGATCTGGGTTGAGGACCTAGCGACCTGCATCCTGTGGTCGCTAGAAGAGCCGGCGATGGCCGGTGAGACCTACGAGATCGGCGGGCCCGAGTTCTTGACAATCGAACAGCTTACCCAGTTGATCAGGCGGGTGGCGGGCAGCCGGCGCTGGATCGTGCATGCTTCCTCGAGTTCGGTGCGAGCGCTCATCTGGACTCTGCAGCGGCTGCTGCCTCGCCCACCGCTCACCACCTTTGCGCTCGATTATCTGGCGACCAGTCGGATGGCTAGCCTGGATGCCCTGCCGCGCATTTTCGGCCTCAAGCCTGCATTGCTGGAGCAGAAACTTGGCTATCTGCAGGGACGCAATTGGGGTTGGGAGCTGCTGGGACGGCAGATCGGGTGGAGGCGATGACTCTGGTGATCCGGCCGGCGCTTGATCCGGCTGACATGGCTCAGATCGAAGACCTGCAGCGGGAGGTCTGGCCCGGCAGTGAAACCGATGTAGTTCCGCTGCACCTCTTGTTGACCGTCGCTCAGAACGGGGGCATCGTGCTGGTGGCCTCGGAGGGCGAGCAGGTTGTCGGTTTCGTGATGGGTTTCCTCGGCACCGACCAGGACAGCCCGAACCGAGTGGCGATGGCCCGCTTGAAACACAGCTCCCACATGCTCGGCGTTCACCCGGACTACCGCAACCGAGGGGTCGGCCTCGAGCTCAAACGAGCTCAACGCCAGGCGGTCATCGATCAGGGGATTCGATTGGTGACCTGGACCTACGATCCGTTGATGAGCGTGAATGCCCACCTGAACATCCATCGGCTGGGAGCCGTGAGCCGAACGTACAAACGAGAGGTCTACGGGCCAATGCGGGATGAGCTCAACCAAGGCCTGCACTCCGACCGGCTGCAGGTGGACTGGTGGGTGACTTCGAATCGGGTCGAGTCCCGCTTGCAGAGTTCCCGACCTCCGCTCGATTTGGCTCACTACCTATCGGCGGGCGCCCAACGGCTCAACTCGGCCGGCCTTGGCGAAGACGGGCTGGCGCGGCCGGGCGAGAGCTCCGAGACGCCGACCGAGAACCTGGCGCTGGTCGAGATCCCGCCGGACTTTCAAAAGCTCAAGCGGGCCGACCTCGGCCTGGCGGCCGAGTGGCGCGCCCTCACCCGGGTGATCTTCGAGAACGCTTTCGCCAGAGGCTACGTGGTCACCGACTTCGTGCATCTGAAGGGTGAGAAGTTCCCGCGCTCGTATTACGTGCTCTCGCTCGGCGAGGCGACGTTGGGCTGATGGCCGACGGTTACCTGAGGATCGAGGCGGCCGAGCTCCGCCACGTTCGGATGCGGCTGCAGGATCGCTTCGAGACCTCCTTCGGGGTCGAAGAGGACCGAGAGTGCCTGCTGATCAGAATTGAAGGCGCCGGGCAGGAAGGGTGGGGCGAATGCGTGGCCGGCAGCTTTCCGGGATTCTCGTATGAGACGGCCGGCACGGCGTGGCACGTCCTCGAAGAGTATCTGCTCCCCGCGATCCTAGGCCGTCCGCTGGTGGGAATCTCAGAACTGCGTGCTCAAATCTCGCCGATCCGTGGACACCCGATGGCCAAGGCGGGTCTCGAACTGGCTGCCTGGGATTGGATGGGGAGGATCGCCCAGCTGCCGCTCGCAGATCTGCTCGGCGGCCGCCGGACCCGGGTCCAGGTCGGGGTCTCGATTGGGATCCAATCGAGTGTGGAGGCGCTGCTCAAACTCATCGATTCTCACCTGAGGCAGGGATACGGCCGTATCAAGCTGAAGATCAAGCCGGGCCATGACCTCGCACCGGTGCGGGCGGCGCGACATTCGTTTCCGGAAATTCCGCTGCAGGTAGATGCCAACGGTGGGTACGACCCGGATCAGTCTGAGCTGCTGCTTGCGCTGGATGAGTTTGGCTTGTTGCTGATCGAGCAACCATTCGCCGGCGAGCAGCTGCTCGCGCACGCACGGCTGCAGGAACGTCTCACAACTCCGATCTGTTTGGATGAAAGCATCGGCTCGGAGGCGGAAGCCCGGCAGGCTCTGAATCTTGGCGCCTGTCGGATCATCAACATCAAGCCTGGCAGAGTCGGGGGGTTGAGCGAGGCAGTTGCCATCCACGACCTGTGCCGGAAGCGTGACATTCCGGTCTGGTGCGGTGGAATGCTGGAGACCGGGGTTGGACGGGCCGCGAATCTGGCGCTGGCGACGCTTCCGGGTTTTACCTTACCCGGCGACATCTCGGCTAGCGATCGGTACTACAAGGAGGACATCGCCGCGCCCCGATTCGAATTGAACTCGGACGGCACGATCGACGTGCC
>JAHFAU010000071.1 GCA_023250385.1 Anaerolineales bacterium
ACCTGGGCCCTGGTGGGGTTGGCAGTGGATTGGTCTGAGCTTGATCGGCTCTTTGGGCGGCACGACCTGCCACCGCAGGTCGCCGGGCGTGCCTCTCGCCTGGCGGCGCCGGTCTATCTTCGGGGGAAGCAGATTGGGCAGGCAACCAGCATGGGATTCTCCCCGCTGCTGAAGAGATACATCGCCCTGGCCAGCCTCGAAGGCCAACATGCGGCGTTGGGGTCGCCAGTCGAGCTCGAAATGACCGTCGACTATCAGCGGGAGCGAGTTCCGGCCCGGATTGTGCCGAAGCCGTTCTATGACCCGCCCCACAAGCGGGATGGCGCACGGCGCATGCCTACGGCTCCCTCGACCGGATGAGCAGAGAGCACGACGTGATCGTAGTGGGGGCCGGCCATAACGGGTTGGTCGCCGCTGCCTACCTCGCGCGGGCCGGGCTCAGCGTGCTGGTGCTTGAACGGCGGCCAATGATTGGTGGCGCTACCGTCACCGAAGAGATCTATCCGGGGTTCCGCTATTCGGTGTTTTCCTATGTGGTCAGCATTCTGCGGCCCGAAATCATCCAGGATCTCGAGCTGCCTCGGCACGGTCTGACTCTGCTCCCGCTCCCCAGCACGCTGACCCCCCTGCCGAATGGAGATCGCCTATTCCGCGACGACGATCACTACCGGACCCTCCGGGAGATCGCAAGACATTCACGGCGCGATGCCGAAGCCTACGAGGAATACGGGCGAGCCATGCATTTCATGGCGAAGGCGGTCAAACCGATCCTCGGGTTGGCTCCCCCGGATCCGACATCGCTGGATCCTGCAGAGCTGCTCCGCCTGGCGCGTCTGGCCCGCCAGTTGCTCGGAATCGGCGAGCACAACCTCCCCACCTTTATCAAGTTGATGACGATGAGCGCGGCCGACTTCCTGGATGAGTGGTTCGAGAACGACCCGCTCAAGGCTACTATGTCCGCAAGCGGCATCATTGGCACGTTCCTCGGCCCCCGCTCACCGGGCACGGCCTACGTCTTGCTGCACCACTACATGGGGGAGATCGACGGGGTCTTTCGGACTTGGGGGTTCGCCAAAGGCGGGACGGGGAGTGTCTCGGGCGCCATCGCACGGGCTGCGGAGGCCTTCGGGGCCTCGGTCGAGACCAGCGCACCGGTCGCTGAAGTGCTGGTCAAGGCCGGCAAAGCCGTCGGGGTTGTGCTGGAGAACGGCACGGAGCACCCTGCCCGGGTGGTTATCTCGAGTCTCGATCCGCGGAAGACGTTTACGGAGCTGATCCAGCCGAAGCTCCTGCCAGAGAAGCTGGTTGCAGACCTACAGCGCTTCCGCCTCAACGGTTCGTCCGGCAAGGTGAACCTGGCGCTCGACGCTGCACCTGAATTCGCCTGCTGGCCCGGTGTGGGACCCCATTTGCGCGGGGCCATCTCGATCAGCCCAAGCATCGACTATCTCGAGCGCGCCTACGACGAGGCGAAGTACGGGTCGTTTTCAAGCGAACCGTATATCGATATTGTGATCCCTTCGATGATCGATCCCGGGATGGCACCGCCGGGAAAGCATGTCATGTCCTGCTTCGTCCAATACGCCTCCTACCATCTGCAGGAGGGCAGCTGGACTGAACGGCGGGAGGCCTTCGGCGACGCGGTGATCGATACCCTCGCCCGCTACATCCCGAACCTCAAGCGGATCTTGCTTCATCGCCAGGTCTTGACCCCCTTGGACATCGAACAGATGACCGGGCTTTCCGAAGGGAACATATTCCAGGGCGAGCTCGGTCTCTCGCAGCTCTTCTTTCTCCGGCCGGCTCCAGGCTACGCGCAATACCGCACTCCTATCCGCCAGTACTACCAGTGCGGCTCGGGAACCCATCCAGGCGGAGGAATCACCGGCGCTCCTGGCCGGCTCGCCGCCCTGCAGGTGCTCCGGGACTGGGGTCGATTGCGCATATAATATTCGCGCTTCTCGGCCATCAGATCAGATCCGAAGCCAACGATTCATGCCCACTCTCCGTCGCTGGTTCATAAGGGGCGCATTGGTCTCGATAGCTGTCCTGCCGCTGCAGGCAGTGCAGTCGGGCCCCTCGACCGTCCATATCCATGAAACCCTCGAGCCCCAGCAAACGACCTCGGCCTCCGGCAATCTGGGGCTTTCGCTGCAGACTACCTTCAGCCTACTGGACGGTGAGGGGCAGGTTCTGCGAGCCGACATCGAAAGCGGGACCTTCGAGCTCGAAGGCGACGCCTACCCCGCAACGGTCGAGGCGCTTGATACCCCATGGTCGCTCGTGCTGCTGATTGATGCGAGCAGAACGCTGGGCACCGGCACCGCCAGTGCCACCTGGAAGTCGGTAAGAAGTACGATCGGAAGCGCGCTGGCCGGCTTCCCCGAGAACTCGAACATTGCGATTCTGAAGTTCGATGACACGGCCCCACCGGTGATGGAATTCACCCAGGCCCGGGACCGGCTGGCGGCCGCCGTTCAGGCGCTGACCCCCAAATCAACGGGGGGATCCTGCTTGAACGAGGGAGTGTATCAAGCCGTCAACAAACTGGGCGGAGCCCCCGGACGACGGGCGGTAATTGTGTTTACCGCAAGCACAGACAACTGCGGTACTCGCACAGCTTCGGAGGTGATCAGCCTGGCAGGTCAGAATCGGGTACAGCTCTATCCGGTCGGCCTGCTCGGATATGCGGTTACCGAGGCCGAGCTGGAAGCACTCGCCGGACCGACCGGAGGGATTTCCGAATTCAAAGAGCCAAGCACGCTGACCTTCGGATTCGCCAATGTGACCGCCCTCCTGGGCAATCAGTGGACGGCGAAGGCCACCATCTATCCGTCGGCCGGTCAACAATCGGCGACGCTGAAGGTCGGGCTGAAAGACGATGTCACCCTGGTCTCAGCCCCGATCTCTTTCGTCTCCAGCCAGGATTTTATTCCGCCCGCCGAGATTCACCTGCGAGGCAAGGTCCTCTCGGAGGGCGAGGGGATCCTCTTCAATCTGGATATCATCCAACCCGAAAAGATCCGCCAGCTGAATGTCAGTATCATCAGCAAAGACACCGGCCAGGCGGTTCTCTCCCAGTCACTGATCAGCTTCTCCGATGTCAACACGATTGCCACGGCCGGCCTCGTTCCGGGAGGCGAGTACACTCTGATCGTCAGCGCCATCGACGCCTCCGGCCGCCTGCTGTCGGAGACCAGCGGCGAGTTCACGTTCGAACCGCCCCCCGCGCGGTTGAACGTTAGCGAGGTCCAGACCCCGACCGCCGAGCAACCCGACTTCCTGGTATCCGTAACTTCCCAGAATGTGGCCGGGGTGGTGAAGTTCAGGGGCTGGCTGGCCGACTCGCAAAGCAACGTGCCCCTGGCAGACACTGAGCGGACCGTGCCGCTAGGCGAGCCGCTGTTGCTGCCCGCCGAGGGGCTTGGCTCTGGCACTTACGCGGTGGTCGTGCAGGCTCTCGATGTCGCCGACACTGTCCTCGCCGAGTCCACTCCGGTCAAGGTGAGCTACACCCGCCCCAACCCGCTCGACAGTCTGCGGAGCTTAGTAAGCCGCTCACCCGCGGCCGTCGCCGGGCTGACCGGCCTGTTCTGTTTGACCGTCGTAGGTGTCGGTGCAGTGGTATGGCTATTCATCCCAAAGCGCGGCACCCGACCCGTGACGGTGGACCTGGTAATGCCACAAAAGGCTCGCAGGCCGGCGCCTGGCGCTGAGCGCACGCCGGGCAACCTGGCGGCGGTCCAGCCAGCTCCGGCGGCCGAACGGGCACCGGCTTATCGGGACCGGCCGACGCCGCAGCAGGGTCTCGAGCGGCCGCCTGTTGGCCAGCCACCGGCTGCTGTGCCGAAAGCTAGCGCGGCTCGGGCGATGCCGGCCGCCCGTCTCACCCTGATTCAGCCGGCCACTGCTCAGTTCTCGGCCGAGATTCGCCGCACCCCATTCACGATCGGACGCCGCGCCGAGAGCGACGCCGTGATCCCGCTGGACAGCTCGAGCGGGGTCTCCGGGACTCATTTTCAGATCACGTTCGTTGACGGACAGTTCTTTGTTCAAGACGAGAAGAGCACCTTCGGCACCACCCTGGACGGGGGACCGCTCGTGCAAGGCAGACCGATGCCCTTGCGCGACGGCTCCGTGATCGGTTTGGGACCGCAGGTGAAGATTCGCTTCAACCTGACCTGAATGGATTCGGCCGGCAACCAGACCGCAGGAGGAAATGAGCATGACTGCCCCTCGAATTCGCGGTGATTTCGATCTGCTGCCTCAGATTGCACAAGCCTTCGCTCAGCACGCTTCGCTGACCAAAACCTCGATGCAGCGCATCCAGCGCGAAGTGAACACCCTGCAGGGCGGCGACTGGATCGGGACCGGAGCGACTGCCTTCTATCGGGAGATGAACGACCAAGTGCTCCCGACCCTCAAGCGGCTTGCTGCCGCGCTCGAATCTGCTGATCGGACGATGCGCCAGATCAGCCAGATCATCAAGCAGGCCGAGGAGGAAGCAGCCCGCCTGTTCCGCTTGGATGGGACGGGGGGACTGGGGGCAGTGCTCGGAGGTGGGTTGGGAGGCGCGCTCGGCGGCACCCTGGGCGCGGTCGGCGAGCTGCTGGGTGGGCAATCGCAAGCATCGTTGCTTGCCCGGGATCCGATGGGCCTCTTCAGCCGCGACTACATGCGCGGCTTGATCGGACTGCAGATTCCGGGCGAAGGCAGCGAGCTGGGGGATGCTATGAACGGGCTGATGGGTGCGACTGGCGCCGACGACGCCGAGGGCTACCTGGTGATCATCGCCGAGCTGCGCGGCCGGCCGCTGGATGACATCCGGTCCGAGTACGCGCGATTCCAGGAAATCCAAGGGCAGCGCGATGCCGCCATCGCGGCCGGTAAGGGTGCGATCCCAGGCCTGTCAGGCGGTAACTCCGGCTTCATGGGCTCCAATATGCAGATGCGCTACGGTCAGATGGTTGGCGACGCCTTCGGCGTCGACCCGGTGTTCGGGGCGATGCTCAATCCCACCGGAGGCCTGGTCGGGCCAGGCAATTTCACCCTCCACCCGGGTGGCGATACCCCAATCGGCTACCATAGCGTAGTGCACGATGCTGCCGGATATTTGCATACCTACCACGGAGCCGGCCCAGGCTACAACTACCTGGGAGTCGAGCCGTTCCCCACTTCTTTCCCGGGGACCGGCCAGGTGTCGGGGATCGCCTACTGGACCGTTCAAATGGGGGGGATCGACCCGGTTCGGACGATCGGTGAAGTGGCCGCAAGCACCGCAGCGAGCAGTTTTCGGGCAGCGGTGGACGCCGGATCTTGGGTATTCGACAAAGCCGCCAGTATCTTCTAAGGGCACTAGGACATGAACGGTACAGAGTTGGAGACCGCGGAGTTGGCTTACTTGCTGGCCACGGTCGATGCGTCCGGGTTGATCGGGGTCGATGACCCCAAGCTATCGCCCGCCACCGCCAAGGCCCAGGATGCTATTTACAGCAAAGGTCGGCAGCAACTTGAGGAACACGATTGGATCAAACCGATCCCGGATAAGCCCGGCGAGCATGATCTGAATGCCGGGCTTTTTCAGTTGGTGGCGATCGCGGCCGCCCCGGAGCAGGTCATTGCCACTTCCACCGGGGCGACGGCAGACGATCGGCGGCTGGTTTTGCACTATCTGGTGGGTGACCACGCGGTCGAGCTTTGGGCGACCTCCGACAAGAGCTACTTCATCGCGAGCATCCCCGACCGGGCTTCCCTGACTCAGCGCATTGTTGAAGTGCTTGGCCTGGGGAAGAGCTCTCAGAAGGGGCAATATACATTGACCGACGCAGCCTTCAGCAAACTAAAGAGTCACGCCCAGAAGGGGCAGCAGGCTCAGGCTGAAAAGCTGCTGGAAGCTGCCGGCCTGAACGGCCAGGCAGGGAAGGCGTTGCTCGCAGCCTTGGCGAGCTTGGTCCGCGGCCAGGTTGTGGTGACCCGGGCCAACGCAGGCGAGATCGAGGCCGGTCGCCGAGCCGAGCTCTTCGGCGAGAAAAAGGGAGCCTGGATGGTTGTCCGACCGGAATCCGATTCGAAGGAGTACCAGCTTTCCCCCATTGACGCCGAGGGTCTGGCGGCGCTGGTGGAGGATTGGCTGGAAAAGATGGGACGCCAGGCATGATCAGAATGCTGCGAATGGCGCGCCTGCTCCTCGTCCTGCTGCTGGCGGGCCTTGCGGCGACTACTGCCAGCGCCCAGACCGGCCTCACGTACTTCATAACCCAGGTGGACGCGAGCGCCTTTCCGGAAGTCCATTTCACACTGCGGGCGGTCGACCTGGGGAATAAGGCGGTCGAGGGATTGAACCCGTCCAATCTCGCCGTCTACGAGAACGGTGAGCAGGTCAGCGAATTGGAAATTACGCCCCAATCCGATGGCCCGATCACCTACCTCTTCGTGATCGATCAGGGTCGAGCTTCGAACTACCAGACCTTCGGCTACAACAATTTGCGGCTTGCCATCACGACCCTGGTAAGCGGAGGCTACTTCGCGGATGGGCGCGACACGGTGCTGGTGCTCGGTCGTCAGAATGTCAACAGCGACCAGACCGTGGTCCTGCTGCCTCCGACTCATACCGCCACCGACTTGAGTACCTGGGCCGCCAACTTCAACTTCGGCCGCGGAAGCGGGGCCACCAAAGGTCTGCTCGGGGTGGAGGACGGTATCCGCAGGATTCAGGAAATGACACCGGTGGCCGGCAGTCAGACCGCCGCGATTCTCTTCATCACTCGCTACATCGAAGACCCGAGTGCGACGGTCGCTCCCACAGCGGCCCAAAACGCCGGCGACGCCGCCCGCAGCAATTACATCTCAGTCCACGTGCTGCAGACCGACTCGAATCAGATCGGCAAGGCCGCCCTGGAAATCCTGGCCAGCGCCAGCAATGGACAGTACGCCGCAATGCGAAGCAGCAACTATGTAAGTGTCGTGTCATCGGTCTATCAGGCGATTGCCGCCCAGCGCGCTTATTACACCGTCTCTTACCGCAGCCCGGTCGCCGACTCGGGGCAGCGCCAAATCACGATCAATACCCCCGAGCGGCCAAGCGAAGGCGCGATTGGATCCTACGAAATCACTCTGCAGCCGCCGAGCGTCGCCTTCGTCGAACCGGTCTCGAACACCACGATCCGCCGCGAGGCGGCGTTCGGAGCAGACGGCACGAGCATGACCTTCGACACGAGCCGGGTGCGGGTCATCGCAGAAGTGAGCTGGCCGGATGGGTTTGCTCGCAATCTCGAATCGGCCCAGCTCTTCGCCAACGGCAATCAGGAAGACTCGCTGCAGGTCGCGGCGGGCCAGACCCTGCTCGAGTTTGAGTGGGATATCACCGACATCGTGACCGAGGGAGTCAGCTCGGTGACCTTGGAACTACGGCTGGCGGACGAATTGGGAATGCTCGCCCAGGCAGAACAACCGGTCAACATCGAGGTGATCATCCCCGCCACCCCGACTCCGGTGGGACCGCGGGTGACGCCGTCGATGGTCGCCCTGGGGATCCCGGTCCTGTGCATCGCGGGATTGGCGGTCATCGCAGCTGGGGGCGGGGCGTTCTATCTGGTCCGGCGCCGAGCCGCCGCGACAGCCACTGCCTCCGTGGCCGAGCCGATGGGCCCGCCGGTCACCATGATGGCTTCCGACCTCTCGCCTGCTCACGCGCTGGCCACCCTCACGGTCCTCGAAGGACCCAAGGGGTTGGTCGAGGAGGTCTTGCGAATCACCGCGGCCACGACCACCCTCGGGCGGAACCCGGCTCAAGCCGATTTCGCTTTCTACCCCGACGAGGAAAGCTCCGTGAGCCGGGTGCACTGCAGCCTCTCGCTGGAAGACAACCTCTTCAAGCTGACGGACACCAACTCCAGCGCGGGGACCCGGCTGAATGGCCGCAAGATTCAGCCGGGAGCTCCGGTGATCCTGGCCGATGGCGATGAGATCGTGCTGGGCGATCTGGCCCGGCGGGGGGTGAAGCTGCGCTTCAACCTCGCGACCGAGGAGAGCCGCGGCCCTTACTCAGGGACGGCCGACGATCGGACCCACCTAATGGGCGACTTCCCCGGCCAAGGCAGCTGACAACCCGCTCAGCCGACAATCTGGAAGGTGAGACTCACCCGCCCCACTTGAATCACCGAGCCCGGCGCGATCGGGTAGCGGATCCCGGGCTTCAGCAAGGCCCCGTCCAGGTAGGTGGGGTTGCGCGGCTGAATCGTCTCAAAGAAGAACGTCCCCTCGTTGAGCGTGATGCAGGCATGGTGGCGCGACACGGTCGGCAGGTCTTCGATATCCTCCAGGTCAACGGCTAACAGCCTGTTGTTGGACGGATTTCGGTGGTCCTTGCGGCCGACAATGGCAGGCTGCCAGGCCAGGTCATACTCCGTAAGCGAGTGTTCCTCGGTGAGGTAAGCCCGGCTGAAGTGTTCTTCGAACGGTTCACGCATTCCCCGCTGGATCGCGTCCAGGGTTCCACTTTCCTCAATCAGTCGCTCGCAGATCAAGCTGGAGCCTTCGCTTACGCCCGCGTGTTCAAGTGGAGATCGGAGGCTCAAGGGCCCCTCGTCCGGCCCCAGCCTCAGATGCAGCGTCCCGTCGATGTTGAATTTGTCTTGAATCTCGGCCAACAGATTGGCAACCAACAGGCTGCTACGGACGTTGATCCGTTTGGCGCCAATCTCATTCGGCCGGATATCCAGAGTCAGATTGAGTCGTTCCATGATCAACCCTTCTTGCGACTCGGCTTCTTGCCGCGGTCGTCGCCGCTCTTCCCCTTAGACCGGCCGCCATCGGTCTTCACCTGGACGCTTGCGAATTCGGAGCCTTCTGCGATGGGGCCAGAGGACTGGGCCGCGAGCTCGGCCTGCAACGCGATCAACTGGGAGAGGTCCGCCAGCGCCTCGGTCTGCTCGGCGGCCGCAGTCGCCATCTGCTCCGCGGCGATTTCCGCCGCGCCACCGATGGCCGCCTCCAGCGGTCCCAGATCCTTCGGGCGATAGCTCCACTGGGCCGCCTGGGGGTACTTCCGGCGAATGGCCTCAATCCGCTCATCCAGCGGACTCTTTCCGACTGCGCCGTCCAAGAAAGGCAGGCAGATCTGCACCATTGAGGCGCTCACCGCCTTGACCAGGAAGCCGCGGCCGGGCGGCATATCCTTCTTTAGGTTGAAGCTGCCCCGCACCCCCATGTAGCGCACCGTCTCGACGTCCTGCAGCACCAGGGTATAACGTGCTGACTCGGCCCGTCGGCGCAATTCGTCCGAGCTGTCCCGG
>JAHFAU010000072.1 GCA_023250385.1 Anaerolineales bacterium
CCGGGCCTCTCTGAGCGCACCCCCGTGCTCCCCGATCGGGGTGCGAACCGCCTGGACGATCACCGCCTCGTTCACCCGATTTTTCCTCTCGGCCATTCTAACATCCGGCTCCGTTATGGCCCGGCGCCTGCCCGCGCAGGTCCCGAGGAGGCCGGATGCTATAATCCCGCGCCGGAGCAGAGAGCAGCCTGATGTTCGATCCAAACGAGCTCGAAGAGCTGCGGGAGGCGCTGGAGAAGTGGGAGGAAACCACCCTCCAGCAGTCGGCCGCCACAATGCCGGAGCGGCTCAAGCAGTTCGTCACCACCTCCTCTGAGCCGATCGAACGCCTCTACACTCCGCTCGACATCGCCGAGCTGAGCTACCTTCAGGACCTCGGCCTGCCGGGGGAGTATCCCTTCACCCGCGGCATCCATCCCACCATGTACCGGGCCCGGACCTGGACCATGCGGATGTTCGCCGGGTTCGGCACGGCCGAAGAGACCAATGAGCGATTCCAGTATTTGCTCGGCCAGGGGCAGACAGGATTGTCCATTGCGTTTGATCTACCTACTTTGATGGGATACGACACGGACGCGCCCGAGGCCGAGGGCGAATTTGGAAAGTGTGGCGTGGCCGTTTCCTCGCTGCAAGACATGCAGGCCTTGCTGGCCGGAATTCCGCTCGCCCAGGTCTCCACCAGCATGACCATCAACTCCCCGGCCGCGGTGATCTGGGCCATGTACATTGTGGCGGCCGAACTGCAAGGCGTTCAAGCAGCCCAGCTGCGCGGAACACTGCAGAACGACATCCTCAAGGAATACATCGCCCAGAAGGAGTACATCTTCCCTCCTGAGCCGTCGATGCGGCTGGTGACCGACACGATCGAGTACGGGATGCGGCATTTGCCTCAGTGGAATCCGATTTCCATCTCCGGATATCACATCCGGGAGGCCGGTTCCACCGCGGCCCAGGAACTGGCCTTCACTCTGGCCGACGGAATGGAATACGTGCGCTGGGGGCTCGATCGGCGCCTGCCGATCGACGAGTTCGCGCCCCGCCTGTCGTTCTTCTTCAACGCCCATAATGGCTTCTTCGAGGAGGTGGCCAAGTACCGGGCTGCCCGCAGGATCTGGGCCCACGCGATGCGAGAAGTATTCGGCGCCCAGCAGCCGCGCTCCTGGCTCATGCGCTTCCACGCCCAAACTGCCGGCGTGAGCCTGACTGCCCAACAGCCGGAGAACAACATCGTGCGAGTGGCCATCCAGGCCCTCGCCGCGGTGCTGGGCGGCACCCAGTCGCTACACACCAACTCTATGGACGAGGCCTTGGCGCTGCCGTCCGCTCACGCGGCCACCGTGGCCCTGCGCACCCAGCAGATCCTGGCTGAGGAGTCGGGTGTCGCCAACACCGTGGATCCGCTGGGCGGGTCCTACTTCGTGGAAGCCATGACCAACCGGATCGAGGCTCAGGCTCAAGCCTACTTCCGGCGGATCGACGAACTCGGCGGCGTGCTCCCCGCCATCGAGGCCGGCTTCTTCCAGCGCGAGATCGCGGAAGCGGCCTTCCGCTACCAGCAGGAGATCGACCAGGAGGATCGGTACATCGTGGGGGTCAACGCTTTCAGCGACGATTCCCCCTATTCAATCCCCATCCTCGAAATTAGCCCGGACGGCTACCGCCGCCAGGTCGAGCGTCTCGCTACGCTGCGCCGCAGTCGAGACAATGGAGCCGTCGGCCAGGCGCTCGACCGGCTGCGGGTCGCCTGCCAGGGCTCTGCCAACACCATGCCTTACATCCTGGAGGCGGTGCGGGTCTACGCCACCCTGGGGGAGATCATTGGCGTCATGCGGGAAGTCTTCGGGACATACCAAGAACCCAGTTGGCTCTAGGCTCACATGGGCCCGGCGGCCATCGGTGCGGCTTTCCTCAAGCGCAGCCCAATCCAGATGTACCAGATCGGTGCGGCCACAACCCCGCCAAGGCCGGCAACGATCCTCAGTAGCGCGCCGTTGTCAGTGACTAGGCCGACTACAACCAGCCAGTACAGCACGCCGACCGCGACCCCGACGTAGGCCAGAGGGCTCGGCCAAACCTTCGACCGCATGGCCAGGTAGCTGGTGACGAGCACCCATAGGCCAACTCCGCCGAATCCGAGCCAGCCGTTGACATCCAGGCCCGCCGCAAAGCCCGGCGCGGTAAGCGCGGCCTGGGTCGAGGCGTCCCCCGCGACAAAGGCCGCGGCCCGGTCTGGCTGGAGGGCGAGGGTCCGGAAGAAATCAATGGCCGTCACCGCAAAGCCCAGGTAGGCGAGATTGCTCGTCCAGCGGGCCCAGCCCTCATTCAGCGAGCGGACGCTCTCGGTGATGGCCGGGAGAGCGCCCAGCGCGACCACCGCGCCCAGCGCAAAGACCCAGTAATAAATGGTCAGGACCGTCGCTCCCTCCGCGAAGGAGCGATAGAAGGCCCCCGGGTCGCCTCCTACTCGTTGTTCCGCAGGAAGCAGCGTGTAGGTGATACCGACCAGAACGTACAGGGCGCCGACCAAAATCGAACACAGCCCACCCAGCTTGTTGAGACTATCGTTTTTCATTCCAAACCTCCTTTGGGTTTGCCGGCTGCGATTGAGGCCGGCCACTCCCGGGACAGCCCATCGAATTGCATGGGGGGGAAGCAGCGACTTCCGAGTGATGACAACCCCGTGGGAGGTGGCCTGATGCGTTTCCAGGTTCGTTCTGTCAGATCCCCGGCGAATGGGCCGTTGCCCGTTCAGGCCTTGGTTCCATCACCATGGATCGGTGGGGCCTCAGTACAGGAACATCGGCGTCCCGGCCACCTGGCGGACCTTGGGCCGGTAGCTCTCCACGTCGTACAGTGCATCGACGTCGACCCGCTTGACCCTCTCTCGAGTCAGGGTCAGCGGAACGTCGGTGTAGATCCCCTGCCGCAGTGCAACCATCCTCCCGGTCCTGCCCGCGGAGGCCAGGTCGGCGGCCATTACCGCGAAGTTGGTCGCCACCATCAGGTCGAGCGAGTCGGGGCGGCCGGAGCGCATCAGGTAGGCCAGCTGCTGATAGATGATGTGCTCGCCGGTAAGCTCGCGCAGCAGGTCGCCGGTAACCGCTCCGATGCCTCCCAGTTTCCGGTGTCCGAAGGCATCCTCCCGCTCGCGGGTCATTAGTTCCCCGCCCTGGATCGTTGCCCCCTCGGAGATGGTCAGCATGGCGTAATTGCTCGGGTTTGACCGCTTGTCCGCGATCAATAAGCCGGCCAGCTTGTTCGGGTCAAAGGGGATCTCCGAGATGATCGCCCGGTCAACCCCCGAGAGGTAGGCCGCCACCAAGGAGGTCTCTCCGCTATAGCGCCCGAAGAGCTCGATCACTGCGATCCGCTCGTGCGAGCCGGCGCTGGTACGCAGATCCTGGATGAACTGGACGCTTCTGGTTACCGCGGTTGAGAAGCCAATGCAGTAGTCCGTACCGTGGACGTCATTGTCCATGGTCTTGGGAATCGCTACGACCGGCACGCCCTCGTCGTGCAGGCGGAGGGCGAATGAAAGCGTATCGTCGCCGCCGATCGGAACCAGCGCCTCCAGCCCCAGATGTTCGATCAGTTTCAGCACATGCTGGGTGAGATCGACCGTTCCGTCACTCGTCGAGGCCGGCCTTAAGAACTCCGGAACGGCCTTCGCCCCCACCTTGGCTGGGTTGGTGCGGGAGCTGTGGAGAAACGTGCCGCCGGTGCGGTCCACGGTGCGGACGCTCTGTTTGTCGAGCGGAATAATGTACCCCGCCTCGCTGGCAAGATCCCCGGCCTGCCAATCTAGCAGGCCGGCCCAACCTCTCCGAATCCCGACCACCTCGTGCCCATCATCCGCGGCCCGATTCACAAACGCCTTGATGCAGGCGTTTAACCCAGGGACATCCCCTCCGCCGGTCAGGATACCGATCCGCATGCCAGCAGCCTAGAGACTTAGTGCAGTCGCAATGGCGACACTTGAACGCTCTGGTCGCTCACGATGCGCAGCAGATTGCGGTGCAGTTCGGGGGAATAACGGGTGGTGTAACTCGGAAACTCCAGGTTGTAGCGTCGAGATGCTTCGAAAACTTTAAACGCAAAACGGTCGCTGCCAGGGAACGAGGCCAGCAAGCCGTGGATCTGGCGCATCCGGCGTGCGTCCCGCGATCGATCCCCGCTCGAGCGCAGCAGGATCGTGATCAAGCATGGCTCGGGGCCTTCCCACCAGCTGGGCAGCGGCTCCTGGGCAGGAGAAGCTTGGGCATCCAGGACCTGGGCAAGCAGCTCATCGGCGGGAGACTCATCCCAGCCCTCCGTTACGGCAACGGATGCATGGGGGATTGGAGGCGCGAGCGCAGGCGCCAGGACTTCTTGTTCACTGGGTTCGAAGGCCGGCTCCGCTTCCGGTGCGGGCGAATGTGGTTCGGACAGGTCCTTTAGAATTTCGTCCGCCAACAGCTTGGGGTCGCCCCGAGTCGCATCCACCCGGCCCTTGACGATCACGATCTCATTGATATTCAGCTGCCCGGCCAGGCTCTCCCACAGGCGCTGAAAGATGACCACCTCGACGGTCCCCTGCACATCCTCGAGCGAGAGAAAAGCCATCTCGTTGCCCTTGCGGGTGAGGTAAGGCCGAAGGGCGCTGATTTCACCCGCGACGCAGACCGACTGGCCGTCGTTCGTTTCATTGATCTCCCCGCTATAATGGGTAACCACCTTTGCCAGGCTATCCATATAGGCCGCCAGCGGGTGGTCGGAGACGTACGATCCGAGCAGCTCGCGTTCCCAACTCAGCTGTCTTCGGCTCGAGACCTCCACCGTCGCCGGCTGCAGCTCCAGCCGCTCGGCCACTCCGGTCGATCCCCCAAATAAGGAGAGCTGGCCGATTTCCGCCGCTCGAAACTGTGCTGCGGAGAAACTCATGATCCGCTCCAGCGACTCCAACAGATCCAGCCGCGGAGCAAGGCTGTCTGCGGCTCCTACCCGGATCAGGCTCTCCATGGCCCGCTTGCCCACCTGCCGCAGATCGACCCGGCGGGCGAAATCCTCCAGGTCCGCGAAGGGGCCCGCGGCCCGCGCCGCCAAGATGGCTTCGACCGCTCCCTGGCCGACGTTCTTGATCGCTCCCAATCCGAACCGGATCGCAGCCGGGGGCTCTTCGATCTCGAAGTCGAGCCCGCTGGAGGCCACATCGGGCGGCAAGACTTCCAACCCCATCCGGCGGCACTCGGCGCTGTACAAGGCCACCCGATCGGTCACCGACTTGAATACGGACAGCAGGGCAGTCATATACTCAATCGGGAAATTCGCCTTCAGATAGGCGGTCTGGACACAGATCACCGCATAGTCCGCCGCATGACCCTTCGGGAAACCGTAGCGGGCAAAAGCCTCCCAATCGTCGAAGATCGCGTTGGCGGTGTCCTCCAGGACTGCGTTTCGCACGGCTCCCTGTACGAATTTCTGCCGCTGTTGGCGCAGGGCCCGCGCCTTCTTCTTTGCGACCGCCTGGCGCAGGTTGTCAGCTTCGGACGCCGTGTACCCGGCCAACTGCATCGCGGTGTACATGATTTGCTCTTGGTAAACCGTGATCCCGTAGGTCTCTTCCAAAATCGGCTTAAGCCCGGGGTGGCGGTAAGTAACCTGCTCCGCACCATGCATTCGCCGAATATAGGCGGGGATAAACTCCATCGGACCCGGACGATAGAGGGCGACCATGGCGGTGACCTGAGCCAGTTTAGTCGGCTTCATGTCCATGAGATGGCGGCGCATGCCGGCGCCTTCGACCTGGAACACCCCCAGGACATTGCCGCTTCCAAGCAGCTCGAAGGTCTTGGGGTCGTCCAGCGGAATCGAATCGATATCGAGCTCAACCGCGTGCCGCCGGAGGATCAGGTCACAGGCCCGGGCCATCACGGTCAGGGTCGAGAGCCCCAGGTAATCGATTTTCAGCAGTCCCAATGATTCCAAGACGCCCATCTCGAACTGGGTAACCGCCCGGATCGGACTGTCCTCCGGGGATCCCTTCGTCGGCCGGTGCAGCGGGATGTAATCCGTGATGGGCTTGTCCGTGATGATCACTCCCGCGGCGTGGGTGCCGGCGTTCCGGGCGACCCCTTCCAGCTTGGCGGCGGTTTCCACCAATTCGCGTAGGTAGCCGTTCCCTTCGATCACTTCCCGCAACGCAGGAACGGTCTCGATCGCCTCGGGGATCGTCACCGGCTTACCAGGAATGTTAGGGATCAGCTTGGCCAGCCGGTCGACCTCCGGCAGCGGGATGTCCATTACTCGCCCGACGTCTCGGATGGCGGCCCGGGCGCCGAGGGTGCCAAAGGTGATGATTTGGGCGACTTTGTCTTCGCCATACTTCTTGGCGCTGTATTCGAGCATCAGATAGCGGCGGTCGTCCTGGAAATCCAGGTCGATGTCCGGCATCGAGACTCGGCCAGGATTCAGAAATCGCTCGAAGATCAACCCGTGTTCGATTGGGTCGACGAGCGTGATCCTTAGGCAGTAGGCCACGATCGAACCCGCGGCGGAGCCGCGGGCGTTGTACCAGATTCCCTTTTCCCGGGCGTAGCGGCACAGGTCCCACACGATTAGGAAGTAAGCGTCAAACCCCATTTCATGGATGATTCGAAGTTCATAGTCCAGCCGTTCCCGCAGTGGCGGCTCGCCCGCCCGGTTACCGTAGCGACCCAGCAGGCCATCCGAGCACAGCTCACGCAGATAGCTTTCACCGGTATGGCCTTCCGGCACCGCGAAGGGCGGCAGCCGGTAGCCTTCAAAATCCAGGTCTACCTGTGCCCGCTCCGCGATCCAGAGCGTGTTCTCGATCGCACCTTCCACATCCCCGAACAATTCCGTCATCTCGGCGGGTGACCGCAAGTAATAGGATGCGTCGCTCATCCGCATCCGATCCGGATCGCTGCGGACCGAGCCGGTTTGGATGCACAGCATGATGTCCTGGAGGTCGGCCTCCTCCGGGTTGATGTAATGTACGTCGTTGGTCGCTACCAGCCTGGCCTGGTACTTCGGAGCGAGCTCGATCAGCTGTTGATTGACCTGCTGGAGGCCCGGGACCTCATGCTGCTGCAGCTCGAAGAAGAAACGATCTCTTCCGAAGACCTCGAAGTACCAATCGAGCAGCTTGCGGGCGTGCTGCTCCCGCCCCTGAAACAAGGCCCGGGGCACTTCGCCCGAGAGGCAGCCGGTGGTGCAGATCAACCCTTCGCTGTGAGCTGCCAGGAACTCTCGATCAATGCGCGGCCGATAGTAGAAGCCCTGCAGCTGAGCCGCGGTGGCGATCTTGAGCAGGTTGCGATATCCGGACTCGCTCTCGGCCAGCAGCAGCAAATGAAAGGCCTGGCCATCGAGCTCGGGATCCCGGTCCGCCATCCCGCGGGCAGCCAGATAGGCCTCCATCCCCAGCAGCGGCTTGATCCCGACCTCCCGAGCGGCCTGGTAGAACAGCATGGTCCCAAACATCGACCCGTGGTCAGTGAGGGCGACGGCCGGCATCCCGAGTTCCTTCGCCCGGCGCACCAGCCCCGGTATAGAACTCAGGCCGTCCAGCAGTGAGTATTCGGAATGGACGTGCAGATGGACGAAGGACATTTCCCCCCAGGGAATGTGCCCGGCGATTATAGCGGAGCCCGTCCGGCGCGGCTAGAAGAAGCGAGATTCGGGGTCAACTTTTAAGGTTGAGTGGACCGAGTCCAACTCGGAGCAGAACATAAAGAATGAGAGGCACGGTTTCCCGTGCCTCTTAGATGCTACCGCTCCGATTTCCAGAATTTTCGGCTGCTATTTCCTTGGGGTCTTCTTCGCTGCCCGCTTTCTTGGCGCGGCCGGAGGTGCTGCAGCAGGCGGCGGTGCAGGTGCAGGGGCCGGCGCGGGCGCCGGAGCGTACTCTCGGGAGCCGAACCGGGTCAGCAGCACTGCACCCAGCGCAATCGCCACAACTACAAAGGCCACCATCCACCCCAAGCACGGGATCAGGCCGATTCCGCCGACCACCAGGCTGAGCGCCAGGGTCCCGAGGCCAGCTGAGGCGGCGGGATGCAAGTGCCAATTGAAGGCCTTCACCAGCCGGTCGCCCACCTCTTTGCCGATCGCGATCCAACCGAACACTCCCCCCACGACCAGCAGCACCGCGGCCAGGAGGCTGACCGGACTCAGGATAATCGTGATTGCCAGGACAATCACCAGCACCGGCGCCACCAGGAAGGTCAGCAGCCCCAGCCCACCGGACAGCACAGGCTGAGCGACCACCGCCCGGGCGGTGCGGGCCGTCGGCTCGGGCCAGAACATCACTACAATTGTGGCCAGCGCCGCGACCAGTAGGCTGCGCAGCCCGAACCACAGCACGTCGAGCACCGGTGAGAACCGAAATCTCATGACGTTCAACGGCCCGATTCGGGTCGTCGACGGGAATTTGAAACTAAACGGGAAGGAGAACGTATCGCCTGCAACGATTTCCCCTGCAATCGTTGAGCCAGGGGCCCGCTCGAGGGTCCCACCAAGGGTCACGGCGTTCCCGCCGATCGAAGCCTTGGGGCCTAGATGCGCGTTTCCGCCCAATAGTACTAGGTCGCCCTTCACCTGTCCGCCGATCGCCGCGTTGCCACCCATCAAGAAGACATTGCCTTCGACCAGTGATCCCTCATCCAGGTCCGCCGAGCCGCCGAAGATCACCAGATCGCCATCGAGAACCTGCCCGCTTTTCAGGGTGAAGTCGCCTCCGATCACAACCTGGCCCTGCTCCGGCCGTCCGGCGAAGGCCGTCGCCGGGAAAGCCAGCATGGCGGCCAGTACCAGGACCGACACAGCAATTGATCTTTTCATTTTTCCGCTCCATTCGGTAAATCCGCAAAAGAGTAACGATAGAGTGCAGCGAACCAAACCGCGCTTACCCATCCAATAGTGAGAGCGGCGGCCAGCCCGCCGGGCGTGGAGCCACTTCAGGCCGGAAGACGCTCGGGCCTGAATTGGGTTTCGTACAGTCGGCGGTACAGCCCGTCTCGGCTCAGCAGCTCTTGGTGGGCCCCTTGTTCGACCAGCCGCCCCTCATCGAGTACCAGAATCAGATCGGCACCGATAATCGTGCTCAGCCGATGGGCGATGACCAGCGAGGTTCGGCCCTTCATGACCTGCTCCATCGCCTCTTGGATCAGCGCCTCGGACTGAGAATCGAGGTGGCTGGTGGCCTCGTCCAGAATCAATACCCTTGGGTCTTTGAGCACCACCCGAGCGATCGCCACCC
>JAHFAU010000073.1 GCA_023250385.1 Anaerolineales bacterium
CCTCGATTTGTTGGACAGCCGAATAGGAGGGAAAGAACTCGGCGGCCGTGGGCAGGTCCACGGGTTGCAGGTACCTGCTCGCTGTGCGGCGGCCGTAGAGCGGCGCACGGTAGGCCAGAACCTCACGCTCCATCATGCCAACATACGAGCCACAGAGAATCAGGAACACCTGCGAGTTCTTGAGACCCTCGTCCCATACCTTCTGGAGTATGGATGGTATGGCCTTGTTGCCGCTGATGAGGTACGTGAATTCATCTTGGATCACAACCGGCCGCCCCGGCAGTTCGATAAGCTCCCGGAAGGCTGCCTCCCAGGACGGAAAAGTGAAACCCTCGGGGACTTGGGAATGCGTGTAAGCCCAGACCTGCTGAGAAAAGCTAGCCAGCTGATGGTTGTCCGAGCTCAGCGTGGAAACGAAGAACAGGTGAGGCTTGTCCTTGCAAAACTCGCGCAGGAGCTCGGTCTTGCCCACCCGTCGGCGGCCATAGAGGACGTAGAGCTCGGCTCGCCCCGATCTGTACAGTTGGTCAAGCTCTGCCAGTTCTGATTCT
This sequence comes from Anaerolineales bacterium, assembly GCA_023250385.1. Lineage (GTDB taxonomy): Bacteria > Chloroflexota > Anaerolineae > Anaerolineales > E44-bin32 > JADFRG01. The sequence goes on from JAHFAU010000073.1 coordinate 552, forward strand.
CGATTGAGGAACACCCCGCCCTCGTCCGCGGAAAGACACAAATCAAGATTATCATAATCCTGATTTGCAATTCTTGCATGGGCCTGGATCAAAGAGCGCGACCGCTGGGTGGACTGCTGAACAGGCCGGAGAAACTGGGCAGGGGGTCAGTCGTCGAGCACGCCGTCGGCCTCGAAGACGTAGCCGGCGCCGCGCACGGTCTGGATGTATTTCGGCGTAGAGGGATCTTGCTCGAGCTTCGCCCGCAGCCGGTAGATGAACTGCTTTACCAGCTCGCGCTCTCCGATGTATTCTGGCCCCCAGGCGTTGGCGAGAATCGCGTCGGAGCTGAGCACCTTGCCCTGGTTCTTGAGCAGATACTTCAGCACCTGAAACTCGGTCGGGGTGAGCTGGGTCTCATGGTTGTTGATGAAAACCAGGCGTCGATCCGGATCGGTGACCAGCATCACCTCTCGAGAAGCCTTGTAGACCGGAGGCAGGCTGCCGGCCTTTCGACGCCGCAGGCACGCCATCAGGCGGGACGAGAGCTCCTGATAGGTGTAGGGCTTGACCACGTAGTCGTCCGCCCCGAGGTGCAGACCACGCACAATATCCTCGGTCGTGCCCTTTACGCTGACAAACACAATCACGGCTTCGGTGATCTTGCGCAGCCGTCGACAGACTTCGTACCCGTGGATTCCTGGCATCATGACGTCGAGGATGATCGCGTCCGGGCGTTCCTGCTGCGCCAGGCGCAGACCCTCTGCCCCGCCGGTGGCACAGAGCGCTTCGAAACTGTCCTTTTCCAGCAGCATGCAGAGCAGGTTACCGAGGGTTACGTCGTCGTCAATGACCAGCACGCGAACCTTACTTGCCATCGCATCCTCCCGCTGGTGTTTACCCCCGCGTGAGACCGCCTATAGAAAAGACAAACCGGCCGCATTGCCGGTTTCGCACTTGGCTGGCCGGGTGCCCTGCCGGTCTGGTTCGCCGACAAGCGACCAATTCAGGCTCCCGGGTCGTCGCCTCCATTCAGGTGACACTGATTCGATTCGCTCTTGGCCGACTCCGTTAGCCCCGACTCAACTCTTTCCGAGTTGTCCCCTCGGGCCGGTAACCTTACTCCAGGGAAGTCAGTCTTATTCTAAACCAGCCATCTGTGGCTGTCAACAAATCGTATTCCCTCATGTTGTTGTCCAATGAATCTGTCACCCCTTAACTGTTCAGCGAGAATGCCAACCCATGGACACCGAGGTGACATTGAACGTCAAGGAGTAGAAGCGTCTCAAGGTACTCAACCGGCTCGAGTCTGGCCAGATTACGGCGACAATCGGGGCAGGCTTGCTGTGACTGTCGGTGCGGAAGGTACGTCGACTGCGAGCGAGGTACCGCCTCCAAGGGGCAGCCGCCCCGGCGCATGACAATCGGGGACGCCACTCCCCTCATCGGCTGCCTACCGCGGTCCGAAACCAGATCGTTGGGCTGGTACGAAAGTAGTACTCCGACTACAACGACTATGACCTGACCGACCGCTTGCGCGAGCTACACGGCATTCAGATTTCCCGCTCCTCCACCCGGCGCATCCGCCACGAAGCCGGCCTACCCAGCCCCAGAAAACGACGCGTCCCACGTCACCACAGCCGCCGGGAACGCTATCCCCGGCCCGGCATGCTGCTGCAGATCGACGGCAGCCACCACGACTGGCTGGAAGGTCGCGCGCCCCTGCTGGTGCTTCTCGCCGCCAGGAGACCTGACCAGGCCGGGACTGAACTTTGTTGCGGCGTCCTAAAACCGGGTAGGCCGGGATTCTGGTCGCCTGCGGATCTGCGCTCGCCGGCCGCTTAGCGAATTTGCGGACTGCGAACCAGTCCGAGGCGAGCCACGGAGCCATGGTTTGGTGCCGAGATAAAACGAAAGCCCGGCTCAGCAGCCCGGCCGAATGCCAGCTACGGTCGTCGCGCCTCCACTCAGTGGCCTGCCTTCCCGCTGAAGATCCCCTCCGGCAGCTCAATATTGTTCATGGCGAACTTGTCGGCGAATTTGGGCCGCAGACCGGTGGACTTTAGTGAACCAACTACTCGGGTACCTTGAATCCCAGTCTGCTTGAATTCGAATAGATCCTGCATCACGATGCTCTCGCCCTCCATGCCCTGCACCTCTGCGACCTTGACCACTTTGCGTGTCCCGTCACGCATTCGTTCGAGATGCACGACCAGGTCGATGGCTGAGGAAACTTGCTCACGAATGGCTTGAAGAGGAAGCTCCAATCCCGCCATCAGCACCATTGTTTCAATGCGCCGCAGCGTGTCACGCGGGCTATTGGAGTGGATAGTAGTGAGCGATCCGTCGTGCCCAGTGTTCATGGCTTGCAGCATGTCCAACGCCTCTCCGCCGCGGGCCTCGCCTACGACGATCCGATCCGGCCGCATGCGCAGGGCATTGATGACGAGCTGCCGGATGGTCACCTGACCCTGGCCCTCCACATTAGGCGGTCGGTACTCGAGCCGAACGACGTGCTCCTGCTTTAGCTGTAATTCGGCGGTGTCCTCGATGGTGACGATTCGCTCGTGGGTCGGGATGAACGCGGACACCACATTCAACAAGGTCGTCTTCCCTGTACCAGTTCCACCGGAAATGATCATGTTGGCCCGGGCCTCGACGCAGGCCTTCAGGAAGCCCACTAATTGGGAGGACAGTGTGCCGTTGGCAACCAAATCTTGGACCGTGTAAGGGGTATGGGCGAACTTGCGGATCGTGAGGGCCGGCCCGTCCAGTGCCAGTGGCGGAATGGTTGCGTTGACCCGGTATCCATTCGGCAGGCGGGCATCCACCATCGGAGAAGACTCATCCACCCGCCGACCCAGCGGTGAGACGATGCGATCAATGATTCTACGGAGATGAGCATCGTTCTCGAAGACCACCTCGCTGAGTTCGATCATTCCGCGACGCTCGATGTACACCCGCTTTGGTCCGTTCACCATCACCTCGGTGATGGTCTCGTCCTGGAGCAATGGCTCCAGCGGTCCATAGCCCAGAATGTCGGCCAACACCCACTCTAGCAGCCGGGCCCGATCGGCCCGGGTGTAGAGCAGGTTCTCTTCCGCCAGGACCTGGCTGAAATAGGTCTCGATCAACAGGGTCAAATCCGGCCGGCGGTCCAGATCCAATTCGCCTTCGGTCTCGGCCAACAACTTGCGCTGAACTCGCTCACGGATGTAGTAGACGTCTGCGGTGACGCCTTCGATACTAGTCGGAATGCCTACAGCATGACCGTTTAGGACAACGGCCGTAGCTCCATTCAAAGCCGGGCGGTTGGCGAACATGCTCCTCTCCTTGAGGTCGCGAGCTCGGTCACGGCATAACCGGGATGAGCAGCTGCTGTCCAAAGAAAATCAAGTTGTAGTTCTCGATGCCATTGGCCAGCGCGATGGCCCGCACTGTTGAGCCGTAGCGGCTCGCCAACAAGGTTAGGTATTCCCCTTGCTGCACCACGTGGATTACTTTCACCTGGCTTGCGGTCGCTAGCCGGATCGCCTGCCGGTAGCGTTCGTAGGCGACGCTGAAATTTCCATTGGCTGCGTAACGTTCGGCATCCTGCAGGACACTCAGCAAGGCGGGATTGTCCTGCGCACCACGCTCTCGAAGGTTCCCGAGTTCCGCCGCCGCCCGGTAGTGCAGCACGGCGGCTTCGAAACTACCCTTGGCGCCTTGAGCCTCGCCGACTTTGAGCTGGGCCTCGTACAGCCGCAGCACCGCCTCTGGATCCTGCTCCGCCAGGGTGACGGCGCGATCATAGTCGCTCAAGGCACCGTCATATAGATGCAGGGACATCTCCGCGTCTCCGCGGGCGACGTAGGCGTCGTAGAGAGTCTGTCGGGCGGTCCCCTGGGCATAGCTCGGATCCGCTCCGATCACGATCTCCAGCCCGGTGATCACCTCGCTCCATTGGCCTTGATCGAAATCGTCCTGGGAATTCAGATACAGGCCCGCTAGCTCCCGCTCGTGCTTGATTTCCGGATCCTGCGGACGAAGGACCAGCGCCTTTCGGAAATAAGTTTCCGCGACCTGCAGCGCTTCGAGCGAATCCGCCTGTCCAATCAACAGGCTTCGGGCCGCATTGACATAACTCTCAAACAAGCGCGCCTCCACGTACTCCGGCTGCTCCTGGGGGTGCAAAGTCCGAATGGTCTCGAACCCAAGCACTGCCTCTTGCCAGGCGCCTTCATAGAAACGCGATTCGGCCTCGGTGAGCAGATTCCCGAGCAAGGTCTGCCGCTCGATGTAGCTCATCTGCAGTGAGATGTCCCGATAGTTGGGCTGCACCGCGGCGATCTGTTGCAATACCGACTGGGCTCCCAGCCAGTCATCGATCTCGATCAGGCGCATGGCCTGGTCATATTGATCGGCCAGAGCCATCGCTCCGGTCAACTCCAGCCTCAGCCCCTCCAGTGATGGGAAGGAAGGGTCCAGCCGTATCATCTCATCCAGCACGGAGGCGGCCTCGGTCAACCTCTCGGCATGCATCAAGGCCTCGACATCGCGCTGCTTGGCCGAGAGGGTGGCCGCCTGGATCTCGCGCTCCACTCTCTGGCGCGCCGCAGTCACCTGTTGACCCACCCAGCTCGAGTAGGTTCGGGCGGCCAGAATGGCCCCGACTAGGATGACGCTCGCCGCGCCGACTCGCACGATCAGGCGACGAAGCCTGCGGCGGGCTTCCACTGCCCGGTCGCCGATCTCAAATTGGTCTAGCCGGGCCCTGAAGTTGAATTCCTGGCGCAGCGATCGCAGTTCCTGGTCGAGGGGGAAGAGCTGGACCAACCGTTCAACTGCCGTCAGGCCGGCCCGCCACTCCCCTTGCTGAAAATGATACATGGCTAGGGGATACAGCGGGTGTTGGAAGTAGGATTGGGCCCCTTCGGCAGACATCACGCCTCCTAGCTCAGCATCACTGGACGCTGTAAATCAAGTTGGAGAAGAAATCGGCGAGCACTGGGATCACCGGGCCCACGATCACCGCAAACATAGCCGGGAAGATAAGCAGCAGCAGCGGGAACAGCATCTTGAGCGGCATCTTGCGGGCTTGCTCCTGGGCCCGAAAGCGACGCTCGACCCGCATCTGGTCGGCCTGGGCGTGCAGAGTGTCGGTGATGCTCATTCCGAGCTGGTCGGATTGCAGGATCAACGCCACAAAGCTCGAGAGTTCCTGGATGTCTGCCCGCTCGGCCAGATTCCGCAGCGCCTCCCGCCTGGGCACGCCCATGCCGATCTCGGAAACCACGCGGCCGAATTCGGCTCCCAGCGCGGTTTTCCAGTGCTCGCTCACCCGCTGGAGCGACTGGTCAAACCCGAGCCCGGCATCGGCGCACACGCTCAACATGTCCAGCGCGTCGGGCAAACCTTTGGCGATCGCGTCCTTGCGCTGCCGCACCCGGCGCCGCAGCCAGGTCTTGGGAAGGTAGTTGCACATTACCAGTGCCAGGCCGGCGGTGAGTATGCTCAAGAGGGCCCCCGGTCCAGCAACAGATGGAGCAGAGCTCACGTCATAGGCAGCTTGACTTTGCGGTACGGCTGCCAACCCGCGACGCAGGAATCCGTACGCCAACCATAGCCCGAGCACCGTAATCCCGATCCTGAGTCCGTAAAACTCACTGGGGCCCATGCCGAGTGGGTTGCCGGCCAGCGCGAGCTGATGCCGAAGCTGGTCAAACATTCCGGAAGGTGTCAGCCTGCCGAACACCCGGGTGAGTCTGCGGAACGCGGGGATCAGCAGGCGGCTTCGGAAGGATCCAGAGAGTTCTCGCTGGCGGGAACGCAGCAGCGAATTCTGAGGTCTCCCGGAGCGGCCGGCCGCTTGCACGTAATCACGCAGGCGGCGGTTGAAGGCGGTAGTCCCAGCGCTGCGGAAGCTGATGAGGACGAGCATGGCTCCGGCTGCGATCAAGCTGAAACCGCACATCGCGTACACCAGTAAGGCCACTGCTCAGCCCCTATCCCTGGAAATCATCGGTCTACACCTCGATCCGGGCGATCCGGCGGATCACAATGTGGCCCAGCAGGATCCCAACCAATGCCCCGATCGGGATGCATAGAAGCGGCCCCGGCTCGAAGAGGCGCCGCATGTACTCTGGATTAAGGATGAACATCATCGCCCCGATGAAAAACGGGAGCACCGACAGCAAATATCCGGTGTAGCGCTGTTGGGTGGTGAGCACCCGGACCTCCCCAAACAGGCGCACTCGCTCGCGAATGGTTTCCGTCACGGCGGAGAGCATGGTGGCCAAGTTGCCACCGGCCTGATACTGGATTTCGATCGCGGTGACCACCAGATTCAAATCGCCGTTCTCCATCCGGGCGCCCAGGTTGCGCAGCGCCTCGGGTAGCGAAACGCCGAGCCCGGTCTCGCGCAGCACCCGGCGAAACTCCTCCGAAACCGGCGGCTTCATCTCCTTGACCACGACCTCGATTGACTGCAGTAGGCTGAAGCCAGCCCGGACCGCGCCGTTGATGAGCACCAAGACGTCAACTAACTGTTTCTCGAATCCGATCTGCCGTCGGCTGATTCGCCTGCGCAGGACGATTCCGGGGACCAGATAGGCGATCAAAGCCAGACCCACTCCAGACAACATCGAACGAGTGGACAGAAAGCCGAGGAGCAGGGCAGCCATGGTGACCGCCATGCGAAGGAGCACAAACTCGCTGACGGTCATTCGCCAGTTCGCCTGCATCAGCTGAAGGCCGAGCTGCTCGGAGTTCAACATCGAGAGCATGAGGTTGAGGCGCAGACGGAAGCGAGCCAACCGTGAGCGTCTGCGATCCGCCTGGGCCGCGGGTTCGGGGAGTGCGGCGTAGGCCCTCATTCGATCTTGGAAAGAATCGCCCCCTGCCAGAGACCTGGCGAAGGCAAACAAGGCCGCGCCCGCCCCAAGCAGGACTACCAATCCACAGACGAGGATGCCGAAAGTCCCGATGGGCATGGCCTAACGATCGAGCAGCCGCAGTGCAGCTTGGTGTTGCTCTGAATGGGCCGGCCCTCCATTGCCATTTCGCTTTAGCCGCGCTGGGGCCTTGGTCTTCTTGCGCGGCCGGTCGTCGCTGAGGCGGGCCGCCTCGCCCGGCCGCATCGCGACCAACTTCTCGGCAAGCGTTCGGATCTCTCGGCTCATCGGGTTACGCGGCGAGCTGTACAGCAGCGGTACACCGCGGTTGAGGCTCCGCATCACGTTCGCATTCCCCTCCAAGATCTGAGCAAAGAGGGGGTGGTGCAGCGCGGATTCAATGTCTCTGCGCCTGACTCCGCCCTGCATGCCAGCCCGGTTGAGCACGGTCAACACCTTATCCGGCGGGAAGCCGAGCGTACCGCTGAGCAGCATAAACCGGCTGGTATCGTGCAGGGCGGCAAGATCCGGCGTGGTCACGAGGAGCACCCGGTCCGCGGCGTCCATCAAGGTGACCGTGCTCTCGTTGAGAAAACTTCCGGCATCGATCACGATGATGTCGTAAACCCGGCTTACTGCCTTGATGACGTTGTACAGGTCGTCGGGCCGGATGCCCTGGGCAACATTGAGATCAGAAGGACCGAGCAGCACGTGAATCCCGGAGGCATGCTGGCTGATGACTTCGTCGACCAGGCCCTCGTCCAGCGTGCCGGCGTGTGGGATGAGATCGGCGATGGTGTTCTGTGGCCGGAAGTTGAGCATCAAGCCCAAGTGGCCGAAGAGCATCTTGCCTTCCATCAGCAGCACCCGCACATCGAGCTGCTCGTGCAGCGCCACCGCCAGATTGATGGCGATGGTCGAGCAGCCCACTCCTCCGCGCGGGCTGTATACCGTCAGGATTTGTAGGGGTTCCACTTTCTCAGATGCCGCGGGGCCCGAACCCGACTGGGCGGACTGGCGTCGGCCCTCCAGCTCGCGGATGCGGCGCAGAGTGCTCAACAGGCTGACCTGGGTAAAGGGCTTGACCATAAAGGCCCGTACTCCAGCGAGCATGAATTGCTGAGCCTGGAGGGTGTCCTCCTCCTCCAACATGGCCACGATGGGGACCTCAGGGAACTGCAGGGACAGCTCGTCGACCAGATCGAGAGAGGGTTGGCCGCCAAGCCGCTGATCTACCAGGATGATCTCCGGCATGAAGCTGCGGACGTTCTGGGCGGCCTTGTTAACGCCTGGCTGTTCGGACACGAGCTGGAACTCGCCATCCGACGCAATGGCAGTCCGGATCTGCTGCTGGGTCGTTCCAGCTTCAACAAAGGCCATCACGGTTGTAGGGTTCGCGGTCTCGTTCATCGCACTCTTCCTTTCACTCTGGCGCTTCCTAGCGTGAGATCACCAACTCAAAGCGATCCCGCAGATACTCAGCCATGACCGGACTCAGCTCAAAGAGCGCTTCGGCAGTGGGGGCCCGCAGAACGATGTCGATCACCCCACCGGCGTCCTTGATGTGCTTAAGGACCAGGGCATCCTGGGCGGAGAGTGCCAGCAGAATGGCCTGTGGCTCGATGTCGGTTGGCTCGGGAGTCGGCGAGGGTTGGGGCTGGGTCTCCACTTCTCCGGTCCCGGTTCGGGCTGCGCTCGTAGTTACCGCTCCTGACCGGCGGGCTGGCACGATCTCCACCACGATGGCGGAGACTTCGATTCGCTGTAGGGCACTGAAGGTGAAGAGCTCCTTGTCGGGTTCTTTCTCCTGGCTGGCTGGTCCGGTCTGGGAGGGCAGC
>JAHFAU010000163.1 GCA_023250385.1 Anaerolineales bacterium
ACTTTCCCGACGCGATCACCGGCAACCTGCGGCGGACGACCGACCTGGTTCGGGGATTGGTGGAGCGGACTCGCGGCGATCTGACCACCAGCCTGCAGCAGGACAGCCTGCGGGCCGCCCTGGATTCGGTCGAAAAGAAGCTGGACCCCCATCCGGGAGAGGGCGAAGCTTGAGAGCCAGTATTCCATCTACGGCCGTCTCTGCCCCGCCGCGGAGCTTTATGGTCGCGGCCAATCCTCAGCTGCCGGAGGCGCTTCGGCTGGCCGAGCAGATCAACCACGAGTTGAGCGGGCGCGAGCTGCAATCTGCTTGGGGATCGCTAAATGACGAAAACTTTCGCGGCCAAGTCGCAGCCGATCCGGTGGACCTGTTCATCGCCCTCGGCGGAGACGGGACCATGCTGCGGGCCGGACAATTGTGTGCACCATTGGACATTCCGATCCTTGGAATCAATTTGGGCCGCTTCGGATTCTTGACCGAGGTTCGCAGACAGGACTGGCAGGCCGCGCTGGAACGAGTGATACGGGGCGACTATTGGCTGGAGCAGCGCATGATGCTGCAGGTCGCCCACCTTCGCCAGGATCGGCAGCTGGGTTCGTGGGAGGCGCTGAACGAGTGCTTTATCGGCCGCGGGGAGATCGTTCGGCCGGTTGATCTGATGGTCGAGATCGACCAACGTCGTTTGACGACCTATGTTGCCGACGGACTGATCATCGCCACACCGACTGGCTCTACCGCCTACGCCCTGGCAGCCAGTGGTCCGATCTTGTCGCCGGAGCTGCGAAACATGCTGCTGGTGCCGGTCGCCCCGCATCTGTCGGTCGAACGGCCCATCGTGCTGCACGAGGGCTCCACGGTACGGGTGGCAGTTCGGACGACCCACCAGGCCATCCTGAGTGTGGATGGGGGCTTGCCGGTCCCGCTGCGCAGCGAGGATAGCGTAGTAGCCCAGGCCGGCAAGCATGTGGTGAAGTTTGCTCGGCTCCAGGACCCGGGCTACTTTTATCGCAACCTGACCGCCAGGATGAATCAAGTCGCGCTTCTCGGATCGCCCGAATGACCGAGGCGGCTCTGACCTGCTATGTCCACCCAGAGCGGCCCACCGGCTTGCGCTGCCAACGTTGCAACCGACCCATTTGTGTCAGCTGCGCGATCCAAACCCCTGTCGGGTACCGCTGCCGGGAGTGCGTTCGAGGTCAGCAGCAGGTTTTTGAAACCGCCGGGCGGATTGATCTTGCGCTTGGCGGAATCGTGGCCGGAGTTTGCGCCGCGGTCGCTACTCCCTTGCTGAGCCTGCTGGGCTTCTGGGGATTCTTGTTAGCCCCGCTGGTCGGGGGCGGGATCGCGGAGGTCGTTCGGGTCGCCGTGCGGAGGCGCCGCAGCCGGAGGCTTCCGCTGGTGGCCGGGAGCGGCGCCGCGGCTGGGGTGCTACTGTATGCCGGCCTGCGAGCTGCGCCCCTCGGTCTACTGCTGCTTGGAGGGGCTTCGGAGGTGGGCGCGGGTGCCTTGGGTCGCGCCGGCTTGAGCCTGCTGTGGCCGCTGGTTTATGGGGGGCTGATGATCGGTTCGTTGGTTGCCCGCCTGCAAGGCATTCGGTTGTGAGGCACCCCGATGCTGAGTGAACTGCGCATCCGCGATTTCGCCATTATCGGTGAGCTAGAACTCAGCTTCGACCCGGGTTTCACGGTATTCACCGGTGAGACCGGGGCCGGGAAATCGATCATCATCGACGCGGTCGAGCTGCTGCTCGGAGGACGAGCCGACAGCAGTATGCTGCGGTCGGGCACCGAAGCCGCGGTAATCGAGGGGGTCTTTGTGCTGGACCCACAACGGCTGCCGGAACTCGACGCCCTGCTCGAGCAGGACGACCTGCTGGAAGATTCCGGCACCGTGCTCCTGGGGCGCGAGATCCGCCGCCAGGGTCGAAACATCTGCCGGATCAACGGGCGGACGGTCGGGCTGAGCCAGCTCAAGGCCATCGGGGAATGGTTGGTCGATGTGCACGGCCAATCCGAGCACCTGAGCCTGCTGCGGGTCCGCGAGCACCTGCAATTCCTGGACCGCTTTGCCCGAACTGACGATCTGCTCGGCGAGTACAGCGCAGCCTTTCGACGACTCCAGGAGCTTCGACGCCAACTGGCTGAACTGCGATCTGCCGCCCAGGAGCGAGCGCGCCGGGCGGAACTCTTGCGCTATCAGATCGATGAGATCGAATCCGCGGGGCTCCGGGAAGGCGAGCGCGCCCAGCTGTTCGGGGAGCGTGAGCGTCTGGCGAACGCCGAAAAGTTGGCGGGGCTGGCGCTCAATGCCCTGGCGGCGCTGGCCGAAACTACCGGGTCGGAGAACTCGGCGATCGATCGGCTGGGAGAGGCCGCGGGAGCGTTGCTGCATTTGGGTGAGATTGACCCGACGATGCGCGGGACCAGTGAGCGGGCCCAGGGGCTCGCGGAGGAGCTGGGGGAGTTAGCTCGCCAGCTCGGTAGCTACCTCGAGCTGGTCCAACCCGATCCGCTGCGGTTGGACGAGGTCGAGTCGCGGCTTGGATTGATTAGCGATCTAAGCCGAAAGTATGGGGAGGACCTTCCGGCGGTCCAGGGTCATGCCGCCCATGCCCAGGCTGAGCTGGAGGGCATCCTAAGTGCGGGTGAGAGCCTCGAGGCCCTCCAGTCCGAGGAGGCACGGATGCTCGTTCGGTTGGCCGAGGTGGGCCCCGAGCTGTCCCGCTCGAGGCGCCACTCCGCAAAGCTCCTGGCCGAACAGGTGGCGGCCGGGCTGGCCGAACTCAACATGGCCGGGGCCCAATTCGCAGTGGATCTGCAATGGCAGGATGACCCGCAGGGACTCCCGCTGGAAGGGAGGCGAGTGGAGTTTGGGCCGACCGGGCTCGATAAGGTCGAGTTCCTCGTGGCGCCCAACGCTGGGGAGGGTCTCAAGCCGCTGGCCAAGACTGCTTCCGGCGGCGAGACCTCCCGCCTGATGCTTGGCCTGAAGAGTGTGCTGGCTCAGGCCGATCGAAGGCCGACCTTAATCTTCGACGAGATTGACCAAGGAATTGGAGGCCGGACCGGCGGGGTAGTGGGACGCAAGTTGTGGAGCCTGGCCCGTGATCATCAAGTCTTATGTGTCACCCACCTGCCCCAGCTGGCCGCCCATGCAGACCAGCACTTCAAGGTGGAGAAGCACGCCCAAT
>JAHFAU010000203.1 GCA_023250385.1 Anaerolineales bacterium
CCATCAACACATTGAAATCTGCCCGGAGACGATCAATCCCCGAGGAAACATCCTCAGCGGTCACCCCAAAACCGGCCATACGTGGTCACCTCAAAACCGGCCAAAGGAGCAGAGGGCGGGACAAGCTCTTTTATAACCCAGTAAGGGGTGGTTTGGCAAGAGATTTTTGCCGAGGGGAGGACTGGAGAGGGGGACCTTGGCGTTTGGTGTAGACTGGGGAAGGCCAGCGCCGGAGGATAGGGCCACGCAGGGATGCGACCCGAGCGCCGGTAGTCTGGGGCCATACCGTGAAGGCGGGGGGCCAGAGTTCGCCCCCTGCCGAGATTGCGATGCGCCCGGGGCCGACCAACGGGAGGCGCAGGGCGGCCGCAAGCTGGCGTCCGGAGATACGGGAGGCAGAGAAAAACGCGGTAAATCCCGGAGGTATGGAGGCGGAGCCTCCATGGGAAACAAGCCGAGTTCCTTATTCCTGGATCGTGGGTGCGGTTTTGGTGCGGAAACTGCGAGGGCCGCATTTGAGGAGGTGACCGTGATGGAGGAGGCGGTCGAGCATGGAGCTGACCGCGGCGTTGTCGCCGAGGAGTTTGCCCCAGTCTTCCACGGGGCGATTGGAAGTGAGCAGGGTGGAAGCGCGTTCGTAGCGACGCATGACGAGTTCCAGCAGGTCCTCGGCGGCGGTGAGGGGGAGTTTGCGCATACCGAAATCATCGAGGATGAGCAGGGGCACCGTGGACAAGGAGTGCATGAACTGCTTGCGGGCGCCGTCGGCGACGGCGTCGGCGAGATCCTCCAGCAGCAGGTGGGTTTCGCGGTAGAGGACGCGGTAGCCTTGCAGAATGGCGGCTTGGCCGATGGCTTGGGCCAGATGGCTCTTGCCGGTGCCGCCGGGACCGAGAAACAAGGCATCCTGGTGTTTGGCGATGAAGCCGCAGGTGGCCAGATCGAACAGGAGGCTGCGGTTGATCTTGGGGTTGAAGGTAAAGTCGAAGTTGTCCAACGTCTTGTGGGGGTCGCGGAAGCTGGCCTGCTGGCGGCGGCGCTGCAACAGACGGTCACTGCGGCGGGTCAGTTCATCCGAGACCAGACAGGAGAGCAGATCGATGGGGGCCATGGGGGTGGCCTGGGCCTGTAGCAAGCGGGTTTCCAGGACGGCGGCCATGCCGCCGAGCCGGAGTTGACGGAGAGCGCGTTGGAGTTCAGAGAGATTCATCGGGGTTCTCCTGGGAGGAGTCGGACTGGGTTCTTTGCTGAATGAGGTCGCGATACAGCGTGAGTTGACGGATGAGCGGGTCGACCTGCCGCAAGCTCAGCGGGGGTTGCGCATTGCGCTCCAGGTAGCGGCGCACGAAGCGGTAATCATGGACTTCCATTTCCAGCGCCAGGGCGCAGGCCTGGTCCAGCCGGGCCAAGCCGTAGTTTTTGTGCAACGACAACAATCCCAGCAGGCGGCGGACGGCGGCCGATCCCTGCTCCCGGTACATGGCCTGACAGAAGGCGCCGATGTGCCGGCCGGCCCTTTCGGCGCGTGCCAACAACTGGAGGATGCCGGGCGGGGTGCGCTGGGGCCGGTCCTGGTCGTCGATCTGATGGCGGCCGCGCGGCTGGCGGTCATGCTCACGCAACAGTTGCCCGGTCTTGGGATCCAGCAGGCGAACCCGCTGGTCGTCCCATTGCACCGCCAGGCGCTGCCCGATCCAGCGGGGTGGGGCGCTGTAGTAGGCCGCTTCCAGCTCCACACACCCGTCCAGATGCACCGTCCGCTGGCCGTATTGGTAATACCGGAATGGCTCCAACGGCAACGGCTGCAGCGCGGGTTTCTCTTCGGCAAACATGGTCGCGACTTGCCGCTTGGTGGTGCCATGAATACGTGTGTCGGCCCAGCGCTGCTCCCAGTGGTCCAGGTAGCTCTGGGCTTGTTCCAGGCCGGGGAAGCGGAGTCCCTTCAGCGGCGTCTTCTGGGCGTGGCCGACCCCGGACTCGACTTTGCCTTTGCGATCCGGATCTCCCACCCGGCAGGGCAAGGCCGCCACGGAGTAGTGGGCCAGCACGTCCCGATACAGTGGATTCAACGTCGGATCGTAGAGGTCCGGCTTCAGGACCCCCTCGCCGAGGTTGTCCAGTACCACTAGGCGCGGACTGCCGCCCAGCCGTCGAAACGCCTGCTCATGCAGTTGGGCCCAGATCTGGGTACTGGATTTCCAGACCAGCAACCGGACCGACTTGCGGCTGTAGCCCAGGGTCATCACGAACAGGCGCGTGCGACGGTACTTGCCCGACTGCGGGTCGCAAACCATCGGGCCGCTGCCGTAGTCGACCTGGGCTTCTTCGCCGGGTGGCGTCAGGATGACCGCGCGAGGTTCGCCCGGCTGGCTACCTCGCAGCTTGCTAACGTACCGCTTGACGCTCTCATAGGCTCCGGCGAAGCCGTGCTGGTCCACCAGATCCTGCCAGATGGCCATGGCGTTGCGGCCCGTCACCAAGCCGGCCTGGATGCGTTCCTGGTAAGGCCGGCAGAGACTCGCCGAGGGGCTGCGGGAGGGTACCGAGTCGGTGGTCACCTGGGCTTCCTTGGCCGGTTTTGCCGACCGCGAGTCGGTGGTCACCTCTTTGGCCGGTTTTGCCGGTGAACGGTGACCCCAGCCTCCGGGGGGTCGCACGGCAATCCCGGCCGCCTTCAAATAGTCGGCCACCGTCTCCCGCCGGACGCCCGTTTCCCTCTCGATGCGTCGTAACGGCCAGCCCAACTGGCCCAGTGCGATCACTTGTTTCTGCTTTTCTTCGCTCAAGACATGGCTCATTCGACGGAGGATAACCCCCCGTCCCAGTCAATGTCCTGCTACCCACTCCTTTGGCCGGTTTTGAGGTGACCACGTATGGCCGGTTTTGGGTGACCGCCGAGGTTCATAGTACCTGAATATGGCGTACGCGACAAAGTCGGCCAATTGAAGCATCCGCGTGATCTTTGAGTCAGTAAACAGCGGCACTTCTGCAAGGCGCTTTATTCGCCCGAAGCTGGCTCCCGTAGTTCGGTATTGCGCCATCAGAGCTTGTACGGTTTTTTCGTGTTTGGACTGGTCGAATATCATCAGCCCGCGCTGCTTTCCATACTGTGGTTTCTCGATTTCAAGGTTCTCCAAGTATCTGTCGAAGTGTCCAGCC
>JAHFAU010000074.1 GCA_023250385.1 Anaerolineales bacterium
CACGCTTCCCTGATCTCAACTCTGGGCATCTTCGCGGCTGGACTGTTCCTGGCCTATGCCTGGCTGCGGACTCGGGCTCTGTGGCTCCCCATCGGGCTGCATATTGGCTGGAACTTCCTCGAGGGCCCGGTCTTCGGCTTTGAAGTGAGCGGCAATCCAACGCTCGCGCTGATTCGGCATGTGGTTAGCGGGCCTGAGCTGGTCACCGGCGGCGCGTTCGGGCCCGAAGCCGGGCTGGTCGTGCTGCCCGCCATGCTGTTGGGGGCTGGCTTGATCTGGTGGTACACCCGCCATCGAATTACAGCCGCTGGCTCGCAGGCGGCCGCCGAACAAGCCGGAACCCGCGTCACCCCCACAGCTAGCGCTCGACCGTAGTCTCCCCGGCAGACTCGGGGACTTGACTCTATAGCACAGGTGTTCTATACTGCCGTGACCGAACAAACGTGCTAAGGGAGGTGCGCTATGTCGGTCTACACGGAACAACTGAGGCAAGTCGGAGGGTCGGGTGGCCGAATTCGGCCGTGGGTCGGCCTGCTGCGCAGCGAGCGGGACCGGGTATTCACCTTGATCATGCTCGGTGCCTTGGTGACGTTCGAGCTGTTCAACTTCAGCACTACGGAGTTCGCGCTGAAGGATCTGTTGGGCGGCCTGCGCCTGGGGACGGCCCAGTGGGCAACGATTCTGGCCTTCGCCTTCAGCGCGGTCGATTTCGCTGGCGTAGCCTGGTTGTTCACCCCGAAACAGGGGGCACGGGTCGAAGCCTGGTATTTGGTCGGTGCCTGGTTGCTGGCGGCCACCATGAATGCCACGCTCACCTGGTGGTCGGTCTCGCTCGCCCTGCTGCAGCATGAGTCCTTGGGGAATGAGATTATCGCTCGAGAGACGTTGCTCTCCAGTGCGCCGGTTTTCGTGGCAGGGTTGATCTGGCTGCTGCGGGTGCTGCTGATCGGCAGTTTCACCCTGGCCGCCCGCCGGCCCTCGGGGGCTGAATTGCAATCCCCGGTCGCAGCTGCTCCGCTTGCCTCAACTCAATCGATTGGCAAGTCGGGCCGCCGAACCCTGATTGCCCGGCCAATTCACCAGCGGTAGGACCCGGAATGCGGGCGATGCGGACGTTTGTCTGGCTGCCAGTCGTCCTGGCAGCCAGTTTCCCCATCGGGCTCCTGACCGCCTGGACGACCGTGCTGCCAAGGCGGCATCCGCAGCGGATCATCCAGCCGAACGCTGCGCTGGTTCCGGCACGCCCCTCGATTTCGCACGCCTTCACTCCGGAGGTGCAGCACTGGGCTCCCGAGATTGGGCGCTGGTCGGCCGAGTTCGGTTTGCCGGCCGACCTGATCGCAACCGTGATGCAGATCGAGTCCTGCGGGCATCCCCAGGTGGAATCGACGGCCGGCGCCCTCGGTCTCTTCCAGGTCATGCCTTTCCATTTTGGTGGGGGAGAAGATCCGCTGCTGCCGGAGGTCAACGCCTCCAGGGGTTTGAGCTACCTGGCCCGAGGGTTTGAATTGACCGGCGGAGACCTCGCGCTAACTCTGGCAGGCTACAACGGCGGCCATGGGATGATCTCCCGTCCGGCTGCGGGCTGGCCCGCCGAAACCCAGCGCTATGTGAGATGGGGCACCCAGATTCTGAGCGATATTCAGCAGGGTTCAATCCCCAGCCCCGGACTCGCAGCCTGGCTGGACGCCGGTGGGGCCAGCCTGTGCCGCCGGGCGGCCGCCGCGCTCGGGATTGATTGAGCCGCCGGGAGGGCGGCACACCTGCCGCCAGCGTGCCGGTAGTTTGAGGCTCAGGCCGAGGCGGGCGCCGAGTCTGCTGTGACTATGCCCACCCTCGGCAGCCAGACCGAGAAGGTGGTCCCCTTCCCCACTTCAGACGCCACCTCGATCCTGCCATTGTGGCTGCGGGTGATCCAATAGGCGATCGAGAGACCGAGACCGGCGCCGCCGAATTCGCTTCGTTTCCGAGCTGGGTCGATCCGATAGAAGCGCTCAAAGATGTGGGGCAACTCCTCCTGGGGCATTCCGCGTCCGGTGTCTGACACCGTCAGCCGGGCCCAACCTTCCACACAACCGAGCGACAGCGTCACCACCCCACCGGAAGCGGTGTGATCCAGCGCATTGGCGACCAGGTTCAGAAATACCTGCTTCAGCCGGTCCTTGTCTCCCTGCACCTGGACCTGCTCCTCCCGCCCAATCTCCACCCGCACCCCGTTCGAGGCCAGCACCTTCGCTTGCTTGAATACTTCCAACATCAGGGTATCGAGCTCGAGTTGCTCCAACACCAGCGGCAAGCGACCCGATTCGGCCTGCGCTAACAACAGCAAATCGTTCACCATCCGCGACATCCGATCGACCTCGGCCTTGATAGCCTCCAGCGACTCCGGATCGGCGGTCTTCATTCGCCGGATCAGATCTACGTTGCCTCGAATGGTGGTGAGGGGCGTTCGCAGCTCGTGCGACACATCTGCCAGGAAGCGCCGCTGGGTCTCAAACAGCCCTTCCAGCCGCTCCAGCGTCTCGTTGAATGCCTGGGTCAACCGCCCGACCTCGCCTCGGGGAGGGCCGGCCAGCGGGATACGCCGGGAGAGGTCGTCGGCCCGGGTGATCTGCACGGCCGTTTCGGTGGCTCGATCCAGCGGTCGAAGAGCCGCGCCGGCAGTCGACCAGCCCACCAGCCCCGCCGCTGCCACCGCCATGATTCCTCCCACCACCATCAGAATCAGCAGATTGCTCAACGCTTGGCGCACCGTCGCCAGGGAGCTGGCCAGCTGCAGGTACCCGACGATCCGATTCTCGGGCTGGGCGATCAGCGGATAGGTCAGCACTCGGTATTCGACCTCGTCCAGCATCACGTTTCGGTACCGAGCCGCGGCCAGTCCGGGGGCCAATTCATCCAGCGGCAGGTCTTGCAGGCCGGGGGCCTGGACTGCGAGTACGCCGTCGGTCTGCCAGACCTGAACTTGCGCATCGGCGGTGAGGTTCAGCGCCAGGGACGGGAATCCGATGACTCCGTCGACCGTCCGGATCGCGGCGCTGCGGATATCGGAGGCCGTCGAGAGCAGCGAGTCGTCGACTTGTTTGGTCAGCAAATAGGACAGCAGCAGGTAGACCGCCGCGCCGAACAGGACCAGCACGCCCGTGAGTATCCCGCTGTACCAGAGAGTCAACCGCGCCCGCAGGGTCACGATTCCTCTCGCATCACGTAGCCCACTCCGCGGACAGTGTGGATCAGCCGCAGTTCCCCAGCCGCCTCAGTCTTTTGCCGCAGGTAGCGCACGTAGACTTCGATGATGTTGCTCTCGCCGCCAAAGTCATAGCCCCACACCCGATCGTAGATCTGGTCCCGGGTCAGAACCTGGCGGGGATGGCGCAGGAACAGCTCGAGCAGCTCGTATTCCTTGGCTGTCAGACCGATCTCACGGCTGCCGCGGAAGGCCTGATGGGTGCCGGTGTCCAAGCGCAGGTCGGAGAAGGAGACCAGCTCTGGTCCCTCTTCCGGCTTCGCTCGCCGGAGCAAGGCCCGAACCCTCGCCAGCAGCTCTTCGAGATCAAAGGGCTTGACCAGGTAATCGTCGGCCCCGGCGTCGAGGCCCTCCACCCGGTCGGCCACCGCGTCTTTAGCGGTGAGCATGATTATCGGAACCGCGCCGCCCGAGCGCAGCCGGCGGCACACTTCTAGGCCATCCAGGCCGGGCAGCATCCAGTCCAGCACGACCAGATCGGCCGCTCGCTCGCGGGCCTTCAGCAGCCCTTCCGGGCCGGAGGCGGCAGTGTCCACCGAGTATCCTTCATACGCCAATCCGCGCCGGAGCAGCTGAAGGATACTGGGATCATCCTCGATCACCAGGATGTGCTCACGCATCCCAACTATGGTACCGCGGGAGCCGGCAGCCTGGATGACAGACAGTTTTACCGGATTAGGAAACCTCGACGGTAGCCCCGGCGGCTTCCAGCTTCGATTTGGCGTCCTGGGCCGCCTCTTTGCTCGCCGCCTCCAGGACCTTGGCCCCGGCAGTCTCTGCTAAGTCTTTGGCGTCCTTGAGCCCCAAGGTGGTAATCTGGCGGATCGCCTTGATGACGTCGATCTTCTTCGGGCCGACGTCTTTCAAAACCACCTGGAATTCGGTCTGTTCTTCGGCCGGCTCGGCCTCCGCAACAGCCGCCATCGCCGGTGCGGCCATCGCCATAGGCGCCGCCGCCGAAACTCCCCACTCTTCTTCCAGCATCTTGGTCAATTCCGCCGCCTCCAGGACGGTCAGATTGCCAAGTTGGTCCGCGAGTTTCTTCAGATCGGTCATCTTTGAATTCTCCCTCTCAGGTTATAGGTGTCCCATCGGCTGCCGGGGCTCGGAGCTCAGGCGGCCTCCGGGCTCTTCTTTTGGGAATAGGCGTGGATTACTCCGACCAATCCTCGCAGGGCCGCCGCCAACACCCTGGCCGCCTGGCTCGCAGGGGTGGTCAGTAGTCCGAGCAATTGGGCCCGCACGACTGGTAGTGGCGGCAGATTCGCAAACCGAACAATCTGCGCCTCGTCATACAAACTCCCATCGATCAGTCCGCCCTTGATTCGCATCCCCGGGTTCTCTCGGCTGAGGTCAGCGATCACTTTGGCGACCGCTGGCACATCCTCGACCGCAAAACCGATCGCAGTGGTTCCGTGCATCAACCCCGCTGGGAAGGGAAGTTTTAGCTCTTGGAAGGCCAACCGCATCAATGTGTTCTTGACGATATGAAACTCGCCTCCGAGCTCACGGATCTGATTGCGCAGCACTTCCATCTGCTTTACGGAGAGGCCAGAATAGGAGGTCAGAATCAACCCCTTTGACTGATTGGCCAACTCTTGATACTGGGCCACCAGGGCTTGTTTTCGGGCTTTTGTAATCGCCAATCTCTTCTCCTTTCGGTCGAAAAAAAACGCCTTTGCCGTCGCAGGTCGCTCTGGCAAAGGCTCGCCTCTCCGATCAGATCGGAAATCGTCCTTCACCTCGGCAGGGGATTAAGCTCCGCCAAACGGAACGCCTGCTGTCTCGGGTGAACGTTGTTGACTTGCCGTCTCCGCCTCCGACCCGGTGATCCAGATGCCCGGGCCTTCAGCGGTTCGATGCCTTGTCTGCTCCTAGCTACATTGCCTGCGCCGCAGTTGGGTCGACTTTCACTCCCGGGCCCATGGTGCTGGTAACGACTACTTTCCGAATGTAATTCCCTTTGGCCGAGGCCGGTCGAGCTCGTTTCACAACATCCATCAAAGCCGCCATGTTGTCATAGAGCATCTCGGTCCCGAAGGAGGCCTTTCCGATCGGCACATGCAGGTTGGCGGACTTGTCCAACCTGAATTCTACCCTGCCAGCCTTGAGTTCCTTAATCACTCGCGGCAGATCCTGGCCAGGGACCACGGTTCCGGCTTTGGGATTCGGCATCAATCCTCGCGGCCCCAAGATCTTGCCCAACCGTCCGGCTTTCCCCATCATCGAGGGGGTGGCGACGGTGGCATCGAAGTCGGTCCAGCCCTTTTGGATCCGATCAATAATCTCGTCATCCGCGATGAAATCCGCGCCGGCCTGCTGGGCCAGTCGGGCATCGTCGCCTTCCGCGAAGGCGACCACCCGGACCGACTTACCCAGCCCGTGGGGGAACTGAACCATCTCGCGAATCTGCTGTTCCGCATGTCGCGGGTCGACCCCCAGCCGAAGATGGATTTCGATGGTTCCGTCGAACTTGGAGAAAGATGTCTCTTTCGCCAACTCGAGCGCCCGGCGCGGTTCGTAAAGCTCTTGGGGACCAATTTTCTCCAGCGCCGCTCGGTATTGCTTTCCGTGTTTCGCCATCGATTGCTACTCCGTGACCTCAATCCCCATGTTGCGGGCGGTGCCTTCAATCTGTCGCATTGCACCTTCGAGATCAATCGCATTCAAGTCCTTCAGCTTGACCTCGGCGATTTCCCGAATCTGATCGCGAGTGACGCTCCCAACCTTCAGCCGGTTGGGCTCGCCCGATCCCTTCTCGACCCCGGCGGCCTTGCGCAGCAGCACCGCCGCAGGCGGGGTCTTCAGAATGAAGCTGAAGCTGCCGTCTACGAAGATGGTGATCTCCGCCGGAAGTATCTCGCCGCTCTGACTGGCCGTCCGGGCGTTGTATTCCTTGCAGAAGGCCATCAGATTGATGCCGTGGGGAGCCAGCACCGTCCCGATGGGCGGAGCCGGGGTGGCTCGGCCCGCCGTAATCTGCAGCTTAACCACGGTCTTGATTTTCTTGGCCACTGGCTCGCTCTGCTCCTGGCTGCTCGGTTCAGGCCTTCTCGACCTGCAAGAAATCCAACTCCACCGGGGTATCTCGCCCAAAGAACGAGACCATGACCCGGACCTTGGCACGGTCCATGTCGATATCGTCCACCGTGCCGATGAAGTCGTTGAACGGACCGTCAATGATCCGGACCTTCTGACCGGTTTTGTAGGTCACCTTGATTCGGGGGGCCTCGGCTTCCATCCTGCGGATAATCTGGGAGACTTCCTCCGGCCGGAGCGGAGTGGGTTCGTTACCCATCCCGACAAATCCGGTGACCCCAGGCGTGTTGCGAACCACATACCAGGAGTCCTCATTCATGATCATCTGCACCAGGATGTAGCCTGGAAAGACCCTCCGCTCGACCGTCCGGCGCTTGCCTTCCCGGACTTCCATCTCCTCTTCGGTCGGGACGACGACATCAAAGATCTTCTCCTTCATGTTCATCGTCTCGATCCGCTGCTCGAGATTGTGGCGGACCTTGTTCTCGTAGCCAGAATAGCAGTGAACCACGTACCACAGCCTTCCGTCGTCCGGCTCAGCGAGGCTGACTTCGGCGAAGGCCTCGACCGGCCCTGCGGCTTGCTGGGCCCCGTCCACCCCTGTTTCGGTGGGTTCTGTCGCCTCCAAAACTTCAGCGAGCCGCTCGGACGTCTCTTCAATCGTTGCTGATGCCGGCGGGGTTGCCTGTTCGGCCGCCTCTTCCGCTTCGGTAAGAGCCTCCTGCTCCACCGATTCGACTTCAACTGGAGCGGCAGGTGTTTCCTCGCTCATGGCTTCGACTGGTGCGGCCGGATAGCCCTCGCTCATGGCTTCGTCCGCCGCCTGGTCGGCCTCCACCTGGCGCGCTTCCTCCGCAGAGTCAGCCTCGAGCTCTGGGCGCGTTCCCAGCTCTTCCGCTTCGGAGGCAGGTGCCTCTACTGCCTCAGCGCTCGCTCCGCCCTGGACCTGCTGCTCCGGGTCGTTCGGCTCGTCCACTATTCCGATTCCCTCATCCCAGGGCGATGATAAAGCCGATCACCCGGGCAAATAAGAAATCCAGGAAACCCAGCAGTGCGCTCGACACGATGACTACCGCCAGCACCAGCAAAGTAAGTCGGACCGCCTCCGGACGGGTTGGCCAGGTCACTTTCCTCAGCTCTGCAGTGGTCTCCCGCGCCAGCTGGGCAATCGGATTTGACCGCCGCCGGGCGAGTTGAGCCTTTGCCAATTCCATTCTCCTCTGGCCGACCGCGACGTCTCAACAATTCGCCGTCGTGATCAATCAGGCAGGCCAGGCAGGACTTGAACCCGCAACCCCCGGTTTTGGAGACCGGTGCTCTGCCAATTGAGCTACTGGCCTTCGATCCTACTTCGATTCGCGGTGCAGCGTATGTTTCCGATCCACTGGACAGTATTTCTTCATTTCGATTCGGCCCGGATCATTCCGCCGACTCTTCTCGGTTGTGTAATTCCGACTGTTGCACACCGTGCATTCCAGAGTAATCACCGGACGGGCATCTTTCTTAGCCATAGCGAGCGTCCTATTCCAGGATGTTGGTGATCACTCCGGCCCCCACCGTCAGGCCGCCTTCCCGGATGGCGAACTTGGACCCCTTCTCCAGCGCCACCGGCGTGATCAGCTCCACCGTCAGGTTCACGTTGTCTCCCGGCATCACCATCTCCACCCCTTCCGGCAGGGTGATGTTCCCGGTCACGTCCATCGTCCGGATGTAGAACTGGGGCCGGTACCCCGAGAAGAAGGCCTTGTGCCGCCCCCCTTCTTCCTTGGTCAGCACGTACACCTCGCTCAAGAACTTGGTGTGGGGGGTGATCGACCCTTCGGCCGCCACCACCATCCCCCGTTCCACCGCCTCCCGTTCGATCCCCCGCAAGAGCAGCCCCACGTTGTCCCCCGCCTGCCCTTCGTCCAGGGTCTTGTGGAACATCTCCACCCCGGTCACCACCGTCGAGACGCTCTTCTCCCGCAGCCCCACGATCTCCACCGTCTCCCCGCTCTTGACCATCCCCCGCTCGATCCGCCCGGTCACCACCGTCCCCCGGCCCTTGATCGAGAACACGTCCTCCACCGACATCATGAACGGCTTCTGCATCTCCCGCACCGGCTCCGGAATGTACTCGTCCACCACCCGCAACAGCTCCTTGATCGGCCCATACTCCGCCGCTTCCGGATCCTTCGAGCTGCTCTGCAGCGCCGCCAGCGCACTCCCCCGCACGATCGGGGTCTGCTCCCCCGGAAAGCCGTACCCGCTCAGCATCTCCCGCAGCTCCAGCTCCACCAGCTCCAAGAGCTCCGGATCGTCCAGCATGTCCACCTTGTTCAGGAACACTACGATCGAGGGCACTTCCACCTGCCGGGCCAACAGCACGTGCTCCCGGGTCTGCGGCATCGCCCCGTCCGGCGCCGCCACCACCAGGATCGCCCCGTCCACCTGGGCCGCCCCGGTGATCATGTTCTTGATGTAGTCCCGGTGCCCCGGCATGTCCACATGCGCATAATGCCGCTTCTCGGTCTCGTACTCCACATGGGCGATCGCAATCGTGATCCCGCGCTCCTTCTCCTCCGGCGCATTGTCGATCGAGTCAAACGGCCGAAAGTCCGCCATCCCCCGCAGCGAACACCACTTGGTGATCGCAGCGGTCAGGGTCGTCTTCCCATGGTCGATGTGCCCCATGGTCCCGACGTTCATGTGCGGCTTCGTCCGCTCAAATTTCTGCTTGCCCATGCTC
>JAHFAU010000164.1 GCA_023250385.1 Anaerolineales bacterium
GCCTTTGTGCTCGCCGCGATCACCCTCCTTGCGCTGCTGGCGGCGCCGCAGGTCGCCCATGCCGACGATTGCAAGACTCCGGAAGACTGCCTGGATACCAGTTGGGTTGGTGGGGTGCTCAGCGGGGTCATCAGCGCCCTCGCCGGAGCCGCGATCGCCGCCGGTGTGTCGGCGTCGGCCGGCGCGGCGGGTGCGCAGGCGGTTGCCGGCGCGGCCCCGACCCCGGGGCCTGGCGCGCCTCCGATGGTTAAGGACAGCCGGGTCGTCTCCGGAGAGGAGGCGCTCCAGCAACTGACCCAGGCCGGCGCGCCGCACGACGGCGATTGCGTGCTCGCCCCCGACCACTGGGCCGGCGACCTGGCCGGAATTAAGGGGATCGCCTACGAGAGCCGCCCGCACCCGACCGACCCCACCAAGCGCTGCATTGATCCAGGGCACGTGGCAATCATTGTCCCCTGGCAACATCCGCCTGATCCGCCCATCACTTCCTGGATCGAGCCCGGTCACAATCTGCAGCAAGTCATGAGCAACCTCGGGATCAAGCCGCAGACTGTGACCGATCCGAGCGGTCACGTCCATATCCGCTCGCCCGAGAATCTGCCCGAGCACATTGCCGGAATCGGCCACGGCGACACCTGGGTCATCGACAAGAACACCGGCGACAAGGTGCTGGTCATCGATGACAGCGGTCCGATGGTCATCCAGTACTGGCCGGTGCAGCCGCCTCCGGCCCCGGCTCCGCCTTCCCCGCCCGAGCCCCAAACGGGAGCTCCCGGGCAACCCTCGAAGCCTGAGCCGGGGAAGCCTCCGCCGCCGCCCCAACCGCCGACCGTGATCCGCGAGCCGGGTCCTCCTCCCAAGCCAGAGCCCGAGTCCCCACCGCCGATTCCGCCCAAACCCGAGCCTCCGCCTCCGGCACCGCCCCCCCAGCCTCCCAAGCCGGAGCCGAAGGACCAGGACGGGAAAGACAAGGACAAGGAGAAGGAGAAGGAGAAAGAAAAGGAGCGCGAGCCGATCAGGACCTTCCAGCTGCGGGTGGTTCTTGGTGGAGATGTAAGCTACTTGCTGATCGGCTTCAGCGCCCTCACCGTGGAGGTGCAGGAACTGCGCGATGGGGGCCCCGGCGCTCGGCGCTATTTCTCCTTCGTCGGAATCGGCCCAACGCTAGGGCTAAAACTGCCTGGGTCCGCGAGCGGTCCCTCCGACTGGCAGACCTTCCGAACAATCCGGGCGAGGCTCATCGAGGACTTCGCCGGGCCAGGGATGATCATGGTCCCGCCGACCCTCGGAGTGGGGAAGAGTCTCAGCTTCCTGCCCATGCAACTGATCTTCGTCAACGCCGGACGCTGTTCCTTCAATGCGGCTTCGACCGGTCTCGGGATCACCGTCGCCAGCGCGATCATGGGCTATTGGACGATGAGGGGCTAGGGATTGTTCAGTCACAAGCGGACCTGCCCGAATTGCGGCGCGACCAACAACGGGATGCAAGCACACTGCCTGCTGTGCAAGACCGAATTGCCGGCGGTCGATCGGTCAGGCATCACGCCGATATCCGAATTGGCGGCCGGCCGCGCCGCGCCGCTGTCCCCGGGCGAGCAGACGATGCGAGCTTCGTCCGCCGGCGTTACACAACGGAGAACCGCAGTGGGGCCGGCCTCCGCGCCGGTGCCGGGACCGCTGGAACCGGCGAGCTCGGCGCCGGTCGAGCACGCCCCAGACTTCGCAGGTGCGGTTAGCGTGCCGAGCGCGCTGCCTCTCTCTGAGCTCTTGCACCGCGGTCCGTTGGCCTCGATTGGGGCTGGCTGCGTGTCGATCCTGTTCTTGATGGGCTGCGCCGGGTGCTCGCTGCTCGCATTGCGCCTCCTGAGCAGCATTCGATAGCATTCCGCCGCCGACCAGCTGTTGGGTGCTCGCCGCAGCGCTAGCACCCTATACGGCACACAGCTTAGGGGAACTGTCCGACCTGGTCGGCCTAGGAGCTTTCAAGGTAAGTTGTAACAGATGCATTCAAATGCTAGATTGCATTTCATGACGAAAACCACGGTCGAACTGAAGGACGAGCACCGGGCGATCCTGCGTGCGATTGCGGTCAGCCGCGGGTGGCGCGGGCTCTCACGCGCAATCGAGGAGGCCATCGAGTTCTACCTTGAGCACCATGCGGAATCCGAGGTCGCGCGCAGTGCCCTTGTGGAGCGTAGGGGGGCGTGGTCTTCAGACGTGGCTCGCCGCAACGCTCGAACGATCGCCGAGGTTCGCCGCAATTGGCCAAGCCGGTCGTCGTAGATACCGACGTCCTCATCGACTACTTCGCAGGCGTGTCGCCATCAGAAAAGGCTGTGCACCGACTGCTCGAAACCGATCGGTTAGCCGTGACGACTCTTACCGTCTTTGAGCTCTATTGCGGAGTAGAGAAGGCGGAATTTCAGCAGGACGTTGGGCTGTTGGTTGACGCTTTTCGAAACGTACTCAGGCTGAGCATTGAGGCGGCCCGGCGGGCGGCCCAGCTCTTTCGCGCTCTGAAGCGCAGGGGTGAAGCCCTGCCAACCCCGGAACTGCTAATCGCGGGCTGCTGTTTGGCCGCAGACCTCCCTCTGCTTACCCGCAACCGGCAGCAGTTCTCTGGCATATCCCACCTTGACCTCATCGAGTTCCACGAAATCGAACACGTCTTGTGATCGGCGGTCTTTCAGAGCAGCATGATGCTGTCCTTGGGTATCATCCTACTCAACCTCGCCATCGGCTATCCCATCAGCATCATTGCATGAATGCGGATCCCAAGCCAGATTCTCGAAGGTGGGGGAGTCCCTCAGGGGTGCACCGCTCGAACTGGAAGCCGTCGTGGCGGAAAGGATGGCCTACTACAACCGAGACCGAAGGCATTCATCCATCGGCTATCGAGCACCCGCGAGGTACCTCGCGACTCTGCGCCCATGGCCGTAGCATCACAAATCCGAACGGTCAGAACTGTCCAAGAAATGGGGTGCACCCCTTAGACAGCACACTTCAGGCTTGGCCTCACCCCCAAAACTCTCTCACATGTGTTGAACAGTACACAGTTTTGACAGGGGCAGAAGTTTCCTGCTACAATTCTGCACTTGATCTAAGCTCGGGGGGCATCGGGCTAGACTCTGGGGGGA
>JAHFAU010000075.1 GCA_023250385.1 Anaerolineales bacterium
CCTCGCGGGCGGCCTTGTCGAGCAGCGAGTTGGGGAAGGTACGCTGAAAGAGTAGCGGCATCAAATACTCGAACATCGTCCCGGTCCAGCTCAACAGCACCCGGTGGCGCCCATGAGAGGAGAAGGGTCGATTCATCGACAACCAGTGCTCCACTGGCGCCTGGCCCCGGGCGATCGCCACCAAACTGCCCAGGCGGGCCTCGCTGGCCAAGAGATCGTAGAAGGCGTCATCCTGCCGATTCTCGGAAATGTTGAGCCCGACCGAAAACAACCGGCGCTGCGGGTCGTAGAGGAACCCCAGGTCGACCTGCTCGGCAAATTGGTCGGCCCGCCCGGCCAACGACTCGGATGAGCCAAACGCCTCCTGAGCGCGGGTGCGGCAAGTTGCAATCCGTTCTTCGAACCAGGCCGGCCCGGGCCCGTCGGGTGAGAGGATCGCCGAGAGATCGGGGGCCCAGTCGCCGGCCAGCTCAGAAAGCGAGGGAGCAATGGCAAGCTGAGCCGCGCCGGATGCCTGCAGCAACGGCTCGGCCCAGGAGAGATAGCGGTCAACCACTCGGATCCAGGCGGACAGCTGCCGCTCGAGCTGACGTGCCCAATACGCGGCCCGCGCTTCGGTCCCGGCGAACTCGCGGGCCACGTCGGCCAGCGAGCGAACCGGGGTTTCGATATCCCGCAGGCAGCGCAGGATGTCGTCCAGCCGGGTCCCGGCAGTTCGTATCCGCGTGGACAGCTCGGCTACCTCACCCCGATCGATGTGAACCTCTCCATCTTGTGCAAGCTCCGCTTCCAGAATCTCTGCCGTGTCGAGCAGCCCGTGTAGGGCTTCGGGTCCGAGCAGCGGCAGGGCTGCCAGATCATGCAGACCCTGGTTCAGGGTCCACAGCGCTGCGACGAAATTCCCGCTGTCAACCGAGGAGACATACCTGGGCCTGAGCGGCTGCAGGTTGGTCAGGTCATACCAGTTCAGCAGGTTCCCCTGATGACGTTCGAGCAGAGCCAGGGTGTCGAAGGTCTTTGAGAGACGCTCGACTGCCTGATCGAGAGTGAGATAGCCGAAGTCGCAGGCCGCCAGCGCGCTCAGCAGCCACATTCCGACGTTCGTCGGGCTGGTTCGCAGCGTCAGCTGGTTTTGGTGCGACACCTGGTAGTTGTCTGGAGGCAGCCAGCGGGTGTCGGCACCGACAAAGTCGTCGAAAAAGCGCCAGGTCTTGCGCGCTACAGTTCGTACCAAGCGCAGGTCGGGACCCACCGCGGCTGGCGAAAGAGTCGGCTCGGTCGGGTGGCGATTGAACCACCAACCGAACAGCGGACTGAGAATCCACAGCAGGATCCAGGGGGCGGCCGGGGCCAACCTGGAAGGGTCGTTTGCAACCAGCCCGAGCCCGAGCAGGGCGGCGACCAGGCTGATGGCGGTCGAATGAACCATGAAGAGCGGGCGGTCGGCCGCCGAAGCGTACTGCGCCATTCGGGCGCTGGTCCACTCCAGCAGCCCACGCTTGCTCACGAGCCGCCGATACCAGACTCGCAGGATCGCGTCCAAGGCCAATCCGGCCTGGTGAGGAAGCAAGGCAGCCTCCGCAATGGCCCGCACGATATCGTGGCCAATTTGCCGGAGGGAGAGAGAATGGAGACCTTGGACACTGGTCGCCCAGGTCAGCGGCTGAGCGACCGGTTGGAAGAAGAGCATCCCCGCCACCAGGACTCCGGCCGCCCACGCCATCGCGGACGAGGTCAACCAGGCGACGAGGAGCAGCGCGACGCTCAAGACCGGAACCAGGCTGCGGCGGAGGTTGTCGAGGATCTTCCAGCGACTGAAGAGGGGCAGGGGGTTCGGTTCTTTTCTGCCAGAGTTGGAGGGGACCTTGGGAAGCACCCAATCGATGATCTGCCAGTCGCCCCGAATCCAGCGGTGCTGGCGGCGGGTATACGTCAGGTAGTCGCGAGGAAATTCGTCGAAGAGCTCGATGTCCGAGGCCAGGCCGACCCGCAGATGCTCGCCCTCGATCAGGTCGTGGCTGAGTAGCCACTGCTCTGGAAAACGGTCCGAAAGCACTCGGTGGAAGGCCCGCGGATCGTAGATCGCCTTGCCGTGGTAGGAACCCGCACCGCTGAGGTCCTGGTACGTGTCGGACACGGCCTTCGTGTAGGGATCGACGCCGACCGGGTTCGAATAGGTACGGCTGAAAGCCGTGGCCGTTGCGCTGGGTAGCGAGGGGCTGACCCGCGGTTGGATGACCGCATAGGTCCCGGGCAGCAGCCTTCCCTGCTCGTCGAACCTGGCTCGGTTGAGGGGATGGGCTAGGGTCTCAACCATCCGGCGAGCGGTGTCCCGCGGCAATTGAGTGTCGCTGTCCAGCGTAATCACGAAACGAATATCGGCCAGGTCATCTGGGTCGCCGACTCGGACCAACTGACCTGGAGTTCTTGGCTGCCCGCCGGAAATCAGCCGGTTCAATTCCTCCAACTTTCCCCGCTTGCGTTCCCAACCGATGTACTTTTCTTCCGATTCAGTCCTCACCCGCTCTCGGTGGAATAGATAGAAGCGGCCGGCGCCATAGCGGTCGTTCAGCCGCTCGATGCCTTCGATGGCTCTGGCTAACAACGCCTCATCCTCCGGCATGTGCGCCTGAGGCGCGTCGGCAAAGTCGGAGAAGATCCCAAATGCCAAATTCGGCTCGGCGTTGGCCAGGTAGCGGATCTCCAGCTTTTCAATCTCTGACCGAATCGTCTCGGGATCGGAGAGAATGATTGGGACCACCACCAGCGTCCGGAAGGCATCCGGGATCCCCTGGCGGCTGAAATCCATCTTGGGCAGGGTGCGCGGCGGGAGGGAACGGGAGATCAGGTAATTCACCAACTGAACTCCGAGCTGGCTGGCGGGCCCGAGCACCAGCAGCCCGCCGATCAGGTCCACCCAGCGCAGCTCGACCTGCAGGCCGACCGCTAACGGAAGCAGCGCCAGCAGCGAGGTAGACAGTGCTACCGCGCTTACGTAGACCCCGGTATGGTGACGATAAATGAATTGACGCAGCCGATAACCTGCCGTGTCGCGGGTGCCGATTAGCTCCATCAGCCCAGCCTTGGATTCACCTACCAGATAAGCGCCGACGTGCCCAGCACGCCCGACGCCCCCCAGTGCCCGCGCCCCAGGCGGAGGCCGTTCGCCGCTGCCCGCCTGCCGGGCGGATTGCGAAGCCAGCTCGACCGCCGTCCGCGCGACCTCAACCTCGTGCCGACCAGAGCGCCGGGCAAGCTCCTCGACTACGCCGCGATAGGTGTTGCGAGTCTCAAAATCCATTCCCGCATAGACCCCGACGGGATCGCGGCTCAGCACCCTTTCCACTCTGCTCAGCCTCTCAAAGAGCTCCCGCCAGTCTAGCATGGCGAGCTGACGGAGGGTCGTGATGGCATTGGCAACCGAGACCTGGGCCATGGCCTGCCGATTCTGCTCGCGCAGGTTGGTTTCACTCATCGGCCGCCGGTGGGCCCGCTCTAGCCAGCTCTGAACCGGAGCCAATACCCCCTCCTCGTCATAGAGCTGGGCCGCAAGCAGAGTTCCAAAGAAGGGGGTGGGAGCCTGCTGGGCCTCGGCAAGCTCGGCCAGTCGGGCGAACAGCAAGCCCGGTTCCCGGCGGGCAGTGACCAGCAGTCGATTCGACCAGAAATCGGCAAGCTGGCGCTCGCGCAGCTCGGCCAGCGCCTGGATTGCGATCTGCCGGACCCGCTGGACGAGTGCCATCCGGAGCATCAGAGGCAGAGCCCACAGCTCACCGATCGTGAGGGGGCTGACCTGCTGGTAGGCCCCCACGAAACTCTCAATGATCTCGGAGCTGAGGCGGGCATCGGTGTGGGAGACCAACTCGCTGGAGAGGTCGAAAACCCGCGGCAGGCCAAGGGCCTGCTCGCTCAGCAAGCCAGGCAGTTGGCGATAGAACCGCAGCGGGAGGTTGACCTGGACATCGCGCACGTGGCTTTCGACCATGTATTCGTTGTCCAGCACCCACTCGGCCGCCGGACCCAAGGGTTGGCCCATGGATCCGGCCTTGCCAAGATCGCCGCAGATCGTATGGATCTCCTGCCGGGCTTGATCGAGGCGAACAAGCAGCGCCTCCTTCGCCTGTCCGCCGGGATCGACTCGGTGCTGCTCGGCCAGCCGGCCGGCATGGGCCTGGAGCTGAGGGGGCGGGAGCGGCACCCGGATGGCTGCTCCCTCTGAGTCGCGAAAGCCGCGATCCGAGAAGAGGACAAAGATCGCTGGCTCGGCCTCTCCGAACCCGCGCAATATGCTGAGGGCCCTCTTTAGGTTTTCCAGCGACGACTGGAGGGCAAGCAGAGTCTCGTCGGAAGCCATCCAGCGGGCTTGGGAGGCGAGCACTTTCCGATCGACGCCGGGCCAGCGGCGCCCAGCGAGCCACAACCCCAGGCCAAGCCCGACGCCTAAACCGGCTATACCTAGGAACAGGGATAGCGGGTCAGTAATTCCCTTCGGCTGGAAAAACCGCTCGGCCCCCCAGAGCCCAAGCAAAGCAAATACCAGGCCCAGCGAGGCGGCACTGAAAACCACATAGCGGCGCCCGCGGCCGCTCGTCTGGACAGCGCCATCCTTTCCTTTGTGCAGGAGTGCGACCCGTCGGTGCCCTCCGCTGCGAAGGGCACGGAAGGCCCGCTTGGCGTCCTCCGGCGCGGTGTAGAAGCTGAGCAGCAGTCCGAGATCAGCCACGGGTGTCACCGATTCTGCGGATCAAACGAGGGACTCCTCCATGACCAGGTGGAGGATTGTAATGCCCGCCGTTCGTTCAGCGAAAAAATCCTCGACCTTGACAACCCATCGCCGCAGAATATACTGCCAAACGAGTCGCCACTCAGTCCCCCGATCCAACCCAGGTCTGCGTCCGGGCGTGAGCCCCGGACTACCCGCCAAGGAGGAGAAGATGCCCAAGAGTCGCCGACGGTTATACTGGTTGTCCTTAGCATCAACGCTAGCAATCGGGCTGCTAGTCGCCTGCGCCCAGCCGACCGCAGAGCCAGCGCCCGCAGCGCCGGTTGAGCCCGCCCAGCCCGCTGAACCCGCGCCGACTTCGGAGCCTGCGCAGCCGGCCGAGCCGGTTGTGCCCGCGGAACCTGCCAAGCTCACAGTCCTCGAATGGGCTTACTACGAGGTCCCAGAGATGTGGGTGGAGTTCGGTCAAGAGCATCCCGAGGTCGAAGTGATCTTCAACTTCGGCGCCTCCAACCCGGATATCTTTGCCAAGACGCTGGCCGGCTCGGGCGAAGACATCGTCCACTTCTACACGCCCGACCTGCAGTTTTACGTGGATCAGGGCCTGATCCAGCCCATTGACATCTCCAAAATCACCCATTGGGACGAGATCCCCGCCGGCTTTCAGGAGACCTGCACGATTGACGGCGTGGTGTACTGCGTGCCATGGGACTGGGGGTTCAGTTCGCTCCTCTATCGCACCGACAAAATCCCGGAAGGGGTTGATTCCTGGAACGCGTTGTTCGACGAAAAGTACGCCGGCCACATTTCCATGTACGACGACGCGACCTCGGTTGTCCCGGTCACAGCCCACATGCTGGGCTACGACGAACGGACTCTGACCGGCGAGCAACTGGAAGAGATCAAGCAGTTGTGGATCAAGCAGCGCGATCTCAACCTCTTCTATTGGGTGGACGAGCCGACCCTGGAAGCGGGCTTCACCTCGGGCGATGTCTGGCTCGCTTACGCCTGGAATGGCGCGTACTACCGGTTACTGGCTGCCGGCGTGCCGGTCGCCTACGCCGACCCCGCGGAGGGCCGCGAGAGTTGGGTCGGCCAGTACGCTATCTCGGCCAAGACCGAGAATTACGATCTGGCTCTCGAATTCCTCGACGGCAAATTGGGCGAAATAACGGCCACCCATCTCCTAGTGGATTACGCCTACGGGCACGTCAATCCCAGCTACTACAGCGCGGTCGAGGATCCGAACCTGATCGAAGCGCTGGCCCTGGACGATCCAGGCACACTGGATCGCACCAATTTCACCGTGCCTATCTCGCGAGAGATCCGCGACGGATGGATCCAGCTGTGGGCGGAGGTCCAGGCGGCGCCCTGATCAGGCGGACTCGCAGAGAGTCAACGGGGCCGTCCGCGTCTGTAGCTCGGACGGCCCCTGCTTCGCATTAATCCCAGAGATGCAAAGACGCAACCTAACCCCGCTAGTATTGATGAGCGGGCCAAGCGTCTGGCTGGCGATTTTCTTCGTCGCGCCGCTCATTCTCATGGCCATCTTCAGCCTGCGGCCAGACATGCGCGGAGCGCTGTTCTCGCTGGATTGGACTCCCACACTGAAGCATTATGAGACCATCGTCGAGGGGGAAGTCTACCTCCCGCTGCTCTTGGTTTCGGTACGGGTGGCCTTCAGTGTGGCTTTTTTCGCCACCCTGCTCGCGTATCCCTTGGCGTACTTCCTGGTCTTTCGGACGGGCCTGCGGGCTCCGTTGCTGCTGACACTCCTGATCCTGCCCTTCTGGACCAGCTACCTGCTACGAATCATCGCGTGGAAAATCATCCTCGGGACCGGTGGAGTGATCAACAGTCTCTTGATGTTCCTAGGTCTGGTCGACGCGCCGGTCCCGATCCTGCTCTACAGTCGCCTGGCGGTCGTGATCACGCTGGTCTACGTGTGGCTTCCGTTCGTGGCACTTCCGATTTACGCCGCGCTGCAGCGGATCGACCGCAGTTTGTTGGAGGCCGCCACGATCTTAGGGGCCCCACCCTGGTTCTCCTTCTTGCGGGTCACTCTCCCGCTCAGCATGCCGGGAGTGATCGCCGGGTTTGTGATGGTCTTCATCCCCACCGTTGGTGAGTTTGTGACACCGATCCTGGTTGGAGGCAGCCGCGGCGCGTTGTATGGCAACATTGTCGAGCTGTTCTTCGGCGATGGAATCAACTGGCCGCTGGGCTCCGCGATGGCTCTGATCATGCTGATAGGAGTGTTGGTGCTATTCGCTGTCGCCGTCCGGCTGGTCGATGTCCGGCGGTTCATAGGCTAAGCGATGCAGCGGCGTCCAGGCGTTTTGGCCGGCTACTACCTGCTGCTGCTCGTCCTGTTGTACCTGCCCATCGGCGTGCTGACCCTGTTCTCATTCAATGAGGGGGTGGTGCTGGCGTTCCCGCTGCAGGGCCTAACGGGGCACTGGTACCGAGACATGTTACAGAACGCCGAGCTGATGGAAGCCCTGCGCAGCAGCGCGATCGTCGCCATCAGCAGCAGCCTGCTCGCTACAGCGCTTGGCACTCTGGCTGGCGTCGGATTGCTTAGGTTCAAGTTTCGAGGTAAGGCGCTGTTTCTCAGCTTAGCGGTGATGCCTTTGCTCGTGCCGTTCCTCATCCTGGCCGTCGCCCTGCTGATCCTGTTCGCTGCCTTGGATATCACCCGATCGCTCTGGACCGTCGCGGCCGGCCACACTGTGGTCAGCCTGCCATACACCCTGCTCGTCATCATGGCCCGCCTGGTCGGCTTCGACCCACACCTCGAGGAGGCCGCCCAGGACTTGGGGGCTTCGTACTCGTACACATTGCGCCGGGTGATCCTCCCGCTTATCGCCCCGGCGCTCTTAGCGGCTTGGCTGGTGGCATTTACGGTTTCCTTCGACGAGTTCGTGCTGGCCTCCTTCCTGATCGGCCGTACGCCGACTTTGCCGGTCTACTTGTTCGGACAGCTGCGCTTCGCCAACCGTTTCCCGCAGGTCGTAGCACTGGCAATCGTTGTCATGGTCGTCTCTTTGACCCTGGTCGTGCTGGCGGAATGGCTGCAGCGAGTCGGGTCCGCCGCCTCGCTCAGTCGGCGGGTGGGCGAACCGGAAGCAGCAACCCTGCCTGCCGGTGCAGCCTCGACATGATCGGGCCGGCGGTCGAGCTCGAACAGATCTCCAAGCGCTTCGAAGAGTTCGACGCCGTCCGCGAAATCTCGCTTCAAATCCCACAAGGGGAATTCTTTTCCTTGCTCGGGCCCTCCGGGTGCGGCAAGACCACGACCCTGCGGATGATCGCCGGATTCGAGCAGCCGAGCAGCGGCGAAATCCGGCTGCTCGGAGAGCCGGTTCAGCACCTTCCCCCCAACAAGCGTAACGTCAACATGGTCTTCCAGAATTACGCCCTCTTTCCGCATCTCTCGGTTTTCGACAACGTCGCATTCAGCTTGCGAGTAAGGCGGGTTAAGCCGCCGGAAATAAGGGAGCGAGTTGCGGCCGCCTTGAGCATGGCTCGCTTGCCCGGACTGGAGCTGCGCAAGCCCAACCAGCTCTCCGGCGGACAGCAGCAGCGGGTGGCCCTCGCTCGGGCACTGGTCAACCGTCCGGCGGTGCTGCTCCTGGATGAGCCGCTCGGCGCGCTCGACCAAAAGCTGCGCAAGGAGATGCAGCTCGAACTGAAAAGCCTCCAGCGGGAGGTCGGCATCACCTTCATATATGTAACTCACGATCAAGAGGAAGCGCTCACGATGTCGGATCGGATCGCGGTAATGCACAAGGGCTTGGTCCTGCAAGTGGACGAACCGCGCCGGATCTATGAGCGGCCGACGACCCGATTCGTGGCCGACTTCATCGGCAGCACAAACTTCCTGCAGGGTGTCTTGCGTTTCGTAAACAATGAACTAGCCACGGTGGAGGTCGAGGGGGTGGGGAGCGTGCTCGCCGAGGCTGCCCCCGAGCTTGTCCCTGGCCGGACCGTGACCCTGGCGATTCGCCCTGAGCGCATGAGCTTGAAGGGTCTGCCTGGGCCGGCGAACCGACTCAGCGGGCGGATTCACGAGGTGATCTTCGTGGGGGACGACACCCTGTACTATGTTCGGACCGAGAACGGCTCACTGGTGATGGTGAGGGAACAGAACCAGGCCCCCGCGGCCGGCGATCCGAATTACCAACCCGGCCAGACCGTTGCCGTGGAATGGTCTCCGATGAGCACCAGCGTGCTCGTCGACTGACGGCA
>JAHFAU010000165.1 GCA_023250385.1 Anaerolineales bacterium
CGGGGAGGTCGAAATCCTGATCGATCCGGCCCTGGTAAGCCAGCCGGGTCGACCCTCGGGACGGCCGACCACCATCGCCAAGCTGCGGCGGGGCCAGTGTTTCGGCGAGGTGGCGCTGGTCGATCAGGGCCTGCGCTCGGCGACCGCCCGCAGCGCAAGCCTCGGTACTCGCCTGCTGGTGATTCCCCACGACCGGTTGATGGCGCTGTGCGAGACCGATCCGATCCTCGGCTATATCCTGATGCGCAACCTGGCCGCCGACCTGGCGCTCAAGATTCGGAACACCGACCTGGCCATCCGGGGAGAATTGCTCTACGAGCGGGGAGAGCAGACGATCTCCGGCGGTGGTTGACATACGGAACAACCCACCATTAGAATGGTGCATCTACCCCAAGCGGGCCGAGCGCCGCTCGGCCCCGAATTGCATCCGTCGCTAAGCCGACTTTGGGGGCTTGCGAGTGCACATAAGGAGGAGACGCCGACGAACCTGTAGGTCCTATTTAAATCGCAACTCGGCCAAGTTTCAACCAGACTTCCTGAGGAGGAGGATTTCATGAATCGTAAGTTTCTAATACTCGGCGGGCTCGTGTTGGCGGCCTTGGCGCTCGGCGCCTGTGCCCCTCCGGCCTTCGAGTGTACCGATGCGATCGCCTGCGTCGACATTGCCCCCGGCGATCCCATCCACATCGCCTGGATCGAAACCGTCTCGGGCGCGACCGGGTTCCTTGGCACCGTGAACAACAATGGGGCGGAGCTTGCCTTCGATGAGGTGAACAACGAGTTGCTCGGTCACCCCATCCTGTTCACGGGCGAGGACTCGCTGTGCAACGCCGAGGGCGGCCAGGCGGCCGGCACGAAGATCTCGGCCGACCCAACGGTTGTGGGCGTGATCGGGACCACCTGCTCGAGCGAGGCTCGAACGGCTATGCCGTTGCTTGCCGATGCGGGCATGACGATGATCTCGCCGTCCAATACCAACCCCGACCTTACCAATCCGGACCACCCGGATCACCACGTCGGCTACTTCCGCACCGCCCACAACGACCTGTTCCAGGGGCGGGTAGCGGCGGAGTTTGCCTTTGGGGTGCTCAATAAGACGACGGCGGCCACGATCCACGATGGCAGCCCGTATGCCGAGTCGCTGGCGAATGTCTTCGCCGACACCTTCGAAGGACTGGGCGGCACGATCACCCAGCGGACCGCGGTCAACGTGGGCGACACCGACATGAAGCCGGTGCTCACCTCGCTCGCCGCGGATTCGCCGGAGCTGATCTACTTCCCGATCTTCGAACCGGAAGGCGACTTCATCGCCGCCCAGAAGTGCGAAGTGTCCGGTTTGGAGGACACGGTTATGATGGGCGCCGACGGTCTGCTGACCGAGGCCTTCCCCGAGGCGTCCGGCGAGTGCGCAGTGGGCATGTACTTCTCCGGCCCGTTCGTCTCGGGCGGGGCCTATGACGCCTGGCTCGATGCCTACATCGCCAAGGTCGGCGAGCCGCCGGCTTCCGGCTTCGGGCCCCATGGCTACGATGCGGCCAAGATCCTCATGGCTGCCATCACCGCGGTGGCCGTGGTCGATGACGACGGCACGGTTCACATCGGAAGGCAGGCGCTGCGGGATGCCGTGTTCGCGACCAAGGACTTCGACGGTCTGACCGGAAAGCTCTCCTGTGATGTGAATGGCGACTGTGCGACCGGCGAGGCGCTGGCGGTGTTCCAGGCTTCGGCCGACATGGTCGCAGGGAGCGTTGATCTGATGACCTCCCAGCCGGTCTGGATTCCATAAGTAAGATCTAGCCCAAAAGCACTTGAGTAACTGGGCACAACTGCGGATGAGCCGGGGCCAAGTGGCTCCGGCTCATCCACAACTTTCGGGTAGACCACGGGAGTGACTCTTGCGCCGCCGGCTGCTTGAGCGAATCAGTTTTACTGATGTCTCGTTGTGGATGGTCGGTGGCTTGATCGCCCTCGTCGTTGTCGTTGGCTCGATCACGACTCTGGGGATGGGCCGCTTCACCACCCGGCAGTGGCTTGACTTCGCGGTGACTGGCATCGCCCAAGGGAGCGTTTACGCCATGATCGCCCTGGGCTACACGCTGGTCTACGGGATCCTGCGTATGATCAACTTCGCCCACAGCGAGGTATTCATGGGCGGGGCCTTCACCGGATTCTTCGTCGCCGATGCGGTCGCCCGATCGGGCCTGCTCGAACGCAATCCCTTTGTAGCGCTGACACTGGTAGTCCTGGTAGCGATGGCAACTTCGGTCACCATCGCGGTCCTGCTAGAACGGATTGCCTACCGTCCGCTGCGCCGGGCTCCCCGGCTCGTTCCACTCATCACAGCCATCGGCGCTTCCTTCTTCTTGCAGTACACCTTCCGCGGTCTTTATGGCTCCCAGTTCAAGACCTACCCCGAAGTCGATGTGCTCCGCGGGGCGGTTACCATCACCGGCGACCTGGTGATCCAGCGATTGCAGATCGTCGTTATCGTCACCGCAGCCCTCTTCATGCTTGCCTTGCAGACCTTTGTCCAACGGACCAAGACGGGCAAGGCGATGCGGGCGGTCTCGGAAGACAAGGACGTGGCAGCCCTCATGGGGATCGACGTCGATCGGATCATCGTAATCACCTTCGTGCTGGGGGCGGTTCTGGCCGGGGCGGCCGGCGTGCTGTACTCGCTGATGTTCCGTCAGGTCCAGTTCTTTATGGGCTTCATACCGGGCATTAAGGCCTTCACCGCCGCCGTCCTGGGCGGTATCGGAAACATTCCCGGCGCAATGCTGGGTGGACTTTTCCTCGGTATTTTTGAGTCTCTCGGACCGACCTTGTTTCTCACCGGGCTGGGGGTGCCCGCCCCCCACCAGCTCAAAGACGTTGTGGCCTTCGTCATGCTGGTGCTGGTCCTCATCTTCCGGCCGACCGGGATTCTTGGCGAGCGGCTGGCGACCAAGAAAGCCTAAGGAGTTCTGCTCACGATGGACGACCACAATCCGATAGCCTGGGGCAAGATCGTCCGGATTGGTCTGTTGGGCGGTGTCGGGCTGGTCTTCGTTTCGCTGGTCGGGATGGTGGAAACATTCAGCGAGCGGGACATCATCTCTGGCATC
>JAHFAU010000076.1 GCA_023250385.1 Anaerolineales bacterium
CGCAGCCCGCGCAATGCCCTCCAACGGCAAGCGGCTCAGCGCGTCGACCGCGCCCAGTTGGAAACTGACAAACAGAATCGCGCCGAGCAGCAGCGTGATGCCCAGCGTCGGCAGCGCGCTCCGGGCCCGCTCCCGTCGGGTGAGCGCCAGGACCAGCTCGACCGGCGGCGTGGTGTACAGCATCAGGTGCACCGACAGGACCACGATGAAGAATCTGAAGAACACCGCGGCCGCCCGCACCAGGCCCTGGACGGTCACCGGGAGCCACTGCCGGCCGGGCACAATATAGAAGAGCAGGTAGGCGTCCTTGGGAGTGAAGAACACGATCTGGAAGGCCGAGAAGGTCAGGAAGATCACGACCAGCACCCGCAGGTTGCGGTTCAGCAATCGGCGGTCGATCGAGCGAGCCCCTAACTCGTACAGAATCAAGAACAGGGCGGCGATCATCAGCGGATCGAGGATCAGGATGGCCACGATGGTCAAGCCGACGAAGAGCAGCAGCTTAGTGCGGGCGTCGAGCCGATGAAGAGTCGAATCGCCCTTCTGGTATTCAATCGCCATTCGCCGTCTCCACCAGTGCGCGCAGCGCCTCGGAAAGCTGTTCGAAGGTCGAGAGCCAGGGCGGGACGCCGAAGTCGGCCAGCATTCCTGCCAGCCGAGTGGTCTCAGGAGGCTCCAGCGAAAACTGCCGCATCCTAACTGGATCCGAGAGCAGCTCGCGGAAGGACCCGTCGAAGGCGATCCGGCCCTCGGCCATGACCACCGCCCGCGAGCAGTAAGCCGCGGCCAGATCGACCTTGTGGGTGACGACGATGACCGTGGTGCCCTGCTCATTCAGGGTCATGAGAATGTCGAAGATCTCCTGGGCCATGGTGGGATCCTGGCCGGTCGTCGGTTCATCGATGACCAGGATCCGCGGCCGCAGCGCCAGGACCGAGGCGAGCGCCAACCGCTGTCGCTGTCCCTTGCCCAGATCGAAAATCTGGGCCTCCTCGAATCCGGACATGCCTACCGAGTCGAGCGCTTCCCGGGTGCGGGGCTCGATCTCGGCCCGATCGACCTCGTGCGCCCGCAGGCCGAAGGCGATTTCGTCCTGCACCTTGAAGGCCACCAACTGATGGTTGGGGTTTTGAAAGCAGAAGCCCACCTGGCGCGCCAGCGTGTGGGTGGGTGTGCGGGCCACGTCCTGGCCGAGCACCGTCACCCGCCCCCGATCCGGCTGCAGCAGGCCGATCAGATGCTTGATGAGGCTGGTCTTGCCGGCGCCGTTGCGGCCCAGGATCGCGGTCATCTCCCCCTCG
Source organism: Anaerolineales bacterium (assembly GCA_023250385.1). GTDB lineage: Bacteria > Chloroflexota > Anaerolineae > Anaerolineales > E44-bin32 > JADFRG01. The sequence continues at coordinate 1,302 of JAHFAU010000076.1, forward strand.
TGAATTGTCAGGTCGATACTCCGAAGAGCCGGGTGGCGGCCATCGTAGGAGTAGGCCAGCCCCTCGAGTTCGATTACCGGCGGTCCGGACAGCTGTGGCGGAGTCGGGATCGGCTCGGGACTGCGCTTTCGCAGCCGGTAGCGTTGCGTGATCGCCTCCACCAATGCTTCCGGCGAGAGGGGCGGCGGCTGCAGGCCGAGCTGGGCGCCGAGGCGGGCGATCGCCGGGCGGATGAACACCCGGGGCAGGTCGCCCGCGGTCAGCACTTCCTGCACCGAACCATTGCGCACGATTTGTCCGCCGTCCAGCACCACCAACCGGTCCACCAACGGCAGGACTTCTTCGAGCGCGTGCTCCACCAGCAGCAGCGTCTTGCCCCGCTGTTTGGCGACCTCGACCATCACCCGGAAGACGTGGGCCCGGCCGGCCGGGTCCAGGTTAGCGAGCGGCTCGTCCATCACGTAGATCTCGGGGTGCATGGCGTAAATGGCGGCGATGACGCAGGCCTGCTGCTCGCCGCCGGAGAGGCTGTGCGGATCGCGCTCGTCGAACCCGGCCAGCCGGGTGACCTGCAGCGCCACGGCCAACCGGCGGACGATCTCCGGCCGCTCGACGCCCAGGTTCTCCGGGCCGAAGGCCACCTCGTCGGCGACGCTGGCCGCGACGAGCTGACTCTCCGGGTCCTGGAAGACCAGCCCGACGAGCGACGACAGGCCGCCGATCCGGGTGCGGGCAGTGTTGTAGCCGCGCACGAGCACCTCGCCGGTGAGCCGGCCTTCGTGGTAGTGGGGGACCAGCCCGTTGGCGCAGCTGCAGAGAGTGGTCTTGCCGGCGCCAGCTGGCCCGGTGACCAGGACGATCTCGCCCGGGTCGACCGTTAGTTGAATGTCACGCAGGGCGAACGAGGAGGCGCCTTCGTACTGGAAGGATACGTCGCGGAATTCGAGGTCGGGGGCCAAGCGAGCTCAAGCCGGCCCGGCCAAGGCCCCCAGCCGCAGAGCTAAGGTCTGCGGCTGGAGGGGAGTCAAAACTCGGTCGGGCTAGTGGTGGAGCGAGCTTACCAGAGCGGCCGCCGGTAGCGCTCGGGGAGGGCGGCCATGATGATGGTGGTCACCGTGGTGGCGAAGATCATCTCAGGCAGGGCGCCGCCTTCGAGAGTGCCGAGGAAGCCAAAGAACCCGCCCATCTCCGGATCCGGGTAGAACATGAAGAGGCCGACCGCGAAGAGCGGCACCACGACGATCACGTAGTAGCCGACGACCTGGGCGGCCCAGAGGGCGAGCCGGGTGGGGGTGCTCGAGCGGAAGCGCCAGCTGAGATTCTTGTAGACGAAGCCGCTATAGATGCCGCCGATGATATGGGCCAGCAGGCTGGCCAGCGGGATGCCGGGTTCGGCGATCCCGGCCAGGATCCCGATCACAATCCCGCCCACCGGCCCGGTGAGCGAGGCGCCGGTGGTGGTGAAGACCTCCCGGGGGTCGGTGACCACCGGGGTGCCGGGGATCGGGATGGTGAGCCCGGCCAGCACCACGGCCAGGGCGGCCCCGCCGAAGGCGGCGGCGATCCCGATCTGGCGGGCCGACAGCGCCGGCCGGCCGCCGGCTTCCATGCCGGGCATGGGGGTTGATGCGCTCATAGACTCCTCCTCAGGGGAATGTGATGCGCGGTTATAACGTTGAACCCCGGAGCGAGGGCTGAGTCGCGGCCCGGAAGCCCCCGTCGCTTCGGCAAGCGATCCCCCGCTCGCGCTAGTAAGCGTAAGAACGCATCACCCGCTCGGCCACAGGCTGATTGTCGGGGAAGTCCCAGGCCTGCTTGTGCATCCCGTCGACCATTTTGGTTTTGCCGTAGACGACGTGGGCGATGATAGATGCCGAGCTGGCGGCGTGGAATGGGACGCCGCTGCCCCCCGGATGACCTGCGCTAGAGGCGACTCCTGATGTCGTCCACAGAAGTCGCGGGTTAGGCAACCCCCTACGACATGACGGCGTCGATCCACCGATCAGACCGACCGGGGGCGCAGGCTATAATTGGCTTCAGCTTGCGAACGAATGCTGATCTTCGCGAGCCGTCCATGCTGAAACGAATCGACCTCGTCCGGGCCTTCGAAAAGGAGCAGATGCGGCGTAAGCCGCCCGATTATCGGCGCAACCTCCGGATCGTAGAGGCCTTGTACGAGCACGCGCGCCGGCTAGGCGCGCTTCCACTCAAGGACCCGCTCGAGGGCATCGAGGTAGACGTCCGGCTGGCCCGGATCATCAACGTTCGAGGCGATACTGACCCGCATCGCCCGGCAGCGTGACGGCGCCGGGCTGCCGTACATGGTCATCGGTGGCCAGGCGGTGCTCCTTTATGGTGAACCCCAGCTCACGGAGCCCGCCGCCCGGCTGCGGATATTGTTGCACGGCATTGGGGGTCCCTCCTGCGCTTGAGTCTGCTCGATAGCACGCTGGAACGTGCCGATCCACTCGCATGGGAGCTGCTTTGGCGACGCAGAGGGGCAATCCTTCACTGGGAGAAGCGGGCCGTCGATCGTTGCCAAGGGCCTGGGGGCAGGCCTGTGTAGTGCGACCCATGAGCGCGCTACAGTCCAGCAGACTTTCAGCACCCCGAGGACTCGATTACCATAACGCCGCCGAGATCGAGTTTGACTAAGACCACCATGGCTCCGGCACAGCCTCATGACATCCTTACCAAGAAAGCCCCGTTCGCAGCAATCGCGGCCGCAGGCCTGGCCGCCCTGGCCTGCTCGCTTCTCAACCGGGTCGCGGACACAGAGCCTGCGCCAACCGAGACCTCACGTCCGGCGCCCACCGCCACCCGCCCGCCTCTAACCGCGGCCGAGGTCCTTCAGAGTGTGGAACCGGCCAGCCTGGCCGGGGTGGAGCTGGAATCGGTCTCGATCACCGGCTCCGATCTGGATCTGACCGACCCAGCCCTTGCCGATTTCCTGGCCAATCTAAGGGTGGATCCGTCTGAGCTGAAGATCAGTGTGGTCTTCGCCCCGGCTGGGAGCAGCATGACCTTTTACGCCGGCGCAATCACTATTCCGGGGAGGGACTGGGCGGCGACTCTGGACGGGATCGTCGCCTCGGCCGAGGCGGATCCGGCGACGACCTGGGAGGTCGTGACGCTCGACGGCCGGTCTGTCCTCCGGGCTGCCGCCGCCTCGGACGAGCGCCTGGCCCCGATGTACTACACCGCGGCCGGCGAGAGCCTGTACTTCGTCCAGTCGAGCAATTCGCAAACGGCGGAAGAGGCGGTCAGCGATCTGCCCGGGGAGGCCGGATCGGGCGGCAGCACCGCCCCTGAACTGCCCCCGCCGGGCGTCAGTGCGTTGGTCATCTTGCTAATTCAGCAGCCCCAACTTCCGGTGTGCGCCGGTGAGCCGCCCGGACGCCACAGGCTCATGGCGATGGCGCTCGACACCGGGTTGGGCATCCTGAGTGTCCACAACACCTTCAGCCTCACCGGGCTTCTGATGGCGTCGACCAGCCTGCCTCCGTTCCTGTACGGCCCGCTCCTCGATTACCCGTACGCGGCCGCCCGTTACGGCGGCGGAGGCGGAGAGCGACTCCTGATCGAGGCCCGCGCCGTGCTTGGCGGTTATGGCTCTTACACCCTGGCCTTCCCCGTCCAGCACTGCCTGTCCGGTACCTGGCAGGACGAGGAGCGCGTACTGCGCATCGTGCCGCCGTTAAGCGACAGCTTCACAGCCGAGGTTCAGTCCGGTACCCTGTGCGGCGAGGAAGGCGGGCTCGCCTTCAGCGGGACCCTGTCCGGCGACCAGGTCGAAGGTTCCGACCTGAAGGCCTGCAACCCGGACGAGTGCGTCGACGCCGGGTTCCTGCCCAACTCGGTGATCCAGGACTTCAGCGGCCGGGTGGCCGACGACGGGATGTCGATCACCTTCGACTGGACCGGCCCGTTCTACGAGTGGGAGGAGGACGACCAGGGCAACCTGCTCTACTGCCGAGAGACCAGCACCGAGCAGCACTCGTTCACGATCACCCGGCTCGGGTGGGATGGGTTGCCTTAGGGGGGATCGTCTGTGAGTCCGAGATCTTCAGCCGGGGCAACCGATCAGATTGTCGAATCTGCGTCCAAGTATCCACTGGACGCGATCCTCTCCACCGACGACGACGGGGTCGTCCTGGCCGCGATGGGCACACCGGAGCAACCCATGATCGAAATTACCGCCGCGGCCCGACTGGATTCGAGCACTCCATGCGGTTCATCAGCGAAGGCGAAAAACCGGAGGATGCCGGCGGGGCGGACGGTCGAGAACCGAGGCCAGCCGGAGCGAACCTAGTTCCAGCTTGATTGTGTCGAAAGACGCTTCCAGCCTGCGGGCTATAATGGGTCTAGTCCCGTAGCCGATGCGGCCGCGGGCAAGACGACCAGGTCGGAACCAGACGACCTGGACGAAGCCTTCGAGAAGGACCGGATCCGGAGGGAGGCCCCGGCGACATGGGTGTGAGAGAGCGCTGGATGGGCTTTCCTGAGTTCCCTGCCGAGGTGGAACAGACCGTCGAGGACCTCAGCGAACTCTTCTCTCGCAGCGGAGTGCGGCTCGCCTACCTGTTTGGTTCGCTCGGCAAAGGCGAGCCTTCGCAGGACGTCGATCTTGCCCTGCTCCCCGGCCTTACTCCGGTGTTCGAGCTTCGTCAAGCCATCGAGGGGCGGATCAGGACCCAGCGCCTTGACTTGGTGGACTTAGCCATCGCCTCTCCGCTGCTGCGATTTGAAATTGTCCGGACCGGGCGTCCGATTTTCGCGCCCGACGAGAAGCTGTTGAACGATTTCGAGTTGGAGACGATCCACCTCTACCGCGACACGCACCCAATAAGGCGACGCCAAACTGAATACCTGCGGGCACGGATGGGCGGATGATCTTGCGGCGTGAAGCCGTCGAGGCGCGGCTCAAAGAGCTTGACGAAGTCCTGCAGGAGCTAAGCAAGTACCACGATCTGGCACAGGAGGATATCGCCCGCGATCTGAGCAAGCGCTGGATCGTTGAGCGCGGCTTGATAGCTGCGGCTTCCCTGATTTTTGATGTGACCGACCATATTCTTGCTGGCCACTTTGGGGTATATGCCGATAGCTACGAAGAAAGTTTGCACATGCTCCAAGAGAAGGGCGTGATTCCGGAGGCGCTCCTGGCGGAGATCAAGGGCCTGGGCGGGCTGCGAAATATCCTGATTCATCGTTATCTGGATATTGACCCTCGGGAGGTCCTCGCAAGCTATCGGAAGGGGATGGAGACCTTTCCCCACTTTGCACGAGACGTGCTAAGGTGGCTTGACGCCCAAGGCTGATCCTTCCGCGCACACCGCGCCTGCGATTTCCCGCGCTGCAGGCAGGATGATCACAGCTTGACCCCTGGGGCTTCCTCGGCGCACTTGTCTCCCCGCAAGGGCTGACGTGCTTCGAGGGACCGCTTCCGGGTCCGCAGGCTCACCGGCCTACCCTGCACCCACTCGTTGTCGTGGAGCTGGAAAGCCCGAAAAGGCCAGGAACGGGCGCTAAAGCTCGTGGCCGGGGCCCGGATCTTGCTCTAGCGTTGGATCGACGATTTTGGGGATGAGGCCCGGGTGCCCCCTCCGAGCTGGGAGAATTACCAGAAGAAGACACAAGCCGTGCGCAGTCAGGGCGTGCCAGTCCGCTCAAACTGACAGGAGGGCCATCCTGATGACGGCGGTCGCGGGCCCGGGCGCAGTAGTTGCATGACGGGGTGCTCGCCGCGATGCGGTTTCACCCGATCGGCCACCGGCTGGTTGTCGCGGAAGACCCCGGCTTGCTTGAGCATCCCGTCGACCAGGGTGGTTTTGCCGTGGTCGACGTGGGCGATGATCCGCGCAGTTCGGTTCGTTCGGTCAGCATTTCCTTACACTACCCTCAAACCCATAACAAAAGAACGCCCCCGCGGATTAGCGAGGCCGGATCACTACCGATTGCGATTCTATCAGACCGGAGGGGTGTTCGGAAGGCAGATCCGCGTCCTGCCGCGCTAGCCGGCGCTTCGCTTCCGGCCTGCCGACATCCAACGTCTTCATTCTGGAGTGATTCAGCAATCACGTGCTCGACGTGTCAAGGTCGCCAGCCGAGGCTGCTAACTCTCTGGTAGTGTGCTCCCAGGTACACAGCCTGATTGGGGCGTGCCAAAGCAATGTGATGAAATTACTGTAGTTGTGCCTAAGTACAGTAGATTTGACACAAAACACCGTTTGATTTACAATTCGTCACGTGGGCAAGGCGACCGAAATGGCACGAGAGATCTTTCTCCGGTGCGGTGGGATCCTGCGGAGCTACGAGGCCAGGAGGCAGGGGATTCATCCCGAGACCCTTTCCAGGATGGTCCGCCATGGACTCCTCGAGAGAGAGGAAAGGGGCCTCTACCGGCTCGCGGAGATCGAACCTGCCGGCAATGCAGATCTCATCCTGGTGGCGAAGCGGGTGCCCCAAGGGGTCGTCTGCCTCATTTCCGCGCTGAGCTTCCACGATCTCACAACCCAGATCCCTTACAAGGTCTACCTTGCCCTCCCTCAGAGAGTGAAAAAGCCGAAGCTGGCCTATCCGGCTCTCCACCTCGTCTGGCTCTCAGGGGAAGCCCGCTCGGCCGGGATTGAGCTTCACAAGCTCGATGGCGTGTCGGTCCCTATCTACAATCGCGAGAAGACCATCGCCGACTGCTTCAAGTTCCGAACCAGGCTGGGGCTGGATGTAGCTATCGAGGCCCTGAGGGACTACCTCCAGCTGCCTGACCGGAACATCGACGAGCTGCTGCGTTATGCTGCCGTCGATCGTGTCGAGAAGATCATGCGGCCTTACCTGGAGGCACTCTTGTGAAGGGCCAGGTCAAAAACCTCCCGGCGTCGGTCCTGGCTCGGCTGAAGAATAGGGCACGCGAGCTGGAGAAGCCGTTCGATCAGATCTTGCGGTACTACACGTTTGAGCGCTTCCTGTACAGGCTCTCGCAATCTGAGCATCGCGACCAGTTCGTGCTCAAGGGTGCACTGCTCATGGCGGCATGGCCCGAAGGCCTGGCGAGATCGACGAGCGATATCGACTTCCGGGCCTTCACTCACCCCAAGAACCGAAGACCTTGATTACCCCACCATCCTGGACATGCCTTGGCCTCGGTTGCGCGCGTACCCGAAGGAGACCGTAGTCGCAGAGAAGCTGGAGGCGATCGTTCAGTTGGGCGATGTGAACACCCGGATGAAGGATTTCTACGACCTGTGGCATCTTTCTCGCGGATTCCGATTTGACGGTGGAACGCTCGCGCAGGCAATCGCGAACACCTTCAGCGCAAGGAGGACACCAATCCCTCGTCTACCCCCTGTGGGGCTTATTGACCAGTTCGCCATGAAGAATCAAGGCCTGTGGCAGGCCTACCTGACGCGCACTGGAGACAACGACGGGCGGCTCTCCACTCTTGCCGGCGTGAGCTCACATCTCCGAGGCTTTGTGCTGCCACCAATGCAAGCTGTCAGCGACGGAGAGCGGTTCACTCAGACCTGGACCGACGAGGGGGGTTGGCAATCGAGCGCTTGAGGGTCCCCGGGATGCGCTTACGGATCCTCAGGCTTACTGGCGTGACCTCGGGCAGCTC
>JAHFAU010000077.1 GCA_023250385.1 Anaerolineales bacterium
GTCCTCATACACGCTGCGATCCTGAATCCCGGAGATCGGATGGTCGGCGATCTCTCGATGGGCCCGCAGCCGACGGGTAAGGAAGAAGATCTGGGATTGAAAAGACCAGGTCGGCATGTCCTGATAGAAGTCGGCCAGGTACGGGTTCTGCACTTCAGCTTCGAGGAAGGGAGTCCAATCCAGGCGAGCGGCCAGCAGTTGGACCAGGGTTGATTTGCCGACCCCGATGTTCCCGGCCACCGCCACAAACCATTTCATTGAGTAAGGCCCCCGTTCGAGCTCCCAGCCGCGCCGGCGGTGATCCCGCTCCGGCCGAGCGGCATTCTAGACCGAAGCCCGCCCTTCAAGCGGGAGGGGTTGCTGAAAGGGAGGGATCTGCAGAGTCTGCCGGATGCGGTTCACCACCCGCTCAAGGTGGGAAGGCTGCTCGACAAAGTTGAGTTTCGTCGTGTCGATGGTCAGAATTGGCGGCTCGCGGTGGTCGGCAAAGAAGGCCTCGTAGGCCAGGTTGAGTTCTGCGATGTAGGCCGGTTCCATGTTGCGCTCGTAAGGCCGGTCGCGGGAAGTGATCCGGGTCATCGCGGCGCCGGTTTCGACTCGCAGGAAGACGATCAGATCGGGACTAGGGATACGCTCGGCGAGGGCCCGATGGACCAGTCCGTAGGTGTCCAGTTCGTCGCCGGCGAGGTTGAGACCGGCGAAGAGGGCATCTTTGGCGAAGGTGTAATCGGCGATCAGATTGCCTTTGGCGAGGGCGGCCGGAACCGTCATCTGGTGCTGCCGGTAGCGGCTGAGCAGGAAATAGATCTGAGTCTGAAACGCGTATCGGTCGCGATCGGCGTAGAAATCGGCTAGGAAAGGGTTCTCTTCGAAGACTTCCAGCAGCAGCTGGGCATCGAAGATGGGCTGCAGCAGGCGCGCCAAGGAGGTCTTGCCCACTCCGATGACGCCTTCAATCGCTAAGTACATTCAGGGTGTCTTGACAGTAGAGCGCAGTGAGGCCAAGCATAATCGGGTTCGCGGGCGCTGGCAATCAGATTCCCGACCGCGGCCGCAGAATGCCTGATTGCTCGATGCATCGCGGCTGATTGCTGGCTCGCTCGGTCTGTCTGAACGAATGTTGAGTAGGAAGCTCAGCCCGGCTCGTGGCGGAATTGTAAGCAGTAGTGGTGGAAAGTGTTGCTGACCCAGGCGCTGCCAATCCCATAGGGTGCCAGCGGGATATCGTCCTGGACCCAAATCCGTTCGTCTTTGAGGGTGTAGGCCTCCGCCAGCCGGCGGGCCAGATCCCAAGCCAGCGGATAGATCTTGCCGCCCTTCTTGACGTTCTTGACAATAATCGTGAGGTAGGCCCGGGGCCGAAGCAGCGGCCGCAGTGAAACATACACTCCCACCAATCGCTCCAGGAACTCTTCGTAGTCGGCGATGTTTCCGAGATCGGCGGGGTCGTCAGAGTAAGTCAGATCCAGATCTGGGTCCGCCCGGCGGCCCGCTTGGGTTTTGAATCCCTTTGCGCGCAGCATGTTCCAATAGGGAGGCGAAGTAAGCACGTAGTCGAAGGTCGGCAGCCTCATCCGGCCCAGCTCGGCCGCATCCCCGCGCAACACTTGGACTGACAATCCAGAAACGGCGGCCCCCAATGAGTCCTGTTCCTCTTGTATAAGGCGGGTAGCCAGCTCGGCGTACTCCGGATTGATCTCAATCCCGACCCCGTTCCGACCGGAACGCAGGCAGGCAATCAGGGTCGATCCGGTGCCGACCATCGGGTCGAGCACGGTCTGACCGCGTTTGGTGAAGAACTCGACGAACAGCTGAGCCAGGGTCTCGGGGAACTTGGCCGGATGCCGCAGCACTTGCTCTTTCCGGCGAGGTGGATTGTGGACGAACCAGGATTTCTGGAACTTGATCCAGTCCGTGTTGCTCAAGTTGTTGAGCCGGTTACGAAACGCCCGTTCAGGGCGAGAGGAACCAGAGGTTGAGGTCATCGAAGTGGACAGTGAGTCCCGGGGTCTGGGCGGCCGAGGCGAACAGGCTCAGGGCGCCGGATGAGTAGCTGTCGTCCTCGATTGCTTGGGCTGAGAGCAGCTGTCCGTTGGCGAACGCGTGGATCTGGTCGCCCTGTGCAAGCAGGCCAATCCGATTGGTGGCCTGGGGGCCGCTGACCAGGGCGGCGGCCGGGGTCCAATTCAAAAGAATGACCGGCTGTTCCTCGCTGACGAACCTGCGCAGCCGATAGGATCCGTCGCAAGCGATCTCCAAAGTGTAGCCCTGGTCGAAATTCTGGCCGCCGACTCGCACCCCGACCCCATAGGCATCCTTGCCGCCGCAGGCGCCGACTTCGCCTGTTACCTCAACATACAGATCCGCCGCCTCGCGGGCGGTGGTGCTCCACCATAGGAACCCATCTGCTAGATTGTCGGTTACCTGAAATCGGCCGTCGGTATAGGCAAAGCTGGCGGTGGCCGCGTCGCTTCCGACGTACCACAGCGGCTGGCTGAAGTCTTCCCGGACGTCGGGAGCGGAGAGGTTCAGGCCAGCCCGAGGGTCACCGGGGGAAAGCGGGATCGGCGAAGGGGTCGGCGACGCAAGTTCGGTCTCGGTTGGACTCTCGGTTGGAGTGGACAACGAGGCCGCGGTCGCAGCGGGAGTCGGTGCGGGAAAAGTCGCAGTGGCCACGAGCACCGGTTGGGCGGTGAGGGTAGCTGCCACCGAGGTCGCCAACAGATTCGGGGGTGGTTCTGCCGCCGGCCGGTTACAGCCTGCCAATAGGCCGGCCAGCAGTGCGGCTGCGCCGCAGGCCGTTATTAAGAATGAAGGCCGGGGTTGGCTCCCGGGATTTCGCCTCGGCAGCTGGACAAGGGCATGTTGGGATCTGCGCGGATCGGCCATCGGAACGGCCGGGCAGTATAGCATAGGGCGCTCGCCCGGGCGGGTTCTAGAAAATCGGAGGCGCGCTGCCCTGCCTGGAGCGGATGACGAGCCCGTCGGGATCATCGAAGTCGATTCGTTGGGCAAAGGCCTGGCCGATCTCCACGAGGAGGTCGATTGCCCACAGCGAATCGATGCTGATCCTGGTCACGTCGGTCCCGGGCGGGAGTTTGATCCCCAGCTCATTCATGACATCTGGCGCCAGGTCCAGGTTATAGCGCCGAAAGTCGATCCGCCCAGTCCCGCCGTACTCCAGTTTGGTAATGAAGGTCTGCCACTCGGCCGCGTCTTCGAGCAGCTCGGTCAGCACCCATTCGGCCCACTGCAGGAAACTGGCTCGCTTCGGATCGATCGGGTGCGGCGAGCTGCCGGTCCCAAAGGAGAGCAAACGAGTGGCCCCTGGAGGGTAAGCGCCGGCGCTGTAGTGGATCGCCTCAACTGCGGCCTGATAACACGGGTTGCCCGCGACGCCCACTCCCCCATCCACCCAGGTGTGTTGCACACCTCCGAGGCTGGCGCTGTGGGGAGGAAAGTAGGTCGGCGCTCCGATGCTCGCCAGCACACTGTCCCGCAAGGACAGCTTGCCCCACAGCGAGGCGTTGCCGGGATTGTCCCGCACGAAGAAGTCGGTCCGACCGGTTGCGGTATTCTTGCCGGTGATCAGGATATCGACCGGCAGGCTGTTCAGCTCGCGGTCGGCGCCAATCTCGCTGAGGGTCCGTGAGATAAATTCGTTGCTGTAGCGATGGTTGCCGAGATTGGCGGCGATCTTCCAGAACGGTAGGGCTTGAAACGCAGACTCGGCCAGGTTGCGGTAGAGCGCCAACACGCCGCGGGCGCTGACTCCAAGGGCCAATCCGGCTGCGATCACCGCTCCGGTCGAGGTCCCGGCGATCAGGTCGAAGATCTCTCTGCAGGGCTTGCCTTCCTGGGCCTCGAGCTGGACCAGGCAGGCCAGCGGGATAATCCCCCGGACTCCGCCGCCGTCGATGGAGAGGACGGTTTTCATGGGTTGCTCGGCTGGTGATGTTGCAGGAGCCATGCCGAATTTCATAGCTGATCAACCAGGCGGCCGGGTCAGGGCGGCACGCGGTTCGAATTGGAGGGTTAGGCCAGATCGGCCTGTGGGACGGCCTCGACCTCCCGCATCTCGAGCCCGAATGTCCGGCCGAACTCCGAGACGATCGATCGGATCACCTGCGGCATGCCAGGCAGCGGATCCAGTAAGTCAGCGAGCGAGATCATCGTAGCACCGGGAAGATCGCAGGCAACGATCCCCTGCCAGTAGCTCATGTCAGGCGCAACATTCAGGGCAAACCCGTGTCGGCTGACTCCCCGAGCGTCAACCCGGACCCCAATTGAGGCGAGCTTGGAGGGACCCAGCCTGGCGGCCGGTGGGCAGCTTGAGCAGCGGGAAGCAACATCCGGCTGCACCCACACGCCGGTCAGCCCGCGGCGTTGGCCGCTGGCCAGGCCCAGGGTCGCCACAGCCCGGATGAGCAACTGCTCCAGCCGGCGGACATACCCGACAAAATCAGCCTGCGGGAGACGACCGGTCGGCTCCAGCCGACCCAAGCGGAGCAGTGGATATCCAACAAGCTGACCGGGCCCATGGTAGGTGACGTCGCCACCCCGGTCGGTCCAGTGGATTTCCAGGCCGCGGGCGGCCAGTTCGGGCTGGCGCCAAATCAGATTCTCGGGCTTACCTCGCCGGCCAAAGGTGAAGGTGTGGGGGTGTTCCAAGAGCAGCAGGCTCTGCTGCCGGGTGCCGGCCGCAATCTCGGAGGCCATCCGATCTTGCAGGGAGGTTGCCTCGCGAAAAGGGATGATCCCGAGGCGATGGACTTCACAAACTGTCACTGCCACCCTCGCCGGGCCTCAGCCAGGCTCCAGTTCACCCATCGACACTGGATGCGCACTGGATTTGCACGCCTGGCTTCAATCGGGGATGATTAGGCGCCGGATTATACCTTCGCTCGCTTGAGCCGCTGAAGATGCCATCCATACTCTGTCTGCGCCGACTGCGCCGGTCCCACCAATCAAGGCGGGGCACTGAGCGCGGGCCGCTGCTCAGTTTCCTGGCAATCAGCTTGTCGGCCGCGGCGCTGGCCGGCCTGGCTGCCGGATCGACGCTGCTCGGGTTAGCTGGAGAGTTGCCCGAGGTCTCACGGATCGAAGCCCAATTCGGTTTGCGCGGGGCCGAGGCGTTCCGGCCGCTGCTGCTCTACGATCGAGCGGGCGAGCTCGTGTTGTTCCAGAATCTCCCTCCGGCCGCGGCCGATCGGATCTGGATTGATCCGCAGCAGCTTCCAGAATATGTGGTCCAGGCAACCGTTGCCGCAGTGGATCCGACATTCTGGAGCAATCCCGGCTACGAACTGCGAGGGCTGGCTGATGGCTCGAGCATGACGATCACCCAGCGGCTCACCGCGGCTGCCCTGCTGCCGCCGGTCGCTGGAGAGCCCTCCCGGACGGCCCGGACCCTGCAGAACGTGCTGCTGGCCGCTGAGCTCACCCGCCGGTATCCCAAAGAGCGGATCTTGGGTTGGTACCTCAACAGCGCCGACTATGGCCGGTCGGCCCATGGCATCGACGCGGCCGGATTGGTCTATTTCGGAAAGCATGCTGCCGATCTCACGCTGGCAGAGAGCTCGATGCTGGCGGCATTGGCGTTCGATCCGGCACTCGACCCGCTCGGCTCGTCCGCTGCGGCGAGATCGAAACAAGCGGCCGTGTTGGACGGAATGGTGGCTGCGGGCGAGCTGTCGCGCGCGGAGGCCGATCGCACAGCCAATCAACCGCTTCAGCTCCAATCCACCTCGCTGATTTGGCAGCCGCCGGATTTCGCGGCCTATGCTCTCCAACTGGTCAGGTCGGTGCTCGGTCCAAGCATTCTGTCAAGAAGCGGCGTACGGGTGATCTCGAGCCTGGATCACGATCTCCAGCAGCAGGCGGCCTGCGCAGCCGAGTCGCAGGCCGAGCGGCTGCGGGGCCGGCCGGCCGGTACGGTCGTTCCCGCCGTGGACGGTACCCCCTGCGTCTCGGCCGCCCTCCTGCCGACCTTGAGACCAAGCGACGCCGGGCGCGATCACCAGGTCGAGGCCTGGGCGGTGGTGGTGAGCGACCCGCAGCGGGGGGAAATCCTGGCCGCCTCCGGCCCGATTGGCCAGCCGAGGGCGGCGGGCCCGGTCCTCAGCCCCTTCCTTTATCTGACTGCCTTCTCCCGTGGCAGCTCACCTTCGACGATGGTGATCGACCTCGGTCCGCCGCTGGCGGAGGCCCGGGGGCCGGTCCGAATGCGGACGGCCCTCGCCGGCCTGCTCTCCGGTCCGGAGGCGAGCCTGCTGGCTGCGCTGGGAGAAGACAGCCTGCTGCGCAGTTTTGGCCAACTCGGGCTGCGTGTTGTACCCGGGGAGGACGGGGAGCTGGGCGGTCAAGCAGTGGATCTGCTCGACCTGGCGAAGGCGTACGGTGTCTTGGCGGCCAATGGACGCAGCCGAGGACTGCTGCTTGGTGACGGGTCAATTGTGCCCACGATCATTCTGCGGGTGGAAGAGAGTGACGGCGCCCCGCTCTATGAATTTGAGCCGGCCGAGCAAGCCATTGTCAGCCCACAGCTCGCTTACCTCACGGTCGCGGTGCTGAGCGATGAGCCGGCCCGCTGGTCTACCCTCGGCTCGCCGAATCTGCTGGAGATCGGACGACCGGCGGGCGTGCTCTCGGGGAGCTCGCCGGACGATGAGACCAACTGGGCGATCGGGTTCACCCCCAATCGAGTTGTCGGTGCGTACCTATCCGGAGCGCCACTGCGGGATGTTGATCGACTCAATGGGGCGGCCAGCTTCTGGCACGCCATCATCCGGTTCGCTTCGGCAGGACTTCCGGCCCAGGGCTGGCAAGTGCCACCGGGCATCAGCGAGATCGAGGTCTGCGATCCATCCGGATTGCTGCCTACCGCGTACTGCCCGGAAGTGGTACGGGAAGTCTTCATCCAGGGCAGCGAGCCGACTCACTATGACAACCTCTACCAACCCTTCCGAGTCAACGCCGAAACCGGAAAGCTGGCTACCCTGTTTACCCCCCTCGCCTCGATCGAAGAGCGAGTGTATTTCGTCCCTCCGCCGGAGGCGGAGGAGTGGGCCCGAGGGGTTGGCCTGCAGCGGCCGCCCGAAGAGTTCGATGCTCTACCGAGCGCCGCGTTGTTTTCGCCTGGGGCCCGAATCATGTCCCCTGGTGCATTCGACGTCGTGGGGGCCGAGGTACCGATCTTGGGTGAGGCGGCGGCCGAGGGATTCAGCTACTACCGGCTGCAATTCGGGCAGGGCTTGAACCCGACCCGCTGGATTCAGCTCGAAAGTGACCGGCGAACTCAGGTGCAGGACGGTCGGCTTGCCGAATGGTCCACCGCCGGTTTGAATGGTTTGTATACCTTGCAGCTGCTGGTCGTTCTCCAAGATGGGCAAGTCCGGACCGCTGCGACGCCGCTGACCCTTGACAACCAACCTCCGTCGATCCAACTGCTCGCGCCGCTGGCTGGCCAGCAGCTCCGCTTGGCCAGCCAGCCGAGCCTGGCGCTGCAAGCCGAAGCCTCGGATGAGGTCAAACTGGAGCGGGTCGAATTCCTGGTCGACGGACGGCGGGTGGAAACGCTGGCCAACGCCCCGTTCCTGTTCAATTGGGCGCTGCCGAATCGCACGGGCAGCTTCGAGATCCGGGCCCGGGCCTACGATTCGGCCGGCAACCAGGCTGACAGCCTATCGGTGACGATTGTGATTGTTCCCTGAGGCCGAGTTCAGGAACCGAGCTGCGGCTGCCAATCGGGCTGCATATCCCGGGAGGCCGCGCTGGTGGTGAGGTTGACCTGGTTGGCGCCGCCAATCGTCATCAGATAGATCTCGGGCTTGCCATCTCGGGTAGAGCTGAAGGCAATCCACTGACCATCCGGTGAGAAAGCCGGTTCCTTGTTTCCATTGGTCGAGGTCAATCGCTGAAAGGTAGCGCCTCGGTCAGCAAGCGCCGCGACGAAGATCTCGTTCGTTCCTCGTTGATAGAACCAGGTGAAGGCGAAATAGTCGCCATCCGGCGACCAGGCCAGGTCGGTCAGGCCACGGACCTGGTCCTGGCGATCGAAATCCTTCGGGACCTCGACCGTCGGCGGCCGAAAGTAAATTTCGGCTGGCGCTTCATTGATCGACTCGAGCACCGCGAGAGTGAAGGCGGAAGGCAAGAAAGCCGGGAGCTTGACCGCCGGCGGCGCAAAAGCCGGCGAGAATTCGACCGCGCAGAAGTCGGGATGGCAGGAGAGATTACGCGGGCGCTGATCGACGCAGCCCCCAGACTGGTCGAGACAGTCGGCGTCGATCACGAAGACCTGGCGGGTATGGTTGGCGTGAGTGCTGGTGAATGCGATCAGCTTTCCGTCTGGCGACCAGGCGGGCTCGGTATCGTCCCCGGGCCAGCTGACAACTCTTTCAATGCCGGTGCCGTCGGCGTTGATGATCCAAATATCCAGCCCGAGCTCCGCGCCGGCTGCGTCGGTGCCGCCGGGGGCGACATAGAGCAGCCGTGAACCGTTGGGCGACCAGGTCGGATAGGTCTTGTCGCCCGGATCGAACGTCAGTTGACGCTGGTCGCTGCCATCCGGGTTCATGGTCCAGACCTGGAGCAGGTTTTCGGTTCGATCACTGACGAACGCGATTTTGGCGGAATCCCCCACCACGACCGGCACTGCCGTGACAGTCGGAACCAGGGTTTCGGTCGGAACCGGCGTCGCACTTGGAGTGGCCGAGGGCGTGGAAGTTGGGGGCGAGGTCTCGGTCGGGGCTGGAGTGTCGGTCGCGCTTGCCAGGCCCACCGCCGCGACCGATGGAGTGGGCTGAGTTTGTTGTCCACCCCGGGCTAGTCCCACGCCTGCAATCAAGACCACTGCCAATACGCCAAGGCCTCCCGCCACGGCCACCGGCCAGCGGCGGCGGGC
>JAHFAU010000078.1 GCA_023250385.1 Anaerolineales bacterium
GGGATCTCCCGATCGCGATCGTGAACATTGGAGAGGCCGAAGACATTGGCCTCGTTCGCCAGCTGCTCCAGGCCCAGGCCTACTGGCGGCGCCGCGGCTTCGCGACCGACCTGGTGATCTTGAACGAAGAGTCCTCGAGTTACGAGCAGCCGCTGAAAGAGAGGTTGGAGCGCCAGACCGAGGCCCACGCAACCTACGCCGGCACTGAACAGGCCAACAATGTGTTTCTGCTCAGTGTGGATCAAATCCCGGCGGAGGCCCTCACCCTGCTGCAGGCCGCCGCCCGCATTTCGCTGGTCGCCGCCCGCGGGTCGCTCCCCCAGCAGCTAGTCGCCCCCAGTGAGGCTTTGGATCTGCCCGAGCCGCTCCATACTCGGGAGCTCGAGGAGCAGCCCTCCGCACCGCTCCACTACATGGAACTGCCCTACTTCAACGGGCTGGGCGGGTTCACTCCAGACGGCCGGGAATATGTGATCTATCTGGGTCCGGGCGCTGAGACACCCGCTCCCTGGGTGAATGTGTTAGCCAATCCCTCCTTCGGCACATTAGTGAGCGAGTCCGGGGCGGGCTTCACCTGGTCGGAGAACAGCCAACGCAACCGGTTGACGGAGTGGTCGAACGATCCGCTGCTGGACCCTCCGTCGGAGGTGATTTACATCCGGGATGAAGAAACCGGCAGGTTCTGGAGTCCGACCGCCAAACCGATCCGGGAACCAGAGGCCTACCGAGCCAGGCACGGTGCCGGCTATACGGTGTTCGAGCACAACAGCCACGCCATTGAGCAGGAACTGGTGGTCTTCGTGCCGGTCGATGACCAGGGTGGCCGCCCGATCAAGCTGAGCCGGCTCAAGCTGCGCAATGATTCGAGCCGGCCTCGGAAACTCTCGGTCACCTACTACGTGGAGTGGACTCTGGGGGAGAGCCGGGAAGACTCTCAGCAAGATGTCCTCAGCCTCTGGGATGAGTCGACTCAAGCTCTGCTCGCCCGCAACGGTTACCACCCGGACTTCCCCGATCGGGTCAGCTTTGCCACGCTGCATCCCGCTCCGGAGTCATTCAATTCCGACCGGTCCACATTCCTCGGTCGAAACCATGACCTCAGTGCGCCGGCCGCGCTGCGGCTCGAGCGGCTGCCCGGACGGGTCGGCGGCCGGCACGATCCGTGTGCGGCGCTACAGGTCAGGCTCGAACTCGGGCCGGGCGAGAGCACCGAAGTGGTCTGCATGCTCGGCCAGGCAGGATCCGAGTCTGAGGTGCACGAACTGATCCCCAAATACCGAGTCCGATTGGCGGTCGACGAGGCGCTCGAGCAGACCCGCTCCTGGTGGGATCGCATTCTGGGGACAGTGCAGGTCAGCACGCCAGAACTGGCGGTGGATTTCCTTGTAAATCGCTGGCTGCTCTACCAAAGTCTGAGCTGCCGGATTTGGGCCCGCTCGGGCTTCTATCAGTCCGGCGGCGCCTATGGATATCGCGACCAGCTGCAGGATGTCCTGGCCCTGCTCTACGCTGAACCGAAGATTGCGCGTGATTTGATTCTGTTGGCGGCCTCTCGGCAGTTCCAGGAGGGTGATGTGCAGCACTGGTGGCATCCACCTTCCGGAGTCGGCGTCCGTTCCCGGATCTCGGATGACCTGCTCTGGCTGCCGTTTGCCACCGCCGCCTACGTGCGAGCGACGGGCGATGCGGCCATCCTGCAGGAAAGGGTACCGTTCCTCGAGGCCCGCCCGCTAGAGCCGGCGGAACCGGATGCATTCCTGACTCCGGTTGAATCCACCCAGCGCGAGACCCTTTTTGAACATTGCCGACGGGCGGTGGAGCGTGGGCTGACTGCCGGCCCCCACGGGCTGCCGCTGATGGGCACCGGGGACTGGAACGACGGAATGAACCGAGTGGGAGCGGGGGGACGCGGCGAGAGTGTCTGGCTGGCGTGGTTCCTGGTGAGCGTGTTGATCGACATGGCAGACCTGGCCGGCCGATTTGGAGATAGTGAACTCGGGTCCAGCTACCGCCAACGGGCCGGGCAGCTGGCCGCTCGAATCGAGGCCGCGGCCTGGGACGGCAGCTGGTACTTGCGGGCCTGGTTTGACGATGGCCGCCCGATTGGATCCGCAGCGAATGAGGAGGCCCGCATCGATTCCTTGGCGCAGGCCTGGGCCGCAATCAGTGGAGCGGCCGATCCGGCCCGCACTGCACCGGCGCTCGAGTCGGCCTGGCGCCACCTGGTTCGGGAGGAGGATTCGCTCGCCTTACTCTTTGCCCCGCCTTTCGACCACACTGCCCCTTCTCCAGGATATATCCAGGGGTACCCGCCAGGAGTTCGGGAAAACGGTGGCCAGTACACACACGCCGCGGTATGGCTGGCGATCGGGCTGGCTCGGCAAGGCGATGGGGAGCGGGCGGCCCGGCTGCTGCGAATTCTCAATCCGATCGAGCACACCCGCGAAGCTCCGGAGGTCGTGAAGTACGCCGTGGAGCCCTATGTCATCGCCGCCGATGTGTACCGGCTGGCCGGACAGATTGGGCGCGGCGGATGGACCTGGTATACCGGCTCAGCGGCCTGGATGTACCGGGCCTGGGTCGAAGAGTTGCTCGGGCTGCGGCTGAGCGGCGACACGTTGCGAATCGATCCGGTGATTCCAGCCGGCTGGCCGGCTTATAGCCTGCGCTATCGGCACGGTCGAGCCGTTTACGAAATCCAGGTTGAGAACCCGGATGGCGTGGAGCGAGGGGTGGCCTGGGTAGAGATGGACGGACGCCGGGTCGACAGCCGCGTAATCCCGCTAGAGCGAGCTTCGGTCAAGCACCGAATCCGGGTCCGGCTTGGCAGCCATCCGCTTGGAGCAGCGACTCCACCTCGCTCCGCTTGAATCCCTCTCGCTTCCGTCAGCGGCGAAGCGAGACCTGCATCCGGTAGGTTGCGCCCTTGAAGTATCCGACTGCGAACTCGGCCATCAAGCCGGGCTCGTAGTACTTGCAGCTGAAGACGTCCAGATAGGCCGCATTGGTCGCGTTGGCGAAGTGGCCCGAGATCAGGGAGGTCTCAATCAACTGGGTCATGGAGAAACCGGTCACTCGTTCGTCCTCGCCGAAGTTGACGACCTGGCACTCCCCAAAGCGGCGCATCTCCAGCCGATCACAGAGCTCATAAACAAAAGCGCGGATTTTTTCGGCGTCCCGGATGGTCTTGGGGTCGCACTCGTAGAGATCGAGCGCGGTCGAAATTCCCCAGGCGTCACTCTCTTCGTACCGCTCCTTCCAGGACACTTCGGCTGCTTGGTCCCCCGCGAGTGTGATCCTGCTCGGGGGTCGTTCCAACTTGGCAATCGTTGCCATCCTACCTCCCGATCTGTGAGTGCCCTGGTCCGGTTCCTAGCCAAAAAAAAAGACTGGGGTGGCCCCGCCTTTGCGGGAGCACTCCCTGTCTCCGTCAGTCCAGGAGAGGACAAGGGTAGGTTGAACTTGCAATTCGGTTTGGAAGATTCTACATACAGTCGCTCCTGGAGTCAATAACGCCGACGCGGGGAATCGCGGGACCCAGGTCGGGGTCGGACAACGCCCGGCGCGCCGCGCCACTATTGATCTTTTGGTCTGCGGATTAGCGCCGAACCCGTGATCAGCGCCCCGAGGACGATCAATGCGGCCGGTGCCCCCCGGGCCAGCGGGCTGTCGCCGCCGACGAACGCGGAAAAGACCACGAATCCCACCAGGCTGCCACCCAGCAGCCACAGGCCGACGGTCGAGGCCCCCTGCCCCCAATAGCCTAGGCGAGCGGCGACCCACAAGCCAGCCCCGACGCTTCCCGGGATGAGCGCCCAGGCATAGGCCCAAGATTCCCAGTCGCCCGTGATTACATCGTAGGTGAGGATCAACCCCAGGACCAGCAAGATAGTCCCGGGGATCACGAAAGCGGCTAGCGCATGCCGATGGCTGGGCAGGATCCAGGGAGGCAAGAGCAAGGCCGCCGAGATGGCGAAGAGAATCCCAGGCCACATTCGCCCCAGATCAATCCCAGGCAGCAGGTTTGCGAGCATGAACACCGCTCCGGTGGCGATCAGCAGCAAGCCGACGACTACCGCGCCCCGATTGGTGGTCTCCATGTTGAGCCTCCCGGCACTAAGCCTTTATCATATCGCTAAGTGAAGGGCCGAGAGCTTGGCGGTTCCACCGCGGCCTGCTCTGAGTCGGATATCATTGAAACCGATGCTAAGGCTCCCGCTGATCGGTTGGACCCCTGCCCTCTGGGCAAGCTGGAAGCCCTTCGGGATCGGCGAGCAGCGGCCGCGCAACTTCCGGGAGGTCTTTCGGGCGGTCTGGGAGAATCGGCGCCGGCTCGGGCTGGCCTGGCGGATCTTGGATCAAGGAGTCTGCGATGGCTGTTCGCTCGGCACGACCGGCCTCAAAGACTGGACCATGCAAGGCATCCACCTGTGCAACATCCGGCTGCGCTTGCTGCAGCTCAACACGATGGAGGCGATGGACCCTGCGCTGCTGTCGGATGTCGATCTCCTGCGCGGAATGTCGAATGCGGAGCTTCGATCCCGCGGCCGCCTGCCATACCCAATGCTTCGCCAGCGGGGGGAACCCGGGTTCCGCCGGATCAGCTGGGATGCGGCCTTCGACCGCATCGTTCGCCAGATTCAGGCCTCCCAGCCGGATCGATTGGCCTTCTACCTCACCAGCCGGGGCATGTCGAATGAGTCGTATTACGCCGCCCAGAAGGCAGTTCGAGCACTCGGCACCAACTCCATCGACAATGCGGCCCGGGTCTGCCACTCCCCCAGTACCAGCGCCTTGAAGCAAGCGCTCGGGGTCGCGGCCACCACCTGCTCCTACCGGGACTGGATCGGCAGCGATCTGGTCGTCTTCATCGGCTGCAACGTCGCCAACAGCCAGCCGGTGGCCGTCAAGTACCTGCACTACGCAAAGAAGGCCGGAACCCGGATTGCGGTCGTGAATAACTACGCCGAACCCGGCATGCAGCGCTACTGGGTCCCCTCCGTCCCGGAAAGCGCCCTGTTCGGCACCCGGATCGCCGACCGGACGTTTTTGATTCACACCGGTGGCGACATTGCCTTCTTGAACGGAACGATCAAGCACATGCTCGCCCAGGATTGGGTGGACTGGGAATTCATTCGGCAGCGGACGGTCAACTTTGAGTACCTCGTCCGCGGGATCGAACGACAGTCCTGGAAGGAGCTCGAACAGTCGTCCGGGGCGACTCAAGAGGAGATGCTCGCCTTCGCCCGCCTGATTGCCGAGGCCCCAACGGCGGTCTTTGTCTGGTCAATGGGCGTGACACAGCATGCGTTTGGTGAAGATACCGTCAGTGCGATCGTGAATCTGGCGCTCACCCGCGGGTTCGTCGGGCGCGACAAGTGCGGGCTGATGCCGATCCGCGGCCACTCCGGAGTGCAGGGCGGGGCCGAGATGGGAGCGTACGCCACCGCCTTTCCGGGTGGACTGGCCATCGATGTCCGAAACGCCGCCCAGCTCAGCGACCAGTACGGCTTCGAAGTTCCTTCCAGGCCAGGCCTGACCGCCCCCCAAATGATTGACGCCGCACACGAGGCCAAGTTGGACTTGTTGTTTGCTGCCGGAGGGAATTTCCTGGACGTGCTGCCCGAACCCGACTACGTGCGGGAGGCGCTGGAGCGGGTTCCGCTGCGAGTGCACCTCGATCTCGTGCTGAACCGGCAAATGCTGCTCGAGGCGGGTGAGGCAGTTCTGCTGCTGCCTGCCGCCACTCGCTATGAAGGACCCGGAGCGGTCACTCAAACCAGTACCGAGCGGCGAATTATCTTGAGCCCAGAAATCTCCGGGCCGCGCCCTGGGGGCGCTCGCCAGGAGTGGCAGGTGTTCACCGAGCTGGCCCGCCGCGCCCGGCCGGACCTCGCGAGCCGGCTCGAGTTCAAGGACACCGCCGCCATCCGGGCTGAGATCGGCCGGTTGATCCCAGACTACGCCGGGATCGAGCGGCTCGAGCGAGCCGGGGACCAATTCCAATATGGCGGGCCGCAGCTGTGCTGGGGCTGGAAGTTTCCCACTCCGGACGGCAAGGCGCACTTCACCCCCGTGGAGCTGCCGAGCGCCGATAAGCCCACGGTGGCGTTCATGGTCAGCACCCGGCGCGGCAAGCAATTCAACAGCATGGTCCATGAGCCGCACGACCAGCTGACCGGCGCCGGCCGCGAGGCGGTGCTCATCAGCGCCACGGACGCCAGCCGGCTCGGGCTGCGGGACGGCGATCGGGTCCGCCTCCGCAACCCGGTCGGCAGTTTCAGCGGGCGGGCGCAGATCGCGCCCGTTCGGCCCGGCAACCTGCAGCTGCACTGGCCGGAAGGGAATGTATTGATCGGACGTCACCGCCGCTCGCCGAAGTCGGGAATCCCGGACTACAACGCGGTGGCCTGGCTTGAGAAACTGGAGGTGCCCGATGCTGGCTCGCCCAGGGAGTAAGACCCGCGCTCAGCTATGGCGGCTGAGCGACGGAGATTGGTCGAAGCGCGACGACGCGCTTGCCACCGAGGAACCGATGGAGATTCGCTTGCTTGCGGGCGACCAGCAGAAAACCCTGTCGGTCACCATGCGTACTCCGGGCAATGACTTCGAATTGGCGGCCGGATTCCTCTACACCGAAGGAATTATCAGGGAGCGGCAGGCGATCGCCCGCATCAGCTACTGTCGCGATTCAGACCTCACCCAGGAAGAGCGCTACAACATCGTACACGTCAAGTTGGCCGGGAATGTATTGCCCGAGTTGCAGTCCTTGGAGCGCAGCACCTTCACCAGCAGCGCCTGCGGAGTGTGCGGCAAGGCCGGACTGGAGGCACTTGAGCGTCGTGATTTGGCTCCGGTGCCCCCTGGGCCGGAGATTGCTCCGGAGATCATCCTGGGACTGGCGGGTCAGCTGCGAGCCCGGCAAGGCGTGTTCGAGGCGACCGGCGGCCTGCATGCCGCGGCACTCTTCGATACGGACGGACGGTTCCTCGCGTCGCGGGAGGATGTCGGAAGGCACAACGCGGTGGACAAACTGATCGGCTGGGCTGTGTTGGAGGGCCCGCTGCCGTGGAAGGACCGGATCGTCCTGGTGAGCGGCCGAGCCGGCTTCGAAATTCTACAGAAACTGATCGTGGCCGGCGCGCCGATCGTGTGCGCCATCTCGGCCCCCAGCAGTCTGGCAGTTGACCTCGCCAGAGCCTTCAATGTCACGTTGGTGGGCTTTCTGCGAGAGGGGCGCTTCAATCTGTATTCCGGGCGGGAGCGAATCCGGGCGGCCGAGCGGCTGGCGCCCTAGCCCTGCTCCGCTGAGTTAAACTCCGCCGCGGCCCGGCGCACCAACCGGCCGTTTCTAGGTGTAAGTTTTCAGCAGCAACAGCGCACGCCAGTAAGCCACCCGGAGGAAATTCGGCCAGCTTCGGCCCGGGAGCACCGGCGGGAATCGGGTGCCCTGGCTCTCCGACCAGGAGTTGTCCCAGCCGCTGGCTCCCCACAGCAAGTCCACCCCCGGCAGGCCGGCCTCGGTCAGCGCGGGATCCGGGTCGGTGCCATTGCCCTCCAGCTGATTGTCGTGGATCCAGCTTCCTTCCGTCTCCGTCCCAACGTCGAACTGCTGGCGGTCTGGGAACAGTTCCTTCAGGCTGATCAGCGCAATCCCGGCTGAATGGTTCTCCTGGATCTCGTTTCCGGTGACCTCGGTGCGATCGGCGGCCATGATCAGGATTCCGATGCCGGATGGGACACTGGAAACAATGTCCTCTTCAGAGGCGAAGTTCGCCAGATTGTTCCCGACAATCCGGTTCCCGCGAACCACATTGTCGAGGGCGCGTTTCTGCTCCAGATCCGGGAGCACAAATACCAGCACGCCGGCCGTGTTGCCATGCGAATAGTTGTCCACGAGCACTACTTCGGACGAATTCTCAATCTCGAAGCCGGACACATTCTGTGTGGCCTCGTTGTTGCTCACAGTCACTTCCTGGGATTGGCCGACATAGATCCCGGTATCGCTGGCGCCAATCGCGACCGACCCCTCGATCACGACCCGGCTGGATCTGACGGCGAACAGGCCGTACTCGCCGGTGTGATCGGCGACCAGGTCTCGGAGGGTGATATTCGAGGTACTCTGCACCAGGACGCCGTTCTTGGTGTAATCCCGCAGCTCAAATCCTTCGAACCTGAGAGCGGCCGCGCACACCACTAGCCCGTTCTCCCTTTCCCCTTCTCCGGTCAGAACCGGCCGTCGACCGCCGGCCGCTTGCCCGATCAGGGTCAAGTTCGGTAGCTCGACCAGAACCGATTCGCGGTAGGTCCCGGGCGCAACCCGGATGGTATCGCCGGGCTGGGCTTGATTGACTGCCTCCTGGATGCTGCCCCCCGGCCGCACCTGGATCGTTTTCGGAGAGAGGCTGATCGGCACCCGCCGGGCCTCGCAGGGGACCGCAGGGCGGGGTTCGGCCTCCGCCTGGCCAGTCGGAGCATCGGGAGGCACCGGCCAGAAGGCGAGGTAGGCACAACCCGCGAGGGCCACCAGCCCCGCGAGGGTCAAGAGCGCACGAAAAAAGGCGAGAACGTATCTCACGTCCGCTGACAGCGATGGAGCGAGCGTATTGTAGTGCAATCACTTGGATCGACTATTCGGACGACTCGATCCGATTGATTGGAGGGTGCCGGGGCACGCACGCCGCCGCGGGATAGTAGAATTGCGGCACGGCCGGGTGACTGGAAGGTTGCGGATGCCAGATTTCAAATACCTGATCATCGGCGGGGGTATGGCAGCCAACGCC
>JAHFAU010000166.1 GCA_023250385.1 Anaerolineales bacterium
GCCCCGGATGAGCGACAACTCCCGGGATTTCCGCCTTGAGCAGGGCCTCGGCGGCCGCCTCGGTGGCCCGGCTGACGAACACGGCGCCGGACACGCTGCGCAAATACGCCCGCTCGATCTGGCGATAGGCCCAGTTGAGGGCGGGGGGCCGCGGCTCACCGCTGCGCAGGAGGTGCACGATGGCCACGATCGGGGGTCCGGCGGAACGCAGCCGGCGGTTCAACCAGAACAGGGAGGGGTGATTGAGCTCGTCCTGCAGCAGCAAGTCGAATGGCCGGATACCTAGCCGGCGCCGCAGCTCCGGATCGAAGTTGTCGAGCAGATTCTGGGCATACCGCCGGGGCGGCAAGGAGATCAGCTCGACCCGATCGCCACTCTCTTGCAGCGCCTCGACGAGCTTCCGATCGTAGAGGTAGCCGCCGGATCGCTGATCGAGCGCGCCGTAGATCACCAGTCCGAGGTTCATGTCTTGGTCGTGCGGCAGGAGGCCCAGGCGCTCTCATCCTCCCAAAGCCGGACGGTGAGGCTTCGGATCCCAGGTTGTTTCAGACTCTGATCGAAGGAACTGCACAGGATGCGGCAGAAGTGTTCGAGACTGGGATTCAGATCGTGGAATGCAGTCAGCTGGTTCAAGCTCTGTCCGCGGTATGTCTCTAGAGTAGCGTCCACCATTCGCCCCAACTCGACCAGGTCAACCAGGAATCCGTGCCGGTCGAGTCGGTCGCCTTCCAGCTCGACTTCCAGCCGATAGTCGTGGGAATGGGGCAAGTTCTCAGCCCCCCAATCTCCGCCGATCAGGAAGTGGCTGGCGGAGAAGCTGCGGCGCAGCGCGAGTGAGAACATGGGCCTAGCGGCTGGCCCCGATGGGGTGCGTCGGGAGGCGGCTCATGATTCGTAGGTCAGCACGACCTGCAGGACATGTTCGTGGCGCGTGTCGAGCAACGCGTAGGCCTCGGCAGCCCTTTCGATCGGTAGCCGGTGGGTGATAAAGCGAGTCGGGTCGATGGCCTGCAGCATCTGGAGCGCGAACTCGAGCCGACGGCGCTTGTCCCAGCGCCCGGTCAGCGGCGAGGCAATCGTGCTGACCTGGCTGCTCACCAGTCGGATCCGGCTGCGATGGAAGCGGCCGCCCAGGTCCAACTTTGTCGGCTTGGTGCCATACCAGGAGCCCAGCACCACCCGGCCCTCGAAACCGGTGACCGCGATTGCCTGATCCAACGCTTGCGGGTCCCCGGTCAGCTCATAGGTGAGATCCGCCCGCTCCGCCAGCTCCTGCAGCATAGTGGGAGACAGCGATCGGGCGGCCCCGGTCTGGTGAGAAATTGCCCGCCGCTGTGGGTCGAGATCGACCGTGATCAGTGAGCTGAGCGGAGTTCGGGCTAGCAAG
Organism: Anaerolineales bacterium; assembly: GCA_023250385.1. GTDB lineage: Bacteria > Chloroflexota > Anaerolineae > Anaerolineales > E44-bin32 > JADFRG01. The sequence continues at coordinate 1,388 of JAHFAU010000166.1, forward strand.
GCAGTGGTGAGCAGCCCGACCACCCCCTGCCCGAACACAACCACCCGCTCGCCGGCCAGCGGCGCGCCGTCGTGCAGGAAGTTGATCGCGGTCTCCATGCCAGGGAGGAAAAGGGCTGCCTCCGGCGGGAGATCGTCGGGGATCGGGATGACCTCCCCGGCCGCGGCCAGGAAGTGGCTCGCATGCGGTTGGAAGGCAAAGACGGTGCGCCCGAGCAGATCGCTCGGGGCGTCCGGACCGAGCCCGACGACCTTCCCGACTGCCGCGTAGCCATAGTGCAGTGGGAAGGCCAGGGTGCCCGCCAGGGCGGGCAGGTTTCCGTCGGCCTGCATATCCGGCGGCGCCTCGCCTCGGTAAATCAGCAGCTCGGTTCCGGCGCTGATCCCGGAGAGTTGAGTCTGGACCAACAGCTGCTCGCCGCGCGGAATGCCGGTCGGCTGTTGCTCAATAACGATCTGGCCGGCGCCGGCAAACACCAACCTCCGGCTCTTCATTGCGCGGGCCACACGATCTCACCCCACACCAGCAGGTCGGATCCGACGGCGCCCCAGCCCGGATCGTTGAGGGCGGGCAGCCGCTCTAGCCTCTCCGGTCCGAGGCCTTCGATGGCTTGCAGGCCGCCGACAAGCGCCGGCGTGACCGAGATCGCAAGGGCATCAGCCAACTTTTCACGGACAAAACTGGTGATCACCCGGGCTCCGCCCTCGACCATCAGTGTCCCGATCCCCAGCTGTCTCAGCCGGTCAAGCAGTGCCGGCAAACTCACTCGTCCCTCGAGGCTCGCAGGCAGGGCAATGACCCGGCCACCGGCGGCCTCCAATTCCTGCCTGCGCTCGAGATTGGCAGTTGCAAGGCAGGCGATGAGCGGTGGTTTAGGGTGTTTCCATAACGACGCCTCACGCGGGATTCGCAAGTGGCTGTCCAGAATCACGGGCTGCGGGTGCTCGCCCATCGCGTGGCGGACGGTAAGCAGCGGGTCGTCTGAGATCACCGTACCGATCCCGACCAGGAGTGCGTCGTGGGCGGCCCGGAGCTGGTGGGCGGCGGCCAGCGATTCCGGCCCGCTCAGCGCGAGCGGCTTGCGCGAGGCGGTTCCGATACTGCCGTCGAGGCTCTGGGCGTAGCAGAGGGTGACCGACGGACGCCGGGCTTTACCGACACTGGTCGGCACCCGTGCCAGCAGATCTTCAAGCGGACCGGTCATTGCGAGGGGAATTCTCATTATACCTACCGGCCTATGGCTGCGATTGGACCCGTTAACGCGGCAAGCTAGGGCTGCGTCCCGAAATCCGCTCGCAGTACATTACACTCTCACTCGGATTGGAGCATTCAACAGCGGTGGGTCAAGTCCAATGGGCTAATCGTGCCAGATTGGGGCGTCGCATACGCCCCAAGCACATCTCTTGGCTCGCCGCGCCGATCCTTCTTTGGTGGTCCTTACGGAATATTCCTTGGGAAGACGTCGCAGTCGCATTGAGTCGACTGAGCCCAACTCAGGTCGGGATCTTGATTCTGGTCAACGGTGCGGTGGTGATGGCCTTCAGCGGCCAGTTATGGATGATCTTGCGTTCGCAATCCCACCCGCTTCCGTTCTTCTCCCTGGTCCGGTACTGGCTGGCCGGGTTCGCCGTCGGTTACTTCAC
>JAHFAU010000079.1 GCA_023250385.1 Anaerolineales bacterium
AGCTTCGAACGGGGCTGCCGGACCTCCCGGTCGCCCTCAGTACCTACCGCTTTCCAAAGCGACACACGCCATTCCCATTCGCAGAGTTTCTGGAGGGCTGCGATTACGCCATGCCGCAGGTTTACTACGAGCAGGCCCATAATCCGGAGGCTCAGTTGGAACTGTGCGTCGAGCAGTATCTGGCTCTCAGTCCGGCCCGTCCGGTCATCCCGACCGCGCCGACCTATGGCCGCGGGAGCTGGCGACCGACGGCCGAGGAGACCACTCGATTCTTCACCAAAGCCAAGGAGCTTGGCCTGAGTGCGGCAAATGCCTGGAGTTGGGATGTCGCCTCCCGCGATGCTTACAGTGACCTGTGGGCCGCGGTCGCAGCCTTCGACTGGCCGACCGAAGCGCCGCTGGCCGACATGCCGGAACGGCTCATCGGCCGGCTGAACGAAGGCGACAGCACCCTAGCGGCGGGGCTGTACGCCGAGAATGCCGCCCATGTAACCGGGGAACGAATGGTATTCTCGCGCAGCGCAATCGCCGACTGGTACAGGCGGCTGCTCAATGAATTGCTTCCCGGCGGGCAATTCGAGGTCACCGGCAAGGCCGGCTCCGGCTCGACCCGTCACTACACCTGGACCGCTCGCAGTCCGCAGGGGCAGGTCTTGGACGGCAATGACACCCTTGGGCTGCGCGAGGACCGGATCCAGTTTCACTTCAGCTACTTTACAATTCGCTAGGCTCGACCACCTCAAAAAGATGCTCCGCTGTCCCGCTCGGCGGCGGCGATGCTGACAAATCTCTCCGTCGACCAGAGCGTCGCCCTCGTCGTAGGGCTGTTGTCGCTGGCCATGCTGGGCCTGATCTGGCTCGGGTACCGCCGAGTCCGGGCCGCCCAGCAGCTCCCGTATTTCACGCTTCGGCACCGTAGACTTCTGGAAGGCTGGCGCCTGATCGTTTTGGGCTTCGCAGTCGGAGGCTTCGGACTGCTTACCCGGGCCTTCGGTGCTCGAGCGGTCCAGGTTCTGATCACTCCAACCCCCTCGCTGACTCCCACAGCCAGCTCGACCCCGACCGCCACGGTCACCCTAACCCCCTCCATCACCCCGACTCCCTCCGTTACACTGACCCCAAGCATCACCCCGACCCCGAGCGTGACTCCGACGCCCGCGATCCCAGAGGCCCTGACGGTGCTCTTTCGCGAGACGGTCACTCCTCGACCAGAAGCCGTCTTCAGCTCCCTTGAGTTCAGCCAGCGCTTGGATCGGTTGAATCGGGCGATTGGGGCAGGGGAAGCCTTCGAGAACCCGGTTGAGATTCTCTTCGGGGCGTTTACTTACGACTCGCTCAATGATGGCGTCCGCTGGACGGCCCTCTGGTACTTCGGGGCTGTGATCGTGTGTTCAGAGACCAAACCCTGGGATGGTGGGACCGGAGGCTATGGATTTACCGAGTGTGCTCCGGCCGATGGATTCCAGCCGGGAGAATACGAAGTCAGAATGTTTCTGGGGGAAACCTGGAAGGTGTCCGGGCGGTTCCTGATCGTCGGCCCGGTCCCGCAGGTGACGGTGACCGCGACACCATGATTGGCCTTCGGAATTGGCGGCTTGGGCAATCGGCGTTTACGGGGGGTCGTCGAGCGTAAAGGCTGCCTCAATCAATTGGACTAAAGACAAGTAGCCGCGCCGCATCGGACGGATCTCAACGTATTCCTGCAGGGTATGGGCCTCCCCACCCTTGGTCACGCCGACGCAGATCGCCGGCAGCCCGCGATTGAGTGGGACGCTGGCGTCGGTCGACCCCGCTTCCAATGTCCGCTCCCGTTCACCATTTCGCCGGAGGGACTCGCACGCTGCCAGCACGAGTGGGTGATCCGGCCTCAAGTCGCCGCCGGGTCGCGAGCCCACAAGTTCGAGGCGGAGCCGGACTAACTCATCCTGGCTGCGAGTGATGATCTCTCGGATGCGCGATTCGAGCTCCTCCAGGGCGCGATCTGATTCAGAACGAAGGTCGAGATCGAGGGTGGCCTCATCGGCGATCGTATTGATCGAACGCCCGCCATTCATGGTCCCGATGTTCAAGGTCGTGCGTGGATCGCGCGGCAACGGAATCTGCAGCAGTTGCTCCCCAAGCCGCAGCAGGCGATGCAGCGCGGAGGGTCGGTCCCAATGAATCCACGAGTGTCCGCCGCGAGCCCGGGCCTGGAGCCGATATCGGCGTACTGGGAGCGCCCGATGATAGATGTGGCCCAGCGCCAGCCCCTCCAGGACCAAATAAGCGCTGACCGCTTTCCCGAAGCGCCCAACGACCTCCGTCATTCCTCGCAGGTTCCCCAGACCTTCCTCGCACACATTGGCGATCAACCAAATGTCGCCGGCGGGTCGTTGATCCGGAAGATCCCCCGCCAGCTCCACCAGGGCGGCCAGGGCGACCGCGTTGTCCCCGATTCCCGGGCCCGTCAGGCGGGCCCGAGAACGTCGGTGGGCAAGATCGGTGGACGGAGAGAATACGCTGTCCAAATGGGCTGACACCACGACCGGCGGGCGATTATCGCCGGGAACCCGGGCATAGAGGTTGCCGAGCGTGTCGAACTCGACCTCCCGCAGGCCCGCCGAGCGGAATTCCGACAGCATGCAGCGTGCGCGCTCCGCCTCCCCGAATGTCGGAGCGGGGATGGCCTGCAGGGTTAGCGTCCGTTGAATCCAGCGTTCGAGGTCCATGCTCAGTTCAACCGGACCGCGGGTCGGAGAGTTTCGAGCCTGGCCTCTGCCAGGCCCGGCGCGGCGCCAAGCAGGAAGAGCGGCCCGTGCCCCTCGACTGCCAGGGAAGCCGACACATTTCCCCACAGCCCGGCCTCGAGCGCATCACCGGTTTGGTCCAGCCCCACCAGGAATCCTCCGCAGTAGGCGTCGCCAGCTCCAGTGACGTCGACCACTCGGGCTGGGCTGGCTGGGATGTGCCAACGGCGTTTGGCGTTGTTATCCCACAGGTACTGTCCGGCCGCGCCGCGTTTCAACAACACGATCGGGCAACCGAAACTGGCGAATTCCTCCGCCATTTCCCAAGTGCCTGGCGGGCGAGGCTGGAAGTAAGAGCGTGCCTCGGCCTCACTGGGCAAGAAGGCCGAGAGCCCGTTCACCAGAATGCGCAGCTTGTGTCGAAAGTCTGGCTGCATATATCGAGTCGAGGGATCGACCGTGACCAGCCTGACGCCAACTTCACGCAAGCGGGCGGGCATAACGCTGTGAGTCAGATAATCTCCCGGAGCCAGGTGGGCACCGGCCGCCGCAATTTGCCCTGTAGGAAGATCGCTCGGGCGAATTGCGAGCGGACCGAATTCGTTCTGGTTGTCTTGGCCTTCGGTCGAGGAGCGGTAATCGGCCAGCGCCGACGGGAGCGGGATGCCGGCCTTCAAGAAATGCGCCGCCGGGTTGGTGTCGACCCGTTCCTGGAGTGAGAGATACTTATAGAAAGTCCGGGTATCTTGCCGATCCGGCAGCACCCGGACCCCCTCGGTGTCGATGCCAGCTGCCTTGATCAGCTTTAGCCACTCAGCTGGGTAATTCGATCCGATCCGACTGATGATCCCTACCGATTTGGCCCACACGGCCGCGCCCGCCGCCGCGTAGGCCGCGTTGCCTCCGAGCACTCCCAAGTAGGCTTGATCCGCGTGGGTGATACAATAATCTTCCCGTAGACCTCCGAGGACGAGGTAGCGGGAGGGCATAGGCCGAATTATACCGAGAGCACTCAGATGCCCAGTTCGTTGAGTGAGCAGGCCGCGATGGCCGGGAACTATGTCGAACGGGCGTGGCCCCAGGCAAGAGAAGCTGCTTGGGGCCTTTTTGATCGACGGCTCCAGGATATCCGTCAGGTGATCCTCTGCGGCTGCGGGGATTCGCACCATGCGGCCAACAGCCTCGGCTGGGCTATTACGAATTGGAGCGGTCTGCCGGCCGCCGGGCTGACCTCGATGGAGGCCGCTCGATATCTGATCCCCCATCTAAATTCCGGGGTAGGCCGCGTGCTGCTGGTGGCGATCTCTGCGTCGGGCGAGACCGCCCGCACCCGTGAGGCGGTTGCCCTGGCGAAAGCGGCCGGGTCCCCCACGCTGGCCGTCACCTCCGAGCGCGGCGGTGCGCTAAACCAGGAGGCGGACTTTTCAATTCAGCTGGAACTGCCGCCATTCGCCGGAGGCCCTGGGCTCTTGAGCTATTTGGCCTCGTTGATCGCCGGATTCGCAGTTGGGGCCCGGCTCGCGCCGGCCGGAGTACAAGAAGTCGTCGAGGAAGGCCTGGCACAGATCCCGGGGTCGCTGGCCCGGTGGCAGGCGACCCAAGCCAGTGCAGTGGCTCAGCTGCTAGAACGGTTCGAACCGGCCTGGCCGCTCCTATTCCTCGGGTCCGGACCGGCCCACGGCGCGGCGCGGTTCGCAGCGGCGAAATGCATCGAAGCCAGCGGGCAGGTTGCCTGGGCGCAAGACGTTGAAGAGTGGGCCCATCTTGAGTATTTCTGTGAACCAGCCGAGCTGCCAATCTGGATCCTGAGCGGACAGGGGGCAAGCACCGGAAGAGAGCGGGAGGTTGCGGAAGCCGCCAGGAGCATCGGCCGGACAGTGACCGTGAGCGAATGGGAAACCTCCAGCCCGATGCCGGGATGGCTTCGGGAGGGTCTGGCGCCGCTGGTCCTGTGGTCGGGGCCGCTGATGTTCGCAGATCAGTGGATGAGTCGAATTGGGCAGCATCCATTCCGCAGTTTCGGTGGAGGTCGCAGCCGCGAACAGGGAGGTGGGATCAGTCGAGTTCGAAGCAGCACGCGAATATCCTCACTAGCTCAACTGCACGGGTTCCGGAGTCGGAACTGAAGTCACATTGTATGGCCTCGACAAACCTGGTTATAATGTCGCGACAGAGGCAGCGAAATCGTTCCGCTGCCGAGTTCTTTTGGCTGGGGGGCCCCGGGGATGACTATCGCCAGCGTCCTGCTGATTGAGAGCGGCCGGCCGAGCGCTCCCTCCTTCGCGCCCGCACTTGAGAAGAAGGGGTTCGCGGTTACGGTCCAACATGAAGTGGGACCCGCAATCAAGACTGCCTCAAATAGCCCTCCGGATGTGCTTATCTTGGACGCCGCATCGATGCGGACCAGTGGGAGCCGACTGTGTCGGACTGCCAGGGCGAATCTGGACGGCGTCCCGATTATCCTGATCTCGCCGGCGGGAACCGGATCGGATTCGGCGAATGGCTCCACGGTAAACCTCGTCCAGCCGTTCACGGCCCGCAAGCTCGTCAACCGAGTGCATCGGCTTTTGCCGGGCGATGATCGGTATTCGCTCCAAGCCGGGCCGATCAAGCTCAACCTCGTTCAACGCAGAGTCAAAGTGCACGGGCGGGAGAGCCGCTTGACTCCTAAACAGGCCAAGCTGCTGGAACTCTTTATGCATAATCCGGGAAAACTGCTCACCCGCAAACAATTGATCCGGGAGGTCTGGCTAACCGACTACACCGGCGATACCCGCACCTTGGACGTCCACATGAGCTGGTTGCGGCACGCGGTCGAGGGGAACGCGAAGAAACCGCAATTCCTGCGCACCATTCGAGGCATGGGCTACCGCCTCGACATCCCAAGTTAGCTCACTCGATCGCGGATTGCAGTATCCCGCTCATCCGACTGGATGAGCAACCGACCCGCCCGGATCAGGCCAACTTGATCGGTTTGGCCACCAGCCCGGCCAGGCCTTGGGAGGCCATGACCTTCGCCGCCACCCTGTAGTTGCCCCGCCGATCGTAGTGATTTGAGAGCAGGGGATCGAACTGGTCCGATCGCCAGCCGCGCACGGATTGGGATCGGCTTCGAAACAGTCGACCGTCGTAGTCCCAGTCCACCTCGAATTCCGTCAAAGAATCAAGATCTAGATCCCTGGCTCCGATCAATCTCGCCTGCACATCCCGGCCTTCGACCGTGATACGCATCTGTGGCTCCAGTGTGGGCCCGATCGCAATCGACGGATCCTCCCAGACGCCAAAAGCACGAGCCGCGGGCTGCAGCAGCAGCCGGCGATGGGTCGTCCCAATCGCCAGCGGAGAAGTGTCGCAGGCCAGCCAACGCCGGCCCAGCCGATCCGCGACTACTGCGCTCGTGCCCGCGCCACAGAAGAAATCTGCGACCAACTGCCCGGTCTGGCTGGAGGCGGCCACGATTCGCTCGAGCAGCCCTTCCGGTTTCTGGGTCGGATAGCCGGTCCGCTCGGCATGCAGCCGGGCAACGACCGGGAAGTACCACCAATCTTCCGGCACCTTACCGCGGTCGAGATCCGGACGCTTCCCGAATCCGGCCTTGTTGGAGCTGGCGAAAGTCTTGGCGGTCGTCGGATTGTAAGGTGTGCGAACCGCGTCCGCATTGAAGGTGTATGCCTTTGACTTCGTATAGACATAGATCGTATCGTGCTTTCTCTTGAATCCGCTGCGTATCGGCGAAGGGCCGTGGTAGACCCAGATGATTTCATTGAGCAGTCGTTCGGGGCCAAAGATTTCATCCAGCAACAACCGGCCATAGGCTGCCGCGTGCCAGTCGAGGTGGAGATAGAGAGTTCCAGTCTCGGCCAGCAGACGGTGCATCAGAACCAGGCGGGGATAGAGCATGTTCAGGTATTCAGGCAATCCGGACCAGGTGTCCGAGAATCCTTTCGCAGTCTGCCAGGCAGCCGGGCGACGGGAGTCCTCGGCCAGCCCTGTGCGGGCGCGGTAGGTCTTGCCGGAGCGGAAGGGGGGATCGGCGTAGATCAGATCGACCTGCCCTTCGAACTGAGCAAGCAGGGTTGACATCACGCCAAGGCTGTCACCCAGGATCAACCGGTTGGGCTGAGCGCCTGCGCCCTTGCCGTACGGGAGCACAAGACTGGCCTGCCGCAAGGGTGCGGGTTGCGCCGCGCAATCCGATTTCCCCGGCCACTGGAGCGTGGCTGCCGGTGTTTCGCGCTTTGCAGATCGAGAGACGCGACGGCTCAAGTCCGCTTCGGAGTGCAGGAGAAGGGTTGCCTCAAGCCGGACCCCGACGGCCGAACCGTTCCTCCAGGATCGCCGGAAGCTGAGGGTTGCCGATCTCCTCAAGTTCGTAGCGAACGCGCTGGACAGGCTTGTTCAAGGTCATCAGCCGGCTCAGATTGATGGGAGTCCCGATGAGGACCAGATCGGCTTCTGCCGCATTGATGGTTTGTTCCAATTCCCGAATCTGGGCCTGGCTGTAGCCCATCGCTGGGAGGATGTTTCCGGTGGTGGGGTATTGTGCATAGGCCGCCGAGATACTCCCGCGTGCGTACGGGCGGGGATTAACGATTTCCCGGGCCTTGAACCGCTTGGCGGCAATCCACCCGGCGCCGTACGACATCCCGCCATGGGTGAGAGTGGGACCATCTTCGACCACCAACACCCGCCGATCGCGGATGGCATCCGGGTCCTCCACCTGGATTGGTGAGGCCGCCTCGATCACCCTGGCATGCGGATTTAGAGTCTTGATATTTCGCCGAACGGCTTCGACATTGGCCGGCTCTGCCGTATCGACCTTGTTGATGATCAATAAGTCTGCCGAGCGCACGTTCGCTTCACCTGGGTGGTAGCTGAGTTCGTGTCCTGGTCGGTGTGGGTCGACGACCACGATATGCAGATCGCTCCGAAAAAACGGTAGATCGTTGTTGCCCCCGTCCCATACGATGATATCTACTTCGGATTCGGCCGACTTTAACACTTCGCGATAATCGATCCCGGCATACACGATCGCCCCCAGCGCGATGTGCGGCTCGTATTCCTCGCGTTCCTCGATGCTGCACTCGTGCCGATCCAGATCCGCATCACTTGCGAAGCGCTGGACCGCCTGCCGGGTGAGATCGCCATACGGCATCGGATGCCGGACCACGCCGACGATATGCCCGAGCTCCCGCAGCAGACCCGCCACCCGGCGGCTGGTCTGGCTCTTGCCGCTGCCAGTCCTGACCGCACAAATGGAAACCACCGGTCTGTTGGAGTGCAGTGTGGTCGTACCGGTCCCCATCAGCCGAAAATCGGCGCCGTTGATCAACACCTCAGAGGCGATGTGCATTACATACTCATGAGTTACGTCGCTGTAGGCAAACACTACCTGGTCGGCCGAATGGACACGGATCAGTTCGACCAATTGCTGCTCGGGGTGGATGGGGATTCCTTGAGGGTAAAGCTCTCCGGCCAGTGAAGCCGGGTAGGTTCGGTCTTCAATGTTCGGAATCTGAGTCGCCGTGAAGGCAACCACCTGATAGGCGGGATTGTCACGAAAGTACATGTTGAAGTTGTGGAAATCCCGGCCGGCGGCGCCCATGATGATGACTCGCGCTGGCTGCATGGTCGGTTTCGTCGGCTCCTCCCTTGTGCGAATCACATCACGGCAGGCGCTGCAACGCCCAGCAAATGCAAGCTGTTAGCAAGCGCCTGTCTTGCGGCGGCGGTCAACCTCAGCCGGGCTGCTCGAATTGCCGACGTTTCGGCTTGCAGCACGGGAATCGCATGGTAAAAGGCGTGGAAGGTCTTTGCTAACTCGTAGGCGTAGTTGGCAACATGCAGCGGCTTGTACTCGGCGGCCGCTCTGGCGACCGTTTCTGGAAAGCGGGAGATTCGATCGATCA
>JAHFAU010000167.1 GCA_023250385.1 Anaerolineales bacterium
GCTCCCGTTCGCCAAGAATCTTCAATGCCAGTCCCATGATTGCCGAAGCGTATCGGTCATAGAGCGCTTCCAGCGCCCGCTCGTCGCCATCGGCCAGCCGGCGCATGAGCTCGGCGTCGTCCAGCTCGTTGCCGGCTGCTGGGCGACCCTCCTTCCGCAGGCGATTCTGTTCCTTTGGGGTACTACGAGGGTGAGCCAAGCGTCGAATTCCCGCCAATGGTACTAACCTAGATGAGGGTTGACGAAGGTGGAGGCGTCAGGTTGCGAGCGATTCGGCCACCGAGGCATTCACCGCCGCTGCGACCTGTTCCTCAGGCACGCGGACAGGCTGTGGCCGGAGCGCCACACCGGATTCAAGCTCATGCAGGATGGTCTCCCGCAGCGCTACCAAACCCCGCTGGATTTCCTTTCTCACGTTGGAGCGCATCATCGCCAGCACCCCTCGGCCCAATAGGTTACCCTCTGGTTTTCCACAGATCCCGAGCACTCGGGTGGCCTGACCGCCCTGGACCTCGATGAAGCGTACGCTGACCAGCGCCATGGTTCCCATGGGCATCTCTGATTCGAAGGTGTAATAGTCAAACGGCCTCCAATCCAGAACTGCGTGCCGTACTCTCGCATCTCCATGAGCACAGTAGTAAATGGTCCCAGCCGCGGTGCGGCCCTGAATCCGGTTCTCCATCGGCATCGAGTCGGCTTCCATCATGATCGCCCGGTATTCGGGCTTGGTGAAGTAATCCCACACCAACGGCGCCGGGGCAGGGATCTCGGATTCCAGGGTGAACCAGGCGTCGGCCGGCTCGACGAATACCCGGCGCCGTTCTCGTTCCCGCTCCCACACTCGCTGCAGGTCCTGGACGTAAAGTAAGACCTCCCCTAAGTGCTCATAGCTCTCCGTATGTTGCGACATGTCCATGCAGAAGTCTCGAATGCCCAGGGCCTCTACCGCCGCTTCGGTGTACGCGGCGTAGGCCTTGATACGGGTCCGCTCGGTAATCCGGTTCTTCAACAGCCGATGGGTCAGATTCACGTCGTTGCCGACAAGCTCCTGATACATCGGGGTCTGCTGCAAGACATAGCTGCCGTAGTGAACCAGGAATTTGAGGTCCAGATTCGGGATGTTACGGCACGCGGCGCAGGTGCAGGTGGTATTGAGCTGCATCCGCTCGCGGGCCTGCCGAAAGGCGACGTAGGTGTTCTCGAGGATTTCCACCATCGTCTGGCCCTGCAAGAAGCTGGCCTGCGGGGCATAGCTGATGACTGCGTCGCCTTGCAGCCTGGAAATCACCAGCGGCGGCTTGGTCTGCTCAATAAGCAGATTGATCAGGCTCCGCAGGCTATCCTCCGCGTGCTCGAGCTCCGAGCTGCTCAGAAAAGCGGTGTAGCCGGTAATGTCTGCGATGACGATATAGCCGTGCTCGGCCATCCCTCGCCCCTTACTTGCCTCCATCAACCGACTTCAACGACCGCCTGCAAGTATAAGATACTCCGGCCCAGCTGGTCCCCAAACTCAGCGGTGGGGCCACTCGGCCCCACCGCACTCTCCCAGCTTGGGTTCGGTGAGCTGTCACTCACATCGTTTGCGCGGCTGGCTCTGCCGCCCGGGCGGCCTCCAGGGTTCGCTTGATCTGTTCCAGATGCTCGTGCTCGTGATCCCCGGGAAAATGGAGCATCGACATTCCAAGCCGCCACATCACACCCTTACGTGCCTGGAGCGGTACTTGCGAGGCCTCCAACAGCACCGCCGTGGTCTCCTTGGCTTTGGCCAGCCGTTCGATCAGCTCTGGCACCGTCGAACTGACACCGAGGATGGCATTAAGCGGCTCCCATCGGTTCTCCCAGCTGTCCTCGTATTGGGCTTCGCTGTCATTCAGGTATTGCCCGATCAGGTGCAGGTTCCACTCTTCTTCCTTGATCAAGTGAGCCAAGTTTTGTTTGCTTGACCACTCACCGGCCGGCGCGAACTCGGCTTCCGGCTCAGTGACGCCCCGGAACACTGCTCGGATGTCTCCGATCACCTCGGTGTTGAGCTGGCGAAGCTTCCGGGCGAACGCCTCCGGGTCCAGCGGCGTTTCCGGCAGCGGCCGGGCCGAAAGCTGCAGTACAACGTCGTGTCTTTGGCTGCCCCGATAAAATGCCAGCGGGAGGCTCTCGCCGGCCCGCTTATGCTGCAGGATCGTGGCAAAATCGGGCCAACCCCGGATCGGCTTACCCTCGAGTTCGACGATTACATCGTTCGATTGCAATCCCGCTTTGGCGGCTCCCATTCCCTCCACCGTATCCGCGAGCCGCACTCCTTCGGTGACCGGCACACCGAACTGGGCCGCAATCTTCTCATTGAAGTCATTGCCCATGAAGCCCACCATCGGTCGGCGGGTGATCCGTAGGTCAGCCCCGGTGGAAAAGATGGACTCCAGGTTCACCAGTCCGACCTCCCAACCCCGCTGCGCTTGCTCTCGGCCGCGCCCCCAGGCCTCCCCCTCCCCAAATCCGGAGTGCACGATCGAACCATGGGTGTGAACGTCCTGGCCGTGCAGCTCGATCCGGACCTCGGAGGCAGCCGGATCCTCCGCTCCTCGCCAAGTCAGCCGCACCCGGCTAGGCTTCTCTAGTTCTTCGACTCGGCCGGAAACGTACCAGCCGGTGTCCCAACCCAAGTGATAGGTTCCTCCGGATCGCGGCTGGAAGATGGCCTGGTTGCACAGCCAGTCGCGCCATCCCTGCCCGGTGCTGAAGGCGTAGAACACCGCTTCAACCGGCGCCGAAATCGAGAACTCAAAGCTGAGGGGTTCCTTCATCTTTTCCATTGCCGCTCTCCACGCGCTCGTTGGGATCACTCATTGTACCCAACCCGGATCGAGGAAGTTCACTCCGTTCGCTAGAGTGCCGAGTCGCTACGCTATAATACCGACAAAGTGGCTCTCACTGCAGAGGAAGTCCGAAATATCGCACTGCTTGCCCGCCTCCAGCTGAGCGATGAGGAGCTGCAGCGCTACGCGCATCAATTGTC
>JAHFAU010000168.1 GCA_023250385.1 Anaerolineales bacterium
CTCCTCGGCCAGCAAGCGCATCGTGAGAACCGGACTGACGATCAGCAAAACGGTCGCCAGCGGGCCCAATACCATGCGGCCATCCGGGTTCATCTGGCCGGTCGGCAGGCCAAAGTTAACGTTTAGGGAGAAGATCAGGCCGAGCACCAGGAAGCTGAGGGCGGCGGCCGCGTAAGCCAGCGGCGACACGAAGTAGCGGCGGAACTCGCGCACTGCAATAACCCAGCTGGTGCGCACGATCTAGCTCTCCTGCGGCACGACTTGCTCTTCCTCGCGAGTCAGCAGCAGGAAGATGCTTTCCAGGCTGACCCCGGCCGTTGTCAGCTCCAGCAAGTCCAGATCGGCTTCAACGATGCGGCGCGCCAACAGCGGGCGCAGGTCGCGGCCGGGCGAAGAGATCACCTCCACGGTGCCTGCCTGCCCGGCAAGCTCGACCGACTCCACTCCCGGGACGGACTTGAGCAGGTCGACCAGATCGGCTGCCGGGGCAGAGCTGCGGATCAGAATCCGGTACGCACCGGCCAGCTGGGCCGAAAGATTGGCGGGCGTATCTTCCGCCACCAACCGCCCCTTGTTGATAATCAGGACTCGATCACAAACTTGCTGTGCTTCCGAGAGGATGTGGGTGGACAACATGACGGTCCGCTCCCGCCCGAGCTCTCGGATTAAGTCCCGGACTTCGATGATTTGGGCCGGATCCAGTCCAATGGTCGGCTCGTCCAGGATCAAGACCTCGGGCCGGTGCAAGAGTGCCTGGGCCAGGCCGACCCGCTGTCGCAGACCTTTCGACAGGTTGCCAATCAGGCTATCACCGCGTTTTTCGAGGCCGACCTGCGTTAGGGATTCCTCGACCCGGCCATCCAGGTCCTCCACCCGCCGAAGCGAACCCATGAACGAGAGGTATTCGCGGCCGGACATCTCCGGGTACAGCGGGACGGTCTCCGGCAGGTATCCGACCCGGCGGCGCACCTCGAGCGATTCCTCCACCACGTCGTAGCCGGCGACTTTGGCGCTCCCGCTCGTTGGCGGCATGTATCCGGTGAGGATCCGCATCGTGGTCGTCTTCCCGGCGCCGTTCGGTCCAAGGAATCCCAGGATCTCGCCACGTTTGGCCTCGAAGGAAATTCCCTCGAGCGCGGTCAGGCTCCCGTACGTTTTCGAAAGCTTATTGGCCTCGATCAAGCCTCGGTCCTCAAGCCCAGCTCGCCAGGGGGATGGCCGGACACAAAAACATCCCGGCTCTGCCGTTGCGAAGATCTTGCTACGGAAGACCGGGATGTGAGGGATCCGATCCCGGTGACCACTATACAGAGATTCGCGGCCGGGAGTCAAGACGCAGTTGCGCTTCTAATGAGACGCTAAGCTCGCGGCCCGGTTTTCTTTAAGTTTGCTTGACATGGCATGTGCCAACTTGTACAATCGCCCAGCCTCCCCCACAGGAGCCTTAGAATCGGATGCAAGCTCTGACCGCATTTGAACAAAGCGCGGTTCTCGGCGTTGTCGGGATTGCCATACTGGGGTTGGTCTACGCACTTTTCCTGCGGACCCAGGTGCTGCGCGAACCGGCCGGGTCCCCCCGGATGCAGGAGGTCTGGAATGCGATCCGGGTAGGCGCCGACACTTACCTCCGCCGCCAGCTGGGCAGCATCCTCCCGCTGATCGCGGTCCTCACGGTCGCCCTCTTCCTGAGCGTCTACATCGTCCCCCCCAGCCCGGAGGCGACAGAACGATTCAAAACTTTGGATTCGGACACCGTCCGGCTGGTGATCGGGTTGGGAAGAGCCTTGGCCTTCGTCATGGGGGCCATCTTTAGCGTGACCGTTGGGCAGATTGGGATGCGGATGGCGGTGCAGGCCAATGTTCGAGTCGCCGCGGCGGCCCGCCGGTCGTTCGGGGACTCGCTGCGCATCGCCTACCGGGCCGGCACGATCACCGGGATGTTGACCGACGGACTCGGCCTTTTCGGCGGAACGATGATCTTCATCATCTTCGGAATCGCCTCGCCGGATGCGCTGCTCGGGTTCGGATTCGGCGGGACCCTGGTGGCGCTCTTCATGCGGGTTGGCGGGGGGATCTACACCAAGGCGGCCGACGTCGGGGCGGACCTGGTCGGCAAGATCGAGGCGGGTATCCCCGAGGACGACCCACGCAATCCCGCAGTTATCGCCGATCTGGTGGGCGACAACGTGGGCGACTGCGCCGGGATGGCGGCGGATATCTTTGAGTCATATGAAGTCACGATCGTCTCCGGTCTGATTCTTGGGCTGGCGCTTTGGCACATCACCGGCAACTTCGAATGGGTGGTCTACCCCCTGCTCGTGCGCGGCATCGGTGTGCTTTCTTCGATCATCGGCACCTACGCGGTCCGCGGCGGCCATGGGAAGAGCGGCAATGCGATGCGGGCGATCTTCACCGGGTTCTTGTCCTCGGCGGCGATCTCGGTGGTCTTGTTCGGAATCATGGGATTCTTTTACATGCGAGAGGTGCCGGGAGGCTGGTGGCGGCCGTTCCTGGCCACGACCGCGGGGGTGCTGCTGGCGATCGCCATCGACCGACTGACCGAGTACTTCACCGGAAGCCACGGCACTCCGGTTCAGGAAATCCGCAAGGCCACCAACACCGGCCCGGCGACCACCATTCTCTCCGGGATCGCGGTTGGGTATGAGTCGAGTGTCTGGTCGATCCTGATCATCGCGGTAACCATCTTCGTCTCGATCCTTACTTTCGGCGGAATCTCCGGCATCCCGGCCGGCGAGGCGGTGACCTTTGTGCTGTATGGCGTCGCCATGACCGGCATCGGCATGCTGAATCTGACCGGAAACAACGTGGCGATGGATTCCTACGGACTGATCGCCGACAATGCCAATGGAATCGGCCAAATGGCCTGGCAGGGGGAGGACGACCGCGATACGGTGCAGGCCCGCCAGATCATGGCCGACCTGGACGCGGTGGGAAACACGACCAAGGC
>JAHFAU010000080.1 GCA_023250385.1 Anaerolineales bacterium
TGTATGGACTCCTGGCGCTCGAGCTGACCGCCGCGGCGCTCCTGTTCTGGGCGGCGGTCAAACAGGGCGGGTGGCTGCGCTGGTTGGGATTCTCGATCCTGGCGGCGGCCGCTCAGTACATCCACGCTTTGGCCGGTCTGTTTCTTCTGCCGCTGGCGCTGATCCCGATCTTCTTGCGAAACTGGAAGGCGGCCCAGGCGACTCTCATCAGCGGCATGGTCGCTCTCATCCTTTACGCGCCCTGGCTTATTCGGCTCCCCTCCCAAATCGGCCGGGTCAGACAGGCCTATTGGATTTCGCGGCCTGGATTGGCTGAGCTCCTACGGACATTGGTCATCTACCTTGGAGGGTCTCCACTGCCCGGCTGGGGAGTGCCGATTGTCTTGTTTTCATTGATCCTGCTCACCGGGCTCGGCGGTTGGACCCTCTACACAGCCCGGCGGGAGCAGTCGGGCGGGGCAACGATCGGATTCGGATCGGCCTACCTGGCGCTGGCGCCCCTGCTGCTCATGGTTCTGATCTCACTCTGGCAACCGGTCTACCTGGACCGGGCGATGCTGCCGGCCGGGATGGCCTTCTTGCTTTTTCTCGGGTGGTTGATCGGGGGCGACCAGCTCCCGGCAAGATTGCGTTGGACCGCCCGGGTTCTCGTCGGAGGAAGTTTCGTGATCGGATTGACCGGCTACTGGACCTATCGAGGGTTCCCCTACGCGCCTTATCCGGACATCGTCGCGTATGTCCAAGCTCACAAAACGCAGGACGAAATCCTGCTCCACAGCAACAAACTCACCGCCGTGCCATCCGAATACTACGGCCCGGGTCTCGCTCAGGAGTATCTGGCCGATCCGCCGGGCAGCGGATCCGACACGCTCGCGCCGGCCACCCAACGCGCGCTCGGAATGATTGCTAGTCCGGATGCCCGATCCGCGGTCGGTGACGCGCCAGGCGTATGGTTCCTGATCTTTCCGCGCGAGATCGAAGAATACGCGGCGCTCGGCGCGCCAGAGCATCCGGCCCTGGCCTGGCTGATGGCGAACTTTTCCGAAGACACCGTGCTTTCGTTTGGCGATTCCCAACTGCATCACTTCCAGGCTCGGCAGCCGAGCGCCGGCGAATAAGTCGGACCAGTGCGAAGTTCCCTTCTGCTGAGCGTTGGGCTGGCGACCTGCCTGGCGGCGGCGATCTGGGTCCGCGCCCCGGGCTACATGGACGCGGACTATTACCTGCTCACCGCGAACCAATTGGCGGAAGGCAAGGGGTTCAACGAACCCGTGCTCTGGAACTACCTTGACGATCCAAGTCACATCCCTCATCCCTCCCACCTTTACTGGCTGCCGCTCACCTCGTTGGTCGCGGCGGGCTCGATGAGTCTCTTCGGCGTGTCGTTTCGAGCGGCTCAAGTTCCATTCATCCTGATCGCGGCCGCTCTGCCGCTGCTGACGGCCCAGATCGGATTCCAGCTCACGCACGATCGCGGGCTGGCAACTCAAGCCGGTTTGTTCGCTGCGTTCTCCGGCTTCTTCCTTCCTTTCAATGTGACTACCGACGCCTTCGCCTTGTACGCAGCGCTGGGCGCGATCGCCTTCTGGCTCATGGCGTCGGCAATGGAAAAACAATCCCCCCGGCGCTGGCTGGCGGTTGGCGTGGTTATCGGGCTGGGCAACCTTGCCCGGGCCGACGGTCTGCTGCTGCTGGCGACCGCGGTTCTGGCGGTGATCCTCAGCAAGAGAGACCGGGCCCGTGGGCTCGGATCGCTGCTGGCCGGATTCGTTCTCGTTCTGGGCCCGTGGTGGGCCAGGAACCTTTCGGCGGTCGGAAGCCTGGCGAATCCGGGCGGCCTCAGCCTCTTGTGGATGTTGAGCTATGACGATCTTTTCAGCTATCCGGGCGCGGTGCTGAGTTTCGATCGCTGGCGGGCAGCCGGCCTCGCCAGCCTGACCGCGGCCCGCGGGTCGGCCTTTGTGTGGAATTCGGCGAGGCTCGTGGCGGAGAACGGGCTGGTGTTTCTAGGTCCATTCATGCTGCTCGGCGCGATCCGGCACCGTACGCGGCCGCTGGTCCGCCTGCCGGTCACCTACCTCGGCCTCTTGTTCGCGGCGATGACCGTGGCCTTCCCCTTCGTCGGCCCGCGAGGGGCATTCTTCCACTCGAGCACCGCCGCGATGCCGGTACTCTGGGCGCTCGCGCCGGTCGGGCTGCGGGCGGCCATCGACTGGGCAGGCCACAAGCGCCAGTGGAACCTCGGCCAGGCCCGGCAGGTGCTGGGTGCGGCCGCGGTGGTTCTCGCCGCGGGGACGACGATCGGGCTTTATGTAGTTCGGCTGATAATCCCGTCCTCGGCCGGCCAGGGGTGGGGCGTGGGCTTGCAAACTTACAGGGAAGTCGACGCACAGTTGCCTGCCTCGGCAGGGCGGGTGGCGGTCAATAACCCGCCGGGATTCAGCCTGGCGAGCGGCCGCGAGGCGGTCGTGATTCCCAACGGTCCCCCGGAGACCCTTCGGCAGGTCGTGCGCAAGTATCGGGTCGAATGGATTGTGTTGGAGTCGAATCACCCCGCCGAGCTGGATCTGCTCTACGCCAATCCGGAAGCGCTCCCCTGGCTGCGCCTGGTAGTCACGATTGAGGACCCTTTCGGGAAACCGGTTTACCTGCTGGAGGTCAGGGGGACATGAGGCCGGGCCCGCGAATTACCAGGCCATCGGCGATCGGCCTCGTCGTGCTCACTGTACTCGCCTCGGCGGGGTTGTATCTGTGGACCGCCCAACGTACGTTCCGACTCGGGCTGCCGCTCGATGACGCCTGGATCCATCAGACCTATGCCCGCAACCTGGTTGAGCTGAACCAATGGGCATTCCTCCCGGGAACTCCCAGCGCCGGCTCCACGGCTCCCCTATGGACGGCCGTCCTGGCCGTGGGGTACTGGCTGCGGGTCAATCCGCTGGTCTTCACCTATGGGGTGGGTTTGACCATTCTCGGGCTCGTGGCCTGGCTCGTCGGCCGATGGGTGCAGGCCCTCGTGCCAGAGCGAGCCGGGTGGTCCTGGACGTTGGGGGTGTTGGTGGCCCTCGAGTGGCACCTGGTGTGGGCAAGCTTATCCGGTATGGAAACTCTGGCGGTCGCGGGCCTGGCCGTGCTTGCCTTCCTGGCGGTCGAACGCCGGTGGCTTGGCCCTGGTCGGCTCGGCCTGCTGATCGGGCTCGGGGCCTGGTTGCGGCCGGACGCGCTCAGCTTGGTCGTGGCGCCCATTGGCCAGCTTGTGCTGGGCGAGCGGCGAAAGATTGTCCCGGGCCTGGTCCGCCTGGTCGGCGGATTGTCGGCTGGGCTGGTTCCATACTTGTTGTGGCAGCGATCCCTCTCTGGTGAGCTGTGGCCCAACACAACTTTCGCCAAGCAGGCCGAGTATGCCGTTCTGCGAGACCTCCCGCTCACAGTCCGCCTGGCTGCGCAGGCCGGAATCCCAGGCGCGTGGCTGGGGGCCAAAGGACTGGATCCGGGCGGCCCGCTGATCGGAGTGATGGCGGTGCTGGTTCCAGGCTTGCTGCTGTTTGCAATGGCTCAGCTGCGCGCTCGCCGATGGGATCGGCTGCTGCCCCTAGTTTGGTCTGCAGCGTTCATCGGCCTCTACGCGGTGCGCCTGCCGGCGACCTACCAGCACGGCCGGTATGCGATGCCGGTGCTTCCAATCTGGATGGCGCTGGCCGGCGCCGGCATGTTGGGCGGGGTGCGGCCGAACGCAGACCGATTCGTGAGTCGGGTGCTTTCCCGCAGCTGGATCGCGCTGGTGGCGATACTTGCCGGTTGGTTCTGGCTGGCAGGCGCCCAAGCCTATAGTCGAGATGTGGCCATCATCGAGTCGGAGATGGTGGAGACTGCCCGCTGGGTGGAGGCTCGCACGCCCGAAGATGCGGTAATCGCAGCCCACGATATCGGAGCGCTCGGCTACTTTGGTCGCCGGAGGCTGATTGATTTGGCGGGTCTCATCGATCCGACGGTCGTGCCCATCCTGCGGGACGAGTCCGCCCTGGCCCGCTACCTTTCGGCGCGTGGCGCGGACTACCTGATGACCTTTCCCGGTTGGTATCCGCAGCTCACCGCTGGGCGGAATCCGGTGTATCGGAGCGGCGGCCGGTTCAGCCCCGCGGCCGGGTCGGAAAACATGGCAGTTTACCGTTGGGAATCGTCCTCGTTTGCTCCGTGCGGTGGCTGTGCTATACTCGCCGAGCTGTGGCAGGGAAGGCCATGAAGGAGGTCAGTGTTCTGATCGTGGACGATCACCCTCTCTTTCGAGAGGGTGTTCGGAATGTGCTGGTCTCGGAAGAGGACATCAAGATTGTTGGGGAGACCACCAGCGGCGACGAAGCGCTTCAGCTGGTGCGGGACAAGCAGCCGATGGTGGCGTTGGTCGATGTCAACCTGCCCAGCATGAACGGAATCCAAGTGACCCGACAGGTGGTGGCGGAACGGATCAACACCGCGATCGTGCTGTTGACTGCCTATGATGACGTGGAGCAAGTGCTGCACGCGTTCAAGGCCGGCGCGGCGGCCTACTGCTCCAAGGATGTTGAGCCCGGCAAGCTGGTGGACGTCATCCGCAATGTCGCCCGCGGCTACTTCGTTGTGGGCGACCAGGTTTACGATCAGGCCGGCCTGGATCAGTGGCTGTCGCGGGGGGTTGAGACGGTCCGCCGGCCGCATCTGGATGGAGACGTGGAAGCCTTCACACCGCTCTCGCCGCGTGAGATGGAAATCTTGCAGTACGTGACTCGCGGATTGAGCAACAAAGAGATCGCGGTCCAGCTCGGCATCAGCCATCAGACCGTCAAGAATCATATGACGGCCATCCTCCACAAATTGGATGTTGAGGATCGGACCCAGGCCGCAGTGTACGCGCTGCGCCACGGTTGGGTGCGACTCCAGGACACCCGCAAGTAGCTGAATGACCGAAGCACAGGCCGAGCTTAGCCCGGTAGAGGCGTTCGTCGAGATCGCCCGCCAGGAGCTGGAGCAGGTTCGCCGCGAGCGCCAAGAAATCGGAATGCTGGTCGAGCAGAGCCAGGGCGAAGTCGAGAAACTGGCCCAGCGCAACGCCTCGATTGCGGCAACCCTTCGCCAGATCCAATCCAACTTTGACACGGTTCCCCGGGAGGACATCCGAGCCACCTATGAGGCTGCCGCCGACACCCAGCAGCGCTTGTTCACGATGCGCGGACAATTGGAAAAGCTGCAGAGCGACCAGACCAATTTGCAACGCTACATCGAATTCATCACGAGCACGATGAATTTATTGGAAGGGCGCACCCAGGACGAAATGGCAGATGCTGATTCGGGGCGCGGATCGGTCATCGAGCAGATCATCGAGGCCCAGGAGGAGGAGCGGCGCAAGATCTCGCGCCAGATTCACGACGGTCCGGCCCAATCCCTGTCCAATTTCATCCTGCAGGCCGAAATCGCGATGCGGTTGTTCGACATCGATCAGGATAAGGCCCGGGAGGAGCTCAATAATCTGAAGGCGGCGGCCAATTCCACCTTCTCTCAAGTGCGCGACTACATCTTCGACCTGCGGCCGATGATGCTCGATGATCTTGGGCTGGTGCCGACCGTTCGCCGCTACGCCGAGGCTTACAAAGACAAGACGGGGCTGGAGCTGAATGTAGTCGTCACCGGGACCGAGCGCAGATTGGAGGCCCATCGGGAGGTCCTGATGTTCCGAACGGTCCAGGCGCTGCTGCAGAATGTGCGGGACCACGCCCAGGCCACCCAGGTCAAGGTGCTGCTGGATCTGGATGAGGCGCAGGTGAAGGCTTCGGTAGAAGATAATGGTAGAGGGTTCGATGCGGAAGCCGTGCTGGATAAGGAGGGTGCTCCCCACGGGCTGCAAACGATCAAGGACCGGTTGGGGCAGGTCGGAGGCCAGTTCCAAATCGAAAGCCAGCCTGGGGAGGGCACCCGGGTCTCGTTCTGGGTGCCTTCCGTCGAGGCATAATGGAAAGCCGGCCGCCCTGCAAAGGGCGGCCGGTCTCGATTTGGGCGGCTTACGGCGGTCCGGGGCCCCCCTCGGAGATTTGTCCTATTGTCCCCCTAAGGGGCGGTTTCTATAATTGGGGCGCCTTGGAGCAGAATCCAGGCGAAACTGATACAGAAGGGAGGTGAACCAATTGTTGTTCGCACCGAAAGAGAGAGGTCAGGGTCTGGTCGAGTACGCGTTGATCCTTGTATTGGTCGCCGTCGTCGTGATCGTTATTTTGGCGCTGCTCGGGCCTGCCATTGGGAACGTGTTCAGCAACATCGTCAGCAACATTTAAGCGTCCAGTGGACAGGGTTCGAGTAGAACCTCGACCACCTGCCAGCAACGAGGGAGCCCTATCTCCGATAGGGCTTCTTTCGTGAAAAAAGGAACAAATGATGTCGTTGAGTCAGTCCGCGGACAGTTCACTTGACATTTGAAACCCTAGCAGTATCATACCGGCGCGCTAGCCGGGCGGGCGTGTCTACGCTCATCAAGGAGGCATAATGCGCCGTGGTCGCACGTTCATCTTGCTAGCTCTCATCCTGCTTATCGGGGCGGTGGGGGCCTTCCTATTGCTGAATCAGGGCGGGGGGGCGTCTGAAGAGCTTCCGACCCCGACCCCGGTAGGCGAAGCCAATATCGTCATCGCGGCGCAAAACATCTCCCGGGGTTCGATCATAGCGGCGGATGCGGCAATCATTTCGCCGTACCCGGCCGACTATAAGGTTGAGACGATGCTGGATGACCTCGGCCAGGTCGTCGGCAAGCGTGCCCGGATGGACATCGCACGCGGGGTTCCAATTACCGCCAACATGGTGACCGAGAAGGCAGGCGACCTGCTTGGGGTCGGCTCGGACGCTTCCATCGCGATCCCACCCGGAATGACCGCCATTTCGATTCCGATGGACCGCTTCTCGGGAGTCGCCTTCGCCCTGCGGGCTGGCGATCAAGTGGACGTGCTGGTCAGCCTGCTGCTCACCGATCTGGATGCGGATTTTCAAACCGAGCTGCCCAACGAGAGCGCCTTTCTATTCAGCTCCGGGGGAGACCTGCTGAGCGGGTTCGTCTGCCGGGCGATCGAAACCAACGATGCGGGGGATATCCTGTGCTCCGTAGCGGCAGAGCGGCCGCCGGTCCAGGGAAAGACCGTCATTGATCCGGCCACCGACCAATCGTTGTTCGTTGTTCCGATCGGGTCCCAACGCCCGCGGCTGGTTTCCCAGCGGCTCATCAGCAATGCCGTGGTTCTCGGGGTCGGGACCTTCCCCTTGCCTGAAGAAGAGGCGGTCCCGGTGGCCGCCACGCCGGTCGCCGGGGTGGGAGCTCCGACCGGACAGCCCGCCGCGGCAGCCGAAGCGCCGGCGATCGTGCCGCCGGACATCGTGACCCTGATCGTCAGGCCCCAAGATGCATTGGCGCTCAATTGGGCGGTACGAGCCGGGGTAGACTTGGTCTTGACTTTGCGCAGCCCGAACGACCCGACTGCCGAACTCGCCCTGGAAAGTGTGACTCTGCAGTTCTTGATCGACAACTACGAGATAACCATCCCATCTAAGCTCCCATACGGCACCGTCCCGCGCTTGGAGGCGCCACCGTTCCTGTTCCCTCCACAGCTTGAGCCGACGCCAGCGCCGCAACAGTAGTAAGGCTTCGAATCGGACCGGCAAATCGCGTGATCCGGAGACCCGCAAATGAGTGAGGGCGGAGAGCAGAGCATCCGCGTTCTCATCGTCGACGATTTCGCCGAGACGCGTGAGAACATCCGCAAGCTGCTCCAATTCGAGAGCGACATCGTCGTCGTGGGTGCCGCGCGTTCGGGGCAAGAGGCGATCGAGATCGCCATCGATTCCAAGCCCGACATCGCCATCATGGACATCAACATGGCGGACATGGACGGGATCACTGCTACCGAAGCCATCCTGCGCGAAGTCCCCTTCGTCCAGGTTATCATCCTGTCGGTACAGAGCGAGCCGGATTACATGCAGCGGGCGATGTTGGCCGGTGCCCGCTATTTCATGGTCAAGCCGCCCTCCAGCGAGGAGTTGATTGCCACGATCCGAAACCTTTCGGTCATGGCTCATCAGCGGCGGAAAGACTACGAGAAGCCTCGCCAGCTCATAGCGTCCGACGTGCCCGGTGCACCTGGCTATGTTCCGGCACACCGGCCGGTGGGGAAGGTGCTCACTTTCTACAGCCCAAAGGGGGGAGTGGGCTGCACCACACTGGCCGTCAACATCGCGCTCGGGCTCGACAGCCCCGACACTCCAACGGTGTTGGTCGACGGGCACCTGCAGTTTGGGGATGTCTCAGTTTTCTTGAACCTGCAGACCAAGACTTCGATCAGCGATCTGACGGCCCGCTCGGCGGAGATCGATCCGGAGATCGTGAATGACGTCTTACTGTCCACGAGAGCGGCCTGCATATTCTGGCAGCGCCTCCACGACCGGAGATGGCAGACGAAGTAAGTTCAGAGCAAATCCGCAGCA
>JAHFAU010000169.1 GCA_023250385.1 Anaerolineales bacterium
AGCTGATGCCGATCGCTGTTCCGAACTGATGCCGATCAAGAAAGCGGCCTTTTCGGAACGCTGATCGGGCTGTCGGAATCGATTCCCTCAACAAAAGAGCGAAGCGCGCTGGACAACCGGCGGCGGATGGTCCTCCCCTGGGAAGGGGAGGAACCAGATTGCCGCAAAACAGAGTGTCCATGCGCAAGATCAAGGAAGTCTTACGATTACGTTGTCTGGGGCTGAACCAGCACCAGATCGCCCGCAGTTGCTCGCTCGCCCAAAGCACGGTTCACGAGTACTGGAAGGCCGCCGGGGCGGCCGGCATCGGCTGGCCGCTGCCGGCAGATTGGGACGATCGCCAGCTGGAAGAGGTCCTATTTCCGACTCGCCCGGAACGAGCGACCCGCCGGCAGGCGCTGCCCGATTTCTCCGCCCTCCACCAGGAGCTGCAAAGCCACAAGCACCTGACCCTGCAACTGGTCTGGGAAGAGTACCGACAGGCGGATCCGGACGGTTACGGCTACAGCCGGTTCTGCGATCTGTACCGGCAGTGGCTGCGGCGCCAAGAGGTGGTGCTGCGCCAGTCACACCGGGCCGGCGAGAAGCTGTTTGTGGACTGGGCCGGGGATACGATTCCGATCCACGACCCCGCCACCGGGGAAGTTCGGCCGGCCTCGATCTTCGTAGCGGTGCAGGGCGCCAGCAGCTACACCTTCGCCCAAGCCACGCCGAGCCAGGAGTTGCCCCATTGGATCAGCTCGCACATCCATGCCTTCGAGTACTTTGGCGGCGTGCCACAGATGGTGGTACCCGACAACACCAAGACCGGAGTCAGCCGCTCCTGCCGCTATGAACCCGATCTGAACCCGACCTACCAGGAGATGGCGGCGCACTATGGGGTGGCGGTGATGCCGACGCGGCCCTACAAGCCGCGTGACAAGGCCAAAGTCGAGTCGGGCGTACTGGTGGTGGAGCGTTGGATCCTGGCGGCTTTGCGCCAGCGCAAGTTTTTCAGCATGGCCGAGCTGAACCAGGCCATCGCTGCGTTGCTGGAGCGGTTGAACCAGCGGCCCTTCCGCAAGCGCGAAGGCACGCGGGCGAGCCTGTTCGCCGCGCTCGACCGGCCTGCCTTGCAACCCTTGCCAACCGAGCGCTACCAGTTCGGCGCTTGGCAGACGGCGCGGGTCAACATCGACTACCACATTGAGATCCAGCGCCACTACTACAGCGTGCCGTACCAGTTGACCGGCCAGGCCGTGGAGGTCCGCCTGACCGAGGCCACCGTGGAGATCTTTCACCGCGGCCTGCGGGTGGCTTCCCATGCGCGGAGCCGGGAGCCGTATCAAGCCACTACGGTGCACCAACACCGGCCGAAGTCCCACCAGAAGCATCTGGAGTGGACCCCTTCCCGAATGATCGAATGGGCGCGCACGGTGGGTCCATCGACCGCCGGACTATTCGAGCGGATTCTGGCCAGCAAGCCGCACCCGGAGATGGGCTACCGCTCCTGCCTGGGGATCCTGCGGTTGGCCCAGCAGTACTCCCTGGCCCGGGTGGAGGCGGCGGCCCAGCGCGCCTTGCACCTGAAGGCCTGCTCGTATCAAAGCGTCAAGTCGATGCTGGAGCGGCAACTGGACCGCTTGCCGGTCGAGGAAGCGCCGGCGCCCCGGCCACCGCTGGAGCACGACAACATCCGCGGCGCCGGGTACTTTGAGGCGCCGGCCGAGCCATCTACCAACGTTTGAGAGGAGAACATGCTCACCCAACCAACGATGGAAAAACTGCATGCCATGCGGCTGCGCGGCATGGCCGAGGCCTTCCGCGAGCAACAAGAAGACCCCCAGGTCCAAGCACTCAGCTTCGAGGAGCGCCTGGGGTTGCTGATCGACCGGCAGTGGAACTGGCGCCAGAACCGGGCGCTGGCCCGGCGGCTGAAGAATGCCCGGCTGGAAGGCAACGCCTGCGTGGAAGACATCGACTTCCGTCAGGCCCGCGGGCTGGACCGCCAACTGGTGCGCTCGCTGGTAGCCGAATCCCACTGGGTGCGGCAGCACCAGAACCTGTTCCTGACCGGGCCGACCGGGATCGGCAAGACGTTTCTGGCGCGGGCCTTTGGACAGAGGGCCTGCCGGGATGGGTTTACCGCGCTGTTCACCAAGGCCACCCAACTGTTCCGCGATCTGGTGATGGCGCGGGCCGATGGCAGCCTGGGGAAGCTGCTGTACCGGCTCAGCTGCAGCGACGTGCTGATCGTGGACGATTGGGCCATGGCGTCGCTGTCGGAGGCCGAGCGGAGAGACTTTCTGGAGATCTGCGACGAACGTTACCAGATGCGGTCCACGCTGCTCACCAGCCAGTTGCCGGTCTCAGCCTGGCACGCGCAGATCGGCGACCCCACCGTCGCCGACAGCATCCTGGACCGGCTGGTGCACAACGCCCATCGCATCGAGTTACAGGGCG
The DNA here is from genome assembly GCA_023250385.1 of Anaerolineales bacterium. Classification (GTDB taxonomy): domain Bacteria; phylum Chloroflexota; class Anaerolineae; order Anaerolineales; family E44-bin32; genus JADFRG01. The sequence continues at coordinate 2,443 of JAHFAU010000169.1, forward strand.
AGTCGATGCGCAAGAAGCGCACCGGCCAGACCGCCTCACGGCCGGAGGAGTCATGAACACCGCTGGATTCTACGGGATGGTGTGGTGGAAAGGGGCTGGCCGCCCCTCTCCCCCACGCCCCCTCTCCCGGTGCCACCTTCTGCGTCGCGCCCCAGGCGCTCCGACCAGGCCCCTATAGCCGGGAGAAATAGGTCGTGGAAAAAATGGGAAAGGAAGGTTCTCTTGACTGATGCCGATCAGTTGTAGAAGATAAAGTCGCTAGCGTCGCTTCGCTCCGACCGGATCGACATCCCGTCGGAACGACTGATCGTTTTCGTCGGAATTACCATTTAATAGCAGATCGCCGGTGATGACTTCTAAACCATGCGCTTCCTTTGCGAAGCTAGGTTAAAACGGTCGTGCCATGTGGATCCCGCTCCGGCGGCCGTCCCGAGCCGTGATGACTTCCACTAAGTAAGCTTCTCCAGCGCGCGTGGCGGCGATGCCTTTTTTGAGAGCGGCTTCGAGGTCGCTTG
>JAHFAU010000081.1 GCA_023250385.1 Anaerolineales bacterium
TCCTTCGATTCTGATGATCGGGTGACCGCGCTGCTGCGCCGAGCCTGATTAGCCTGCAGGCGTCGGCGTCTTGGGAGGCTTCGGGGTCTTGTCGTTCACGCGAGGCGGCTTGTCCTCTTCCAGGTCTGCGCCGAGGGTTTTCTTCGACTGACCGGGGGAATTCTTGTCCGGGTCCCGTCCCGGCTCGGTGTGGTCGATCTTTGTCTTCGTCTGGCGCGATTTATCCAACGCCCCGCTAATCGCGGGCCTGGCCGCTTCGGGCGCTTTGGCCAGTACTCTCAGCAGCGCCTCCTCATGGGCATCCATGGCGATGCCAAGGTTCCCTAAGCTGTCCGAATCCACTCCGGCAGCTGCCAGGGCCTCATCAACCGTCGCCTCATAAGCCTCGAGCGCGGTCTCGAGGTCATCCTCCCGTCCAAGCGCCGCCAGTCTTTCGGCCTCGTCCAATCTGCGCTGGGCAAATCGGAGCAGTAGACCCGTGTCGCCGCGCGCGGTCGGGTTGATTGCCAACGCCGCTCGCTCCAAACCTCGTTTCACCCCGTATAGGGGGTCACCCGGCAGCGAGTCGCCGGCGGCGTAGGCCGCGCCGAAACTCACCACCAATAACCCTAGCGCAATTAGCGCGCTCGCCAACGAGGGGGCCGGGCGCCAGGTTGCGCTTCCGGCCGGGCGGCGGGCCGCTGTGGCTGAGACCTGTTGCGACCGGATCCGAGCCTCAATTCGGATCCGCGAGGATCCAGCAAACGCCTCGCTCAGTCCGGCCGGCGCCAAGCTTTGGCGTGCCAGCGCGGCCGTCCGCAGCAGGGAAGCCAGTACGGGCGCCTGCTCAGGAAATTCTTGCAAACAATCCTGCAGGCTGCCCTCCTGGCTCTGGATCCGGTCTAGACAAAGATCGAGCAGCTCGGCGTTCACTTCAATCGCCTTCAACTCCGACCTGGCCCCGCAGCGCACTCAAGGCCCGATGCAGCAGCACTCGCACCGCGCCTGGGCTGCGTCCCATCCAGGCCGCCACGGTCGGGGTGGGGAGTTCGAGCACCACGCGTAAGCGGATCACCTCTTGGTAGTCCTCCGGAAGCCGACCCAGCGCTTTGGCAATCTGCTGGAATTGCTCCTTCCGTGCGACCTGCTCCAGGAGCTCGGGCTCCTCCGCCGGGGTATCAACAGTTTCGTCGAGGCCGAACGTCGGAGTTCGGCTTCGGTAGTGATCCACGAGGAGATTGCGCGCCACCTGATGGAGGTAGGCGGAAAATGGGTGACCGCGCTCCCTGTATCGATCCAGCGCCTCGAAGGAGCGAAGGAAAGTGGCTTCGCACAGGTCCTCGGCATCGGCTTGGGTGTCCACCCGCATTCGGATATATCGATAGATCCGGTCTGAATATCGCTCATACAGGTCTCCGAACGCCTCAACCTGCCCGTTCTTGGCTCGGGCGACAAGCTCAGGGTCGCCCGGCGGCGTTCCTTCAACTCTACTCATGACAACGCGGATCGGGTGGTTTTGTTACGGCAGCGATCTCCGGCTTTCCGAATTCAAGGGGGCGGCGCTTAGGTAGGAGAAAGGTCATACGAGCTGGTTGTAACGCTACCCTATTCGGGCAGTTCTCCAAATAGGACGACGAAACTACGATGCGTGCAAGTGGTGGGCCCGCCGGAGTTCCCCTGTGGGACGGCAGTCCGGGATTGACTTGTACCATCGCACCGACCTGCTGCTCTCGCCTTGCTCGGATTGCCGCAGGGTAACCCTGGGAGAGTCCGATGGCAAGTTCGCAGGCAAACCAGCTCACGGGATTTCAGCTCGAAGTACGGCTGCACGGCCCATCGCTTTTCTCACCGGCCGATTCCGCCGAGCTCCGAAGCTCGACGGTTTACAAAGCAACCCACGTCAACCGGGAAGGATTCCAGGCGATCAAAGTCTTCCCGGCGGGTCTCGATCCCGACCGACAGCTTCGGCCGCTACGTGAGTCGCTATCGCGGGTTGCCCAGCTTCAGCATCCGGGCATTCCGCCCATCCTAGGATCGGGAATGTTCGAGGGGCGGCCGTATATCGTGCTGCCCTTCCTGGGCGCTGGCAATCTGTCAGATCGCTACGCCTCGGGCTTGGCTAGGTCGCTGCATCCCGGTCAGGTGCTGGATGAACTCGCGGCCGCGCTCGACCATGCCCACAAGCATGGGGTGGTCCACGGGCATCTGCGCCCGTCCAGCGTGCTCTTCGACGAAGAGAGCGGAGGAGTCCGGCTGGTCGGATTGGGCGAAGAGGCTGTTCAGTCGAAACAGCCCGAGCCGACCGCGCCCGGTGACTCGGAGCAAGAAGCTTACCGGTCGCCTGAAGTGAGATCCGGCGGCCCGGCGACCCCACGGTCTGATCAGTACTCATTTGGGGTGGTGGCGCTCGAGCTGCTCAGTCAGAAGCCGGCCCGGAGTGCGTTAGCCGCCCTGCAAAGCCCCGTGGAGGCTGGCCCGGCGGGGACGAAGGGTGGAAGCGCAGTCCTTCATCCCGACGTCGCCTCAACCCTCGCGCGAGCCACTGCCGAAGATCCTCTGCGGCGCTTTGCGACGGTCGGAGAAGCGAATCGGGCGCTGCAAATCGCGCTTGGCTACCTGCCGCCCGATGCGAAGGCCGAACCAGAACCGCAGCCCGTCGGGCCGCCGAGGCCGGTTCGTAGGCGGAGACGGCTAGGGTTCGCTTGGATCCTTCTCTTGATGTGCTTGCTGGGATCGGTCGTCACCATCCCCGCCTTTTCTGCAGGGCTGCTTAAGCTTCCGGGAGGCGGCTCGGAGGCCGTATCGACTCCCTCGGCCCCGGGGGTTGATGCGGGTCCCGCGATTCTACTGCCCACTGAGAATGGCCAGTCCCCCGGAGAGGGGGAACCGCTCGCGGGGCCGGTCGGGAATACCCTCCCAGCTGCGGATTCGGCCGGTCTCCCCAACGCACAGCCGGGTCCGACCGCCACTCCGTTGGCGCCGGGCGGCTATCCGATGGGACCGACCGCTACGCCTGCGGCCGCCACCGAACTGTCCAGCCCAACTGCGACCTCGGCCGGGCCGGAGACGCCGACCGCCACCAGCGTTGCGCCGCCGACCAACCCACCGCCAACCTCAACGAATCCCCCACCTACGCCAACGAACCCACCCGCGCCGGATATCAATCCTAATAAGTGCAAGAGTGACCCAACCCACAAAAACTACTGCACCCCCACTCCGTGACCCTAGAACACCATGTCGATCTTCGCGCACCAAGCCCAAGAAAGGATAATCAAATGACTGTTGAGCGGATCATAGGCGGCAGTTTGGCGGTGATCCTTGCCCTGCTTCCAGCCGGAGCGCTGGCCCAGGGGGAGCTTGCCGTCACCGTGGAGACTTCCGTCAATTGCAACATGGCAACTTTCCAAGCCATCGTGGAAGGAGGCGCAAGCCCGTACTCGCTGACCTGGGACTTTGGAGATTCCGAACTGCTATCCCAGGAGGATATATCGGGGTTCCCGATCGAGGTCGTGCGCGCTTATCCCTCCCAGGGAGAGTACTCATGGATTCTGGCGGCCATGGATGCTCAAGGGGCGACCGGGAAGGCCAGCGGCACGATCCTGATTGAAGGACCGTCGGTCAACCTGGTCAGCGACCCGTTCCCTCCATTGCTGATCTTGGAAGCCGGGTCGGCGACCGCCAGCTTCACCGCCGAAGTCGAGGGCGGCCAGCCCCCGTACAACTTTGTCTGGGACCTGAATGGCGACGGCCAACCTGAGGCGGGCGGCGATCTTCGACAGGCCGCTTTCACCTATACGCAGCCCGGCGAGTACCTGGCTATGGTCCGGGTTGAAGACGCCTGTGGTCTGGTGGCTGAGGACACGCTGCCGGTGGTGGTGATCGATCCCGAGCAAGCGGCTTGCCATCCGATGGCCCAGCGCATTGCAGACGCGGTCAACACCTTGTTTCCCAGTCAGGCGGGGCAGGTCTATACCTGCGAAGAAATCTACGACATCTTCACCGGCGGCCTCACCGGTTCCCAGGTCGGCTTTGGACGGATGTGGCATGCCTACCAGCTCAGCCTCACGATCCAGGACCTGACCTGGGAAGAGATTCGCGATTGGCATCTGGATGGGAATGGCTGGGGGCTGCTGGTTCAACTTGATCGGTTCGCCGAGACGCTCGACCAGATCGGAATCCGGGAACTTATCGATCTGGTCACCAGTGGGGAGGCCAGCGTCAATGACATCCGCACCGCGGTCCGGGCCGTAGTCCGGTATGAAGCCGACTTCAACGACGCATTGGCCCGCTTGACGGAAGGCGCCTCGCCTGGTGCGCTCTCAAGATTCTATCGGACCGCCCAAGAGCTGGGTCTGGAGCCGGGCGCGCTCGATGAAGTGCTGGCCGGAGGAGTCACCCTGAACGAGCTGGGGCATGCCGCCCGGTTCGCCGAGCGGACAGGTGCCGATTGGTCCGAGGTGGCTCAGGCCCACGCCTCCGGATTCAGCTGGGGCGAGATCGGCCAAGCTGAACGGCTGGCCGGCGAAGGTGGCAACTGGATGGACGTTCTCCAGGTCGGGGTCCGTGAGTTCCGGAATCAACTGCGTGAGCAGACTCAGTCTGAGCGCAGCGCGGCCCGGCTCGCACGGCAAGCCGAGAGCCTGGCCGGGCAATACGGACGGAGCACGGACGATGTGCTCGGGCTCTATCACGGCGCATGCGCCGAGGATTGGAAATGTGTGCGCGAGCAACTGAGAGACCAGTCCCAGTCCGAGCAACAGATCGGTCAGAATCAGCGGACTGCGGAACGACTTGCTGGGCAGTATGGAGTGTCGGCGACGGAGGTGTTGGCCATGTATGACGGTACCTGTCAAGGGGATTGGAGCTGCGTGCGGGCCGCCCTCCGCCAGGGCTCGGACCGCGAGCCGGGTCGGCAACATACGCACTAGCAGCTTGCTCAGCGGCCGCCCTGCAGCGTAGGGATTCCCAGATGGCCAGCCTCGCCGGCAGTAGCCTTGGACCCTATCAGGTCCTCGAGCAGATCGGCCGCGGCGGAATGGCCGCGGTCTATCGCGCCCATGAGCCGCGGCGCGACCGATTCGTGGCGCTCAAGGTTCTCGCTCCCCATCTGTGCTCGGATCCGAGTTTCGAGGAGCGATTCCGGCGGGAGGCCCAGGTTCTGACCCGGCTTGCCCATCCCAGCATCGTTCCAGTCGAAGCATTCGGCGAGGTGGACGGGCATGCCTATCTCGTGATGCCCTATCTGCCGGTCGGCACCCTGTCCGATCGGCTGCGGGATGCCCCCATCGGGCCGCAGGAGGGCGCCCGCCTGGTCCGGCAGATCTCGGAGGCGCTGCAATATGCCCACGACGACGGGGTCGTGCATCGAGACGTCAAGCCGTCCAATGTCCTGCTGGATGAAGAGGGAAACGCGCTGCTCTCGGATTTCGGACTGGCGCGAATGCAAGAGGCTTCGGCCAGCCTGACCGGCTCGGCGCTGGTCGGCACTCCCGCCTACATGTCTCCCGAGCAGGCTCGCGGCGAGAAGGCCGACCCGCTCTCCGACCAATACTCGCTCGGCGTCATCCTGTACCTGCTCACAACCGGGCATTTGCCATTCGAGGCGGAGACCCCGATGGCGGTTGCGTTGAAGCAAATTCACGAGCCGCTGCCGCTGATCCGGGAAAACAGCCCCAATGTGCCGGAGGCCGTTGAGCGCGTGATTCTCAAGGCGACCGCCAAAGCCCCTGGCGACCGGTTCGCCAGCGTGGCTGACCTTAACGATGCCTTCCAGGCCGCAGTCGCCCACGCCCTCGACCCGCTTTCCAATCCCGCCCCTCGGATCGAGCTTCCCAGCTCGGTGCGGCCCACCATTTCTCTACCGGCCTCGCGGGGAGCCGCGATCCGAGGCAGGCTCGGCGTCCCTCGACCGGCCCGGCTGGCCGGGCTGCTCCTGGCACTAATCCTTGCTTACCCGGTTTTGGCCTCAGGGTTGAAAACGTTTCTTGGTCCGGGATCTCAATCGGTTGAGCAGCAGGCTTCTTATGCTGCCGGCGCGGAAGGTGAACAGCTGGCTGCGCTGGCCGGGACGATCGCGGTGATGTCAACCGAGCTTGCCGCCTCGCAAGGGTTCGGCCTTGGATCCGCGGAACTTCAGACGGCGGTTGTTCAGACTCTGGTGGCCTCGGGGGTGATTCCTGAAGACACCCCCGCCCCGCCTCCATCTGGAACGGCCGGCTCTGGGGAGATCGGCGCGGCCGGCAGTGTCAACTACCTGACCCCCATTTCGCTGTCGACAGCCGTTCCGACTCCAGGCCCGACGACAGCCCCAACTGTGGCCGCTTCCCAGATTCCTCCAACTCCTACGGCCTCAACTCTCCCCAACCCCACCTCAACCCCGACCCAACTCCCGAGCAGCACCCCCTTACCGACCAGTACTCCCGTCCCCGCCGGACTCGCGTGCTCCGACCTATCCCTGGGCGACTTCACTCCGAATGCGAAAGACGTTCGCTGGGAAGTCGTCAACGGCACGGCGGTCTCAGTCACGATCACTGCAATCCACCTGGACTGGCCTGCGAGCCACGTCGAGTTGAAGAAGATCAAGCTAGGGGGATCGCTAATCTGGAAGGAAGGCGACGATTCGCCTCCCAGCGACATCCAATCGGGTTGGCAAAGCAACCGGAGCTTGTCTGCCGGGCAGGCCAAGGTGCTGGCCTTCGAGTTCGAATCAGCAGCTGACGGCGGGGGTTACGCGCTGCTGCTTGAGTTCGACAACACCTGTCAACTTACCGCTGGCGGCTAGAGCGAAACGAGCCCATGCCTCACTCGGCCTCAGGGTCGTAGAGCGAGGCGAGCCCCTCTCGCAGGGCATACAGTGCGGCCTGGGTCAGTTCGGGCTACGATCTCTACGTCGATTGGGCGAGCGCCGCCCCGGTCGACTAACCGAACCACAGACCCCGGCAGTCCCAGGCTGACAGCTAGCTGTTCCGGGCCGTTGATTTCCCGCGGCATTATGAAGTAGATTTGAGGCTGTGCCTCCCAAGCGGATCGGGCGCTATGAGGTGATTCGGGAGTTTGGGACCGGCGGCATGGCCTCCGTGTTTCGCGCTCACGACCCCCGTTTTCGCCGTGACGTGGCGATCAAGCTGCTGCCCAAGGAGTTCCTCCACAGCCGGCAGCTGAAGGCTCGCTTTCAGCGCGAATCGCAAACCATCGCTTCGCTAGAACACCACGCGATCGTCCCGGTCTATGACACCGGGACCCATGACAACCAACCGTATTTGGTGATGCGCTACATGGGGGGTGGCTCGCTGGCTGCCCGGCTCGACCGCGGACCACTCAGCGTGCTCGACGCCGCGAATCTGCTCTTCCGGATCGGATCGGCACTGGACTTCGCCCACAGCCAGGGAGTGATTCACCGCGACCTCAAGCCGGCCAACGTCTTGTTCGATCGCTTCGGCGAATCCTTCCTCTCGGACTTTGGGATCGCGATGCTGGAGGAGGCCTCGCTCAGCATCACCCGAACCGGCTCGGTCATCGGCACGCCGGCCTACATGAGCCCAGAGCAGGTGCAGGCCGACGGAAAGCTGGATTCCGCGAGCGATATCTATTCCTTGGGCATCATCCTGTTCGAGATGCTGACCGGCAAGCAGCCCTTTCAGGCGGACACTCCGACCAAGCTGATGATGAAACACGTGCTCGATCCGGTCCCCCGAATCCGGGATTTCGATCCCCGACTACCGGAAGGGGCAGATGAGGTCGTGGGACGAGCGATGGCCAAGGACCGCCAAGCCCGGTTCGCCAGCGCCGGCGAGCTGGCGGAAGCCACCCGTGCGCTGTTCGGCGCGGAGCGCCGGGGCACCGGGGCGCCGGCGATGACCGTGTTCGCGCAACCCCCGGCCCGCCGGCAGGTGTTCAAGACCTTGCTGTCGGGCGGTTTCGCCAGACCGGTGTTCAAGACGCTGCTGCCGAAGAGGCTGTTTGGGCCGGGATTTAGGCGGCTTGCCGCGCTGCCGCCCAGGAGCCGAGCCGCGGTTGGGCTGGCAGCCCTGGCGCTGCTGGTTACTGCCGGAATCCTCACCTTCGGAAACCGAGCCCAGACTCCGGCAGGTTCACTTACTCCGGCGGCTGCGGCAGGCCTACCCGCCATCAGAAGTCCCTCGGCCAGCACAACCGCTGCAAGCGTCCGAAGCCCGACCCTCTCACCGACCGCGCAAGCCGCAAGCGCAACGCAAACGCAGTTGGTTACAGTTACGCCGAGTTCGACACCCGAACCACCTAGTCCGACTCCCGACTACGTTTGGGTCGTGATCTCGTCCCCCGCCCGCTGCCGGTTCGGTCCGTCCCAGGGATTTGCCACGGTGGACTTTATCCAGCCGGGCGTACTGGTTAAGGCCTTTGGAAAAAACCCCGAAGGCACCTGGTGGTGGGTGGATCTGCCCGACGGCTCTGCGCGCTGCTGGGTGTCC
>JAHFAU010000082.1 GCA_023250385.1 Anaerolineales bacterium
CCCGGGACATTCAACGAACCCTGGGGAGTGGCCGTGGCCCCGGATGGGACCGTATATGTCGCTGACACCTGGAATCATCGGATCCAGCATTTCACGGCCGGCGGGGAATTCCTGGGGATGTTTGGAAAAAACGGCACATCCGGCCAGCCGACCGAATTCTGGGGGCCGCGTGGGTTGGCCGTGGACGAGAAGGGGCGGCTGTTCGTGGTCGACACGGGCAACAAGCGGGTTGTTATATTCGATGCAGAAGGCCAGCCCGTGGGCCAGTTCGGCGGATTTGGTCTACAGCTGGGCGGCTTGGATGAGCCGGTTGGGGTGGCGATCGACGGCCAAGGGCGAGTCTTTGTTGCCGACACTTGGAATCGTAGGGTGCAAGTCTTCGAAGAAGTGGCGGACTCGGTCTTCAGCGCGGTTGCCGAGTGGCCGATCGATGGATGGCTCGGTCAATCCCTCGACAATAAACCGTACCTCAGCGTTAGCAGGCTGGGCACAGTCTGCCTTACCGATCCAGAGGGATATCGGGTGCTCTGTTTCAGCTCCGACGGTGAGTTCAAATTCGGGTGGGGGGGATTTGGGTCCGGATCCTCTCAGTTCGGTCTGCCGGACGGACTGACCTTCTCCGAATCCGGCGATCTGTGGGTGGTAGATTCGGGTAACGATCGGCTGATGCGATTCAACCTCTCCGAGGCAGGATGAAGCTTCACGAATATCAATCCAAACAGTTATTCGCCCAGCATGGGATCCCCATTCCGCGCGGCAGGGTGGCTATGACTGCCTCGGAAGCCAGAACCATCGCCGAAGAACTGGGGGGCAGGGCGGTGATCAAGGCTCAGGTCCTGGTCGGTGGTCGAGGCAAGGCCGGAGGCATCCGGCTGGCCGGATCGCCCGAGGAGGCAGAGGAGCTGGCAACTCAAGTTCTCGGAATGCGCATCAAGGAGCTCCCAGTTCGCAAGGTGCTGGTCGACGAAGCGGCCGAGGTACAAACCGAAATCTACCTGGGCGTCACCAACGACCGGGCCGCCCGAGTGCCGGTGATGATCGCCTCCGTGCAGGGCGGGATAGAAATCGAGGAGGTGGCTCGCAAAGATCCGGAGCGGATCGTGCGAGTGTGGGTCGATCCCTTTTTGGGGTTGCGCGAGTACCAGGCCCGCAATCTCGCAACTTCGATGGAGCTGCCCAGGCAGTTGTGGTCGGAATTCGCTCGAATCGCCAGCGGCCTGTTCAAGACCTTCCTGGACGCCGACGCCACCCTGGCAGAAATCAACCCGTTGGTCATCACCCGAACCGGGCAGCTGCTGGCGCTCGATGGGAAGATCGTTTTGGACGACAACGCCCTGTACCGGCATCCGGGGCTGGCCGACCTGCGAGATGTCGACGAGGAAGCTGCCTCGGAGCGGGAGGCCCGCAAGTACGGCCTTTCCTACGTCAAGCTGAATGGCGATATCGGGTGCATGGTCAACGGGGCTGGCCTGGCGATGGCGACCATGGACGTGATCAAGTCGCTTGGCGGCGAGCCGGCAAACTTCCTGGACGTCGGCGGCGGAGCAGCGGCCGAGAAGGTCGCGGCCGCGCTGCAGATCATCCTGGCGGACGAAAACGTTCGCTCGATCCTGCTGAATATCTTCGGCGGGATCACCCGCTGTGACGAAGTCGCCCGTGGAATCCTGATGGCGCTGCAAGGAGTCCGGCGCGAAGTTCCGATGGTGATACGGCTGGTTGGCACCAACGAGGAGGAAGGCCGCAAGATCCTGGCGGATGCCGACTTGCCAACCGCGGCTTCCCTCAACGAGGCGGCCAGGCTGGCGATCGCGGCCTCGCAGGTGGAAGCGGTGCGATGAGCATCCTCATCAATAAGGACACCCGCCTGCTGGTGCAGGGGATCACCGGACGCGAAGGAATCTTTCACTCCGCGCAGATGCTCGACTACGGGACCAAGATTGTCGCCGGCGTGACGCCGGGCAAGGGGGGCGATTGGGTTCTCGAAGGCAAAGTCCCGGTCTTCGACACTGTCGATCAGGCGATGGCTGCGACTGGAGCGAACTGCAGCGTCTCCTTCGTCCCAGCCCGCTTCGCGGTCGATGCGATGCTCGAGGCGGCCGACGCCCAGCTGCCGCTGCTCGTGTGCATTACAGAGGGGATCCCGATCCAGGACATGATCATGGTGCGTGAGTATCTGGACCGGGCTGGCGCAAGACTCATCGGACCGAATTGTCCCGGCTTGCTAACTCCCGGTGAATGCAAAGTGGGAATCATTCCCGGCCATATTGCCGAGCCGGGCCCGGTGGGGGTGGTCTCACGCTCCGGCACCTTGACCTACGAGGTCCTGTATGCGCTGCAGCGAAACGGGCGCGGAGTCTCGACTTGTATCGGAATCGGCGGCGATCCGGTGATCGGGACCACGTTCCTCGACGTATTGGAGTTGTTCGAAGCCGATCCGCATACCGAGTCGGTCGTCCTCATCGGAGAGATTGGCGGGACGGACGAGGAGCGGGCGGCTGAATTCATTGGGGACCAAATGACTAAGCCGGTCGTCAGCTTTATCGCCGGGCAAACCGCTCCCCCTGGCAAGCGAATGGGACACGCCGGAGCGATCATCGAGGGCGGCTCCGGGCTGGCGTCGGACAAGATCGCGGCGCTCGAATCGGCCGGCGTTTCGGTGGCCACAACTCCTGAAGCGATTCCGGAACTGCTGACCTGAAATGCCGATCCGGGTAGTCGCCGGCACCGCGAAAGGGCGGCGCCTGCGCCTGGTCCCCGGTGTGGGTACCCGGCCCGTCCGCGATCAGGTCAAAGAAGCACTCTTCAACATCCTGGCTCCCCAGATCGATGGGTGCGCCTTCCTGGACCTGTTCGCGGGGACCGGGAGTGTCGGGATCGAGGCCCTCAGCCGGGGGGCCGCCCGGTCCACATTCGTCGAGAAACACCCGCGGGCTGTCGAGACCATTCGCTTCAACTTGCAGCACACCGGTTTGAGCGAGCCGGCCCGCGTGATTCACGGAGACGTCTTCGACGTGCTCGCCGCGGGATCCCCAGAATTTTTCGACCTGGTTTACGTGGCTCCGCCCCAATACTCCAAGCTTTGGAGCCGGGTTGTGGTTGGCCTCGACCAGCGCGACGACTGGTTGAATCCGGATGCCTGGGTAATCGCCCAAATCGATCCGAAGGAACACGAACCGCTCAAGCTTCGACGGCTGGTCGAGATTGACCGACGCAAGTACGGCCAGACGATGCTCGTGTTCTACGAATGGCCGGGAAGGTAGATCCGGCGCGGTGAGCTGACGGTGGCTCCCGGAGTTGGCCGGAGGAGCGCTTGAGACTGGAGGGCTCGGCTACGGCTGCGCCGGGCGTGGTCCGAAAACCCGATCGCCCCCCAGGATCTCTCGGATGAATTGGTAGAACCCGAACAGCTCCAAGGCGAACGGGGGAAACCCAAGCAAACCCAGCACTGGCATTTGCCCAAACTGGAGGCCCAGCGGACGGAGCGCCTCAGGAAAGATATACACCCAGTAGGCCCCGCCGGCCGCGGCCGTCTGGTGGTTCCAGGTCTCCCAAAGGAACCCGCAAATCATCCCCCCGAGCAGGAGGGCGAGGATCAGACGTCGATCCCCCAGTCGCCAGCGCTGACGGAGCGCAGGCAGTCCGAGCATCTCATTCAACGGGTCGAGCAGCAGAAAGTAGCCGATCCAAACGGCGCCAAATAGCAGCGCGGCGGACTCCGGAGGCAGGGCCAGTGGGATCGTAACCATCCCGATCCCGGCAATCGACCAGGCCCACGGCCGACCGACGTTCGACACTGAGTCTGGGATCGATACCACAGAACCGCGACGCTCCAGGATTGCCAGACACAGGTCGGTTGCCTCGAACACCCCAGGCATGATCGTGGCGAAGGACCAAAAGTATCCCAAATCACGCGTGAGGGCGCTCATAGGAAGCCCGACGTAGCGCCAGTTGCGCAAGTGGAGGTTGTAAGCTTCAAAGATCAGCCACACCCCTACCGAAGCAAGGGCGAGCAACGGCAGCTCCCGCCGGCGGCTGACGATCCAGGATCGCCCACGGAGCCAGAAGACCAAACCGTCCAGGAGCAGGATGACGCCGGTCCACATCACCGGAGTCAGCCAGGTCGCCATCCAGCGGCTGCCGGCTGCCAGCAGTACTTGTCCTGCGGCGAGAATTGCCAGCCCCGCCCAGGTATGGGCTGGCAAACGCCGCATGGTTGAACTGTTCATCCGGTTGCCGGGGAAATCGCGAGTTCGTCGGCGGCGGTCAAGCGGTCAGCCCGCTGCTCGTCCAACGACATCGCCGGCGAATTATACTCTGCACAGGAGGAGGGCAGGATGATCGACCCAATGGAAAAGATCACCGAGGGAAAGGACTTGATTGGGCGGATTCAGAACTTCGTCTCGGGCTTTCTGGGCTATTATGATCGAGACCGGCGACGGGAGGCCGATAAGATCCTTAGGGAGGCCATCGCGGCCAGGTACGAGACCGAGTGGAGCCGGATATCCGACATTCAGGCGAGCCTGGTTTCGGCGAAGCAGCTGGAGCATCTCGATGAGATCGAGTCATCTGCGATCAAACTGCGAACGTTCATCGACCGAGTCCGAGGTGCGCCGCGCGGATACGCTGGATTCTTCGATGCCGTTCGGATCAAGAAGGACGAATTGCAGCAGATCTACGCCTATGATCTCACTTTGCTGGAGAACGGCGAGCGCGTTCGAGCCGCAGTCGACCAGTTAGCTAACTCCCTCGGCAAGGACGGATTGTCGGACGCGATCCACAATCTCTCCGAGGTGGCGCAGGAAGCAGGCCGGCTGTATGACGGCCGGGCTGAAGTCATTCTGAGGTAGTAGGAGACCAAAGATGGCAAGAATCTTCGATGTCGTTGAGTATCCGGATGAAATGAAGGACGAGTTCGTCCATCGACTGCCGGAGAGCGGGGCTGGAGATTTCAGGATCGGCAGCCAGGTGATCGTCCGTGAGGCCCAAAGCGCGGTCTTCATGCGGGATGGAAAGGCGTTGGACACGTTTGGCCCTGGGCGCCACACGATTACCACTGCAAACATCCCACTGCTGGTCGATTTGATTGGCAAGCTGTTCAACGAGAAGAATCCGTTCCCGGCCGAGGTCTACTTCGTTTCGACTCGCGAGTTTGCCAATCAGAAATGGGGCACGCCGCAGCCGATTCTGGTGCGGAATCCAGGGGTCGGCCTTGGGATCGCATTGTTGCAGGGATTTGGGACCTACGGCGTGCAGGTGGCCGATCCACAGCAGTTTGTCACTCAGATCGTCGGCGCGATGGGGGCATACAGCAGCCGGGACATCAATGACCGGCTACGATCGATGCTGCTGTCGAAGCTGCAGGACTTGCTGGGTGAAACAACGGACGCCAGCAGCGTGCCGGAGCTGATCGGGATGGTCGAGGAGATTGGCGCCGGGGTGCGGGCGAAAGCTCAAGACGACTTCAAAGCGGTGGGGTTGAGGCTGAAGGCTTTCTACATCGAGAGCCTGAAGCCCTCCGACAAGTCGGCCGAAGAGCTGCGGGCCATGGGGATGCTCGATGTTCAGACTTATACCCAGCTGCAGGCGGCGGACGCAATGCGCGACGCGGCTCAAAATCCGTCCGGCGGGGCCGGCCTTACCGCCGGGATCGGCGCCGGGATGGGAATCGGAAGTGCAATCAGCGACGCCGTCCGCAAAGGGGCCCAGCCTGCCGAAGCGGGAGGGGGAGGGGCAGGCAGCGATGTCATGACCCCCAGCGAAGCCGCCCAGCACTTGAAGGTAGCCGAGGAGGATGTGCTCGCCGCGATCAAGGCGGGAGACCTGAAGGCCAAAAAGATCGGCAATGCCTACCGCATCAGCCGAGCTGCCTTAGATGAGTATTTGAAAGGATAGCCGCACCGGAGCGATCCGGCCGGACAGGCCTCCGGGAGTTGCCGGAGGCCTTTTCTTGATGTGGCGTGCTGAGCAAGACTTGAGGGAAGGCGGACGATAAGCCGTTTGCGCATAGCCAGAGCCCAGGGCGAGCCTATGTCAGCAACCAACCGAGCAGGCGGGTGGCTGAGCGACCAGGAGATGGGGTTGCTACGCTTCGGCCGGGTGGCCAGCGAGCATGGCCAGCTGCGAATCCGAGAGGGCCTGGCCTTTGGGAAGTCGGCGAAGGGTTTCTTTGAGTTTCTTGAGATGCACGACCCGGGTGGGGGCGCCGTCCGACCGAATCTCGGCCGCAGAGTGCAGGAAGACAACCAAGGTGTCGACTGGAGGGAGGTCGGCCTGGCCCAACCGCTTCAGGAGGCGGTTATGCAGCCGGTGGGCTTCCGCCAGGGCTTGGCGGTCGAGCCCCTCGATCCGTCGGACCCCGCCGCGCCGAAGCCGGCCCCGCCGCTGCACGGTCCGCTGCCATTTTCCGTCGCGATATTCGACCGCTCCGTCTTCAAATCGCGGAAGCAGCGCAAATATGCCTGCCGGGCAAGAGACCGCGTGGCTGGCGCCGAGCGAGTAGTGAAAGATCGCGAACCGGGCGTCGAGGCCTTTCAGGGCGCGGTCGAGCAATTCGTCGGTTCGCGGGTGACGATCCCAGCGATTGCGCATGGGGATCCCGAGCTGGGAGGCGATCATCCCGGCCAGGAACAGCCCGAGCACTCCGTCGAGTCGGGTGGTCTGTCGGAACGACACGACGAGTCCGATTCCCATGATGCCCATTCCGCCAAACGAAAGCACCCGAGAGAGGGTGGCGTAGAGACGGACTTTCCCGGTATCCAGATAGTGGCGCACTAGTCCTCGAATCGGCGCAAGACCAAACACGCGTTTTGGCCCCCAAGCCCGAACGAATTTGAGAGGGCAACCGTCACATCGGCTTCCCGGGGGCCGGCGGCGACGTAATCCAGATCGCAGGCTGGATCAGGATGCTCGAGGTTAATCGTCGGGTGAATCTTTCCACGCTGCAGGGTGAGCGCGCAGGCCACCGCCTCGATTGCACCCGAGGCGCCCATCGCATGTCCGATCATTGACTTGGTTGACGAGATCGGGATGTCGTAAGCCCGCTCGCCGAAGAGCAGCTTAATCGCCAGGGTCTCGACCGCATCGTTCGTCGGGGTCGAGGTTCCGTGGGCGTTGATGTAGCCGACCTCGGTCGGAGCGAGCTGGGCGTCTTCGAGCGCCCAGCGCATCGTGCGCAGCGCACCGTTTCCGCTGGGCTCCAAGGTGGCGATATGGAAGGCGTCGCTGGAACTTGCATACCCGGCGACCTCGGCGTAGATCCGGGCCCCGCGCTGCCGAGCGTGTTCGAGGCTTTCCAAGACCAGCCCGGCCGCGCCCTCTGAGAACACGAACCCTTCCCGGCTGGCATCGAACGGGCGCGAGGCCCGTTCCGGATCGTTGTTGTAGTTTATCGGCAGGGCTCGCATCGCGGCGAAACCGGCGAACATGAAATCCGAAACCGCCGCCTCGGCCGCGCCGGTCAGCACAAGGTCGGCATGTCCCAGCCGAATCATCTCGGCGGCCTCCCCGACCGCCTGAGTGCCGGCGGCGCAGGCGGTCACAATTGTCTTGTTCGGTCCGAAGGCGGAATAGCGTTCGGCCACGTGAAAAGTGGCGGTGTTGTGCATCGCCGAAGGGATGACAAACGGGTTGACTTTGTTGAGTCCCTTCTCAAGATACTCCCGGTAAGCCTCAAATGCCCGTTCCAATCCGCCGATTGCCGTTCCAAGGCTGACACCGACCCGTTCAGGATCTGGGAACCGTTCGGGCAGGCCCGCGTCCTCGACGGCCATGTCGACGACGCCGAGCGCGATCTGGGAGGCAAACGACATGCGCCGGGCTTCTTTGGGAGAAAGAAAGTTCTCAACTTCGAAGTCTGGAATCTCACCCGCGATCTGACACGGAAATCCGGAGGCGTCGAACCGGGTGATCCGGCGAATGCCGGACTGGCCGGCCAGCAGGGCCTCCCAAAATTTCTCGAGAGTAGAGCCGACCGGGGTCGCGACTCCCATCCCGGTGATCACCACTCGCCGCGCGCGATCGCCGTTCTCGCTCATCCGACGACCTCAGATAGGGCGACCGCCAGCCGCCCACGCAACGCCTGCAGCAATCCGGCCGAAACGGCTTCCCGGGCGACCCGGACCGCGTTGATGAGAGCCCGGTCGGTCGAGCGCCCGTGGCCAATGAACACGAGCCCGTCTACCCCAAGTAATGGGACTGCGCCGTACTCGGATGGATCGAGCCGCCTGGATACGCGCCTGAAGGCCGACCGTGCGAGCAGGCCGCCAACCGCGCTGATCGGAGACGCCCGCAGCTCGGTCTGCAGCCATTCAACCAGCAGCGCCGCGACGGCCTCACTGGTCTTGAGGAAGACATTTCCACTGAACCCATCGGTCACGACGACGTCGGCTCTTCCGGCATAGAGCTCCTTGGGTTCCAGATT
>JAHFAU010000170.1 GCA_023250385.1 Anaerolineales bacterium
GTCAGGAGTGTGTAAGCGTTCATCCGTCAAACCGGTAGCCGAGCCCCCGGACGCTGACCAGGTAGCGCGGCTCGCCGGGGGCAGGCTCGATCTTCTTGCGCAGGTTCACGACGTATGCTGGGGTGGACCCCAAAGGTGAGACAACCAGTTAACCCACTGTTTGCCGTTCGCTGAAAATCCATTGTACGGCAAGTCCCTTTGGCCGCAGACTCGCCGACGTGATCGATCGCGGTTTCTTCCTGACCCTGCAAGCCATCGGCCGGCAACTGGCGGCCATGCCCAACGAGCTCTATTTGATCCGGTTGATTCACCCCGTCACTCGAAGAGCAGCCCCCGGGGAACGCCTTTGGACGGCGACCCTGCTCACCCGGGGAGCCACCGTGAGGTTTCTCCGCGCTGGCAACTGCCAGGGATATGACGTCTACCTCTACCCCTATGCCGACGGCCGCAATGCCGGTTACATCCTGGTGGATCTGGATCACGCCCGCCCGCAGATCCTCCGCACCATGCAGGCCAATGGACATGAGCCCTGCGTCGTAGTCCAGACCAGCCCCGGGCATCTGCAGGCCTGGATTCACGTCAGTCCCACCCCCTTGGAGCCCGCCACCGCCACCCAGATCGGCAGACAGTTGGCCCAGACCTACGGGGCAGACCGGGCCAGCACCGATTGGCGCCACTTGGGAAGGCTGGCCGGCTTCACCAATCAGAAGCCGCAGCGGCGCACCCCCGCCGGCTACGCTCCCTGGGTGAAACTCCTCCACACCCGGCTGGGCTTGGCCACCCACGGCGCCTCCCTGGTGCAAGCGGCCGAGCGCCGGGTAACGCTGGCGCCACCACCCCACCGCCTCGCGCTCCAGCCGGCCCTTCCCGCTACGACCTCCGTTTCCCTCTCCCCGGACCCCTGGGATTGCTCTCTCCCACCTTCGGTGGCCGTCCAGATCTATCAGAGCTGGCTCCACCGCCTGCGGATTCCGCAACGGTTCCCGCAACCGGATTGGAGCATCGCCGACAAGTGGATCGCCAAAGAGTTGTTCCGGCGTGGCGTGCCGGCGGCCCAGGTCCAGGCCATCCTCCGCTTCGGAAGCCCTGGCTTTCCTCGCCGGCACTCCGACCCCCAGGACTATCTGCGTCGCACCTTCGCGCGAGCCACCCTGGAACTGCAACGGGCGCCTTTCCCCGCGCGCGCCCCCGCGCCCGGTGTGCCCGCCGGCCGCTCCCCAGCCCAACCGAGCCCACACAGCGGGGCCTAACCGCCTGGAAAAGCTCATCTCCAAACCTCCGCCGGCTGCTGCTCGGCTTCCGACCCCAGCGTGCGCTCGAACTCCATCGGCGACCGATAGTCCAGCGCCGAGTGCAGCCGCTTTTCGTTGTACACCTTCTCCAGAAACTCGCCGATCCGCGAGCGGGCATCGGCCAGGTCCCGATACTCGGTTCGATACACCTCCTCGTATTTCAGGGTCTTCATAAACGACTCGCAGGTGGCATTGTCCCAGGGACTCGCCTTGCGGCTCATGCTGATCCGGATGTGGTGTGCCTCCAGCAGTCGGGTGTAATCGCCGCTGGCGTACTGGATGCCGCGGTCGGAATGATGCACCAGCCCCGGCCACACCGGCCGGTGCGCCAGCGCTTTGCGCAGCGCCGCCATCGTCAGCGAGTCTTCCAGCGTACGGTCCAGTTCCCAGCCGATCACCCGGCGCGAAAAAGCATCCAGAATCACCGCCAGGTACACGAACTCTTCCTCCAGCCGGATGTAAGTGAGGTCGGCCACCCAAAGCTGATCCACTCCGGTCAACACCATCGTGCTCGCCAGATTCGGATACACCGCCAAGCCATGAGCGGAGTTCGTCGTGACCACGAACCGGCGCTTCCGCAGGCACAGCAGATTGTCTTCCCGCATCAGCCGCTGCACCCGCTTGCGGTTCACTTCCCAACCCCGGTGCTTCAGTTCCGCCGTGATCCGCCGGCTGCCGTAGCTCGGCCACTCCAGCGCGATGTCCTGCATCTGCGCCCGCACGACGCTGTCCCCCCGCGACGGCGGGCCCTCGGTTAAGTGCCGATAGAAACCCGCCCGGGACACCCCGGCCCTCTGGCACATCGTCGTAACGGGCAACTGGGTCTCGGTCTTCACTTCTTTCTCGACCTGCTGGTACAGAGTGCGCCGCCCGACAGTGCCCGCAGCCGGCGCGCTTCCTCGACATGCTGCAAGGCTCGTCTCAAAAAATCGATCTCCATCGCCTGCCGACCCACCTTCCGCTCCAACTCCGCCAACCGGCTCTCCTCGGCCCGCTTCTGGCCCACCCCGCGGAACGCCCGCTCCCCGTGCTCGTCCAGCTCCCCTCGCCAGCGATGCAGGTCGCTCGGGTGGACCTCCAATGCCCGCGCCACCTCCGCCACCGATTGGCCCGATTGCAGCCGATGCACCGCCGTCAGCTTGAACTCCTTGGTGAACTTCCTTCGAGACATCATGCCAGCTTCCCCCTTCGATGCATTTTATGGGTTAACTGGCTGTCTCAAAAATGGGGTCCACTCCAATCTGGTGGGCTTCTTGTTCGAGCTCGTCAAGCGGTGCGAGCGGTCGGACGCCGAGCGGCTGAGCGAGCTCGCTTCGCGCTTCAACCTCGATCCGCAGCAGGTCTACGAGGAACTGCAGTACCTTCGGGCGATTGCCCTGGACTTCGGGGTTCACGCAGCGCTTGCCGGAGACCCGCCGAAGAGAAGCGCAGTACTGGACGCGTACACAAAGTGGTTACAGCAGGCGGCGGGAGACATGCTCTGTAATGGTGTCGTGAACGGACTCGTCTTCTACGAAAACCTTCGAAGCCGAGCAGCGGTTTACGCAGAGGTTATCCATGCTATGGCGAACGAAAAATCCAAGGGCCTAAAGCTTGGCAACGCCTTCGCCACCTACTGCGGCGCAA
>JAHFAU010000171.1 GCA_023250385.1 Anaerolineales bacterium
TTCTGGGACTGCTGTTGGTCACAGTCCTGGTGCTCCGCTCGCGCAGCCGGGAAGACCCGGAAGCCAACCCGTCGGTCGCCACCGAGCAGGTCGAGGCCGAGCCGACCGTCCAGTCATTTCCTTCCAAACCAGAATTCGCTGGCGACGATAGTTTGGCGACCTTCCGCACCATCTACAACCTCGGAGAAGACAAGTACGACGATTCCTTCAGCATCGAGAGCCCAACCGGTGATTTCCTCGGGGAATGCGGAGTAGGTATCGGCGACCTGATCGGCGTAGGAGACCCGAACAAGGTGTCGGCATTTGAGGTGTGGCTATTCGATAAGAACGACATCCAGACCGTGACCAAGGTGCTGATGAGCAACTATAGCTATCATGATGATGAAACGCGGACCCGCCTGTCTGCAAAGGGTGATCCGGTCGTGGCCGAAACCGGCGGGGTGATCTCCTTGCAGACGGCTTCGCTGGAAGTCGAAGCCAGGATCGTGGATATGATCTACGGAGAAAGCGCGCTGCCCGCCCAAAGCTTCTTCGAGCGGCTCACGATCGAGCTTAGAGCCTGGTCGCGGGACGGCGCGGGTTAGCGGATTTCCAGGATCTTGAAGCGAATCGGACCTCCCGGGGTGATCGCCTGGGCCGACTGACCAACCTTCTTCCCTAGCAAGGCCTTCCCAATCGGGGATTCATGTGAGATCTTGCCGGCCCGCGGGTTTGCCTCTTTCGCTCCCACGATTTGAAACGTCGTCTCCGCCTCGCCTTGCTCAAGTACAACGACAGTGCTGCCGACTTCCACCCATTCTGAAGGGGTAGTCCGCTCGACGACTGTGGCGTTGCGCAGGACGCTCTCCAATTCCTGTATTCTGCCCTCGAGAAACGCCTGCTGCTCCTTTGCGCTGATGTAGTCGGCATTTTCGCTCAGGTCGCCCTGGCGCACCGCCTTCCTTAGCCGGGCGGCCATCTCCAACCGCCTGGGTCCCTTCAGCTCCACGAGCTCCTTGCGCAGCTTGGCCGCGCCTTCGGCGGTCAGGAAGCTTTGATCATCAGCCATGAGCGGCTACGGGAGGGTCTCCGGCTCAAAGAGCTTGCGATGTTCCTGGATCGCGAAACGGTCGGTCATTCCTGCCAGGTAGTCGCAGACCGTTCGGTACAACTCGAACTCGCGAGCCTTCGACTGAGTTTCGGGCGGAAGGATTTCGGGTTTCTCCACATAGGAGGCAAACAGATCCTCGACAATTCGCTCAGCCTTGGTCTGCATTCTTACCACCCGGAAATGCTGGTACATGTTCGAGTACAGAAAGTCCTTGAGCTGCTGATTGAGAACCGCAAAGTCGTCTGCGTATTTGACCAGGTTATAGTCTAACTTCTGCAGATCTTCCAGCGAACGGATCTTCGCCCCCTCAATGCGGGCACTGGTCGCCTCCAGCAGGGCGGAGACCGTCATCCCGATCAAGCGTCGAATCAGCCGGTGCCGGGACAGGTCATCCAGCTGGCCGCCAGGCCATCCGATGCTTTGACAAAGCATCTCCCAGAGTGCCACGCCCTCCAGCTGCTCCGGCGAGATGAGCTCTGAGCGCAACCCGTCGTCCAGATCGTGGGCGGTGAAGGCCAGCTCGTCTGCCAGGTTGACAATCTGGGCTTCCAAGTGCCCGCGCTTCTTGGGCTCGTAGCCCGCCGTATCGGCAACATCATATTCGGTTTCATGTTTGACGATCCCTTCGCGCACCTCCCAGGTCAAATTGAGCCCCGGGAAGTCAGGATAGCGGCGCTCTAGCTCGGTGACGATCCGCAGGGACTGGCGGTTATGATTGAATCCTCCGTGATCAGCCATCAGCCGGCTGAGGGTCGCTTCGCCGGAGTGTCCGAACGGCGGGTGGCCCAAATCGTGGGCCAGCGAGATGGCCTCCACCAAGTCCTCATTGGCCGCCAGTGCCCGGGCGAGGCTCCGTCCGATCTGGGCGACCTCTAGGGTATGGGTGAGCCGGGTCCGGTAATAGTCGCCCTCGGTAATCACGAAGACCTGAGTCTTGTACTCCAGCCGCCGAAAGGCGGTAGTGTGCAGGATGCGATCTCGATCGCGTTGGAAGGCAGTTCGATACTTGGGTTCCGGCTCCGTATACACCCGGCCCCGAGAATCGCGGCTGCGGTGCGCGTAAGGCGCCAGCGCCTGCTCTTCGAGTGCTTCAAGTCGTTCACGGGTGATCATCGGGCGGAGCGAAGCGGCAGTGTACTCGCGGCCCGCGCCGGCTGTCAAACCGCGGCGAGTTGCGTTGACACACACCTGGTGTTCGCGGATAATCCGCGCGGGCCGGGCCGCCGGAGGTTGAAGGGTGCCGAAAGTAGTCAACGTGGAACAGATGCGCCAAATCGAGCGAGCGGCCGATGCCGCCGGGCACAGCTACGCTCAGATGATGGAGCACGCCGGCTGGTCAGTGGCCCAGGTGATCGTGGAGCAGTTCGCTCCGGTCGAAGGGAAACAGGTCCTGGTCCTGGCCGGCTCCGGGAACAATGGGGGAGATGGCCTGGTGGCCGCCGAGCACCTGGCCCAGGCCGGGATGCAAGTTGCGGTCTACCTCACCAAAGAGCGGGCGGCGGATGATCCGCACCTGGCCAAGCTTCGCGATCGGGGAACCCTGATCGCCGCCGGAGACCAAGACCAGCGCGCCCGGGTTCTCCGCTTGCAGGTCGGAAGGGCCCAGCTGATTTTGGATGCGATCCTCGGCACCGGCTTCCGGCTTCCGCTGCAGGGAGCGGCCATGGACGTCTTGAAGGTTGTTCAGAATGCGCTTGGTCAGCGCGCCGATCGGCCGGTAATCGTCGCGGTTGACTGCCCTTCCGGACTCGACTGCGACACGGGCGCCGTCGCAGACGAGACGCTGGCCGCCGATCTCACGGTAACCCTGGCCGCGGCCAAGCC
>JAHFAU010000083.1 GCA_023250385.1 Anaerolineales bacterium
GCGCCAGATGCGGCTGGAGAGTGATCAGCGGCGGAGCTCAAAAGGGCCGGAGATCGGTTCGCGGCCGGACTCAGGCGGCCGCCCGGACCCGATCCGCCCTGAGCGGCAAGGCGATGGTGAAGGTGCTCCCCCGCCCGAGCCGGCTCTCTAGGCTCACCCGGCCTTGATGCTGTTCGACGATCGACTTCACGATCGCCAGCCCGAGGCCGGCCCCCTTTCCCTCTCCGACTCGGAAAAACTTCTCGAAGAGCCGAGGCTGGTCGGCCGAAGCGATTCCCACACCGCTGTCCTGAACCTGGATGATCTGGCGGCCCTCGATTTGATCCGCCCGCAGCAACACTCGAGCTCCGGGCTGCGAGTACTTGATGGCATTGTCTACCAGGTTGGCGATCGCCTGGCGGAGCAGTACCGGGTCGGCCTGCAGCGGCCGCAGCTTTGTACCTAGCTGCACTTCGAGGGCGACCTGTTTGTTGAGGGCCTGGGGTCGGAAATTGGTCAAGACTTCCTTCAAGACTGAAGCGATTTCCACCGCCTCGAGGCTCAGGCCAATCCCGCTCTCGATTCGCCCCAGATCAAGCAGGTCGTCAACCAGTTTGGCCATTCGATCCACACTGGCCTGAATCTTGTCCAACAGCTCCTGCTGCTGGGTATTCACGGCGCCCACGTTGGCCACCATGCTGGAGTACCCCCGCATCAGAGTGAGCGGCGAACGCAGATCGTGGCTGACCGTGGACACGAACTCGGATTTCAAGGCGTCAAGGACTTTGTAGTGCGTGATGTCGGAGAGCACGCACACCCTGCCCAGCTGCCCGCCCGGCACGTCCGAGGCCGAGGCGTAAAGCACCCGGCCTCCCTCCAACTTGATTTCAATTGACCGGCCGGGCGGCAAGGGCTCCGTGAAGAGTGCGGCCAGCTCGGGAGCCCGCACGAGCTCGCCGATTGGCCGGCCAATGGCCTCCTCCGCCCTCGCCGTCAGCACGGCATCTGCAGCGGGATTGGCCAGCGACACCCGGCCCCGCGCATCCGTGACGATCACCGCGTCCGGAGTTGAGCTGAGGATCGCCAGGAGCCGGCTGCGCTCTCGCTCGGCACGGCGGTAGAGTCCCACGTTCTCCAGCGAGATCGCCAATTGCCCGGCAAAAATCGACAGCAGCCTGACTTCCGATTTCGTGAATCCCCGGGGGCGGCTGTGCCCGAGCCAGAGCGCCCCAAGGTCCTCCGCCTCATGCTTGACCGGGAAGGCGATGAGCGCCTCCAACCCGTCTGCTATCCCGCCGAGGTCCAGGACCGCCCCCGCCCGGGCTGGGTTCTCCAGAGAAAACTGCCCGCGCTTGCGAGTGAGATCCAGAATCCCCCGATCCAGGCTCTCCCAACCTTTTCCTGCCGAGCCCGCCTGGTAGGTTTCAAACTCGCCCTCCGATCCACCCAGCACTAAGCGCACGCCATCAACGTTCATCAAGTCGCGAATTCGATTGAGCACAATCGGCAGTGCCTCACCCAGGTCAAAGCTTTCGGCCATCCGCCGGCTGGTCGTCAGTAGCAGGTTCAGCTCACCAAGGCGGGCCTTCAAGGCCTGTCGCATGCGCTCAAATGAGCCGGCAAGTCGGCCGATTTCATCCTCGCCCCCGGCCGGGACTTGACGATCGAGGTCTCCTTGTGCAATCGCTTCGGCCGCGCTTGCCATATCACGCAGCGGCCGGGTCAGCCGGCGGCTAAGGAGGTATACCGCCGCGATCAGCACTCCCCCCAGGCTCACCAGCAGCAGGAAGAGATTCACGGTGGTGGACAGCGCAAGCGCATCCAGCGCACTTTGAGGAGTGCTGACGATCACCCGCCATGGGTAACCCTCGACCTGCAGCGAATAAACCCAAGAACGATTGCCGGTTGAGTCGGGAGCATGAAAAAAGGACGCGTTTCCGGATTCCGGATAGGTGGCCGGCTGCAGCCATTGGTCGGGGTCGGAGTGCAGGATCACCCGGCCGCGGTCGTCTGCCACGAACGCTTCTCCGGCGGTATAGGCCGCGAGCCGCGCGTTGACGGGTTCCAGCAGCGGATTGCGAGTGAGATCCGTCCATCCCACGAGCATTCCCTGCCCTCCGCCACTGCCAGCCAGCGGGGTGAGAAAAACCAGCTGGACCCCCTCGCCGGGAAGCATGCCACCCAGAACCAGCTCCTGCGGCGCTCCGGTCTGGGCTGCCACCTCGATCTCGCGCGCCAGAGCTGAGGCAGATGCCGGCCAATAGGCCCAGGCAGCTCCCCCGGAGTCTAGAACTGCCAGTTGGGTGAAATAGGCCCGATCCTTCACCGCCTCGGCGAGGGCGGCAGCCGAGATCTCTTGAGCGGAGGCCGGCTCCGGCAGGCTCTCGGCGATCGATCGAATCTGGGTCCGGCCGGTCTGGATGAAAAAAGGTATGCCTTCCGCCACTTGCGAAGCGGTTTGAAGCATCTGGTCCGAGATGATCCTCTGCGCGGAGCTCCGCGAGAGCAGCCAGTTGCCATACGTCAACCCGGCGCCTCCCACCAAGCCCAGGCTGACCACTACCGTGACCAACCGGGACGCTAGAGTCCGGTTGTACGGCCCAAGTATCAGCTCTCTCGGCGCTTGCCAGTGTCGAGCGAACCCCGCCTTGAGGCCGGCGGTCAACACGCCGGCGAATCCAAGCTCTAGCAACGAGGCCAGCACGGTCGGCCCAAGAGTCGCTGTGGTTTGGTCCAAGGCGCGCAGGAAGTCCCCGGGCACATACACCAGGTCTTCGACCGAGCGGAGCAAACCGAACACAAGGCCAGCGGCCAGGGCGCTTGGCAGCGGGCGCCGCGCCAGACGTCCCGGCAATTCTGAGTAGGGGCGTCGGATCAACCAGCTGAAGAGGGCCGCCTGGGCCGCGATCCCGAAAGGCGTCAGCAGCCGCTGGGTACCCCAGCCCCCTCGGACCAGGCCAGCCAGCAGCCCCAACAAAGCGGCGGGCAGCTCTCCGACAAATCCAGCCGCAACCATCCAGGGTGCCGCTCCGAACAGGGGAAAGTTAGAACCGCCACCGGCCTGCAGCTGCTCGGGGCCCACGACCGCGCTCGAGAGCTGGATGGTGAACGCGCCGGAGAAGCTGATCGCAGCCAGCAGGAGGGCGGCTGGCAGGAACAGCAGTCTGTGCAGTTTCTTTGGTAGCCGAATGGTCGGTTTGCGAACGGAGAAACCGACGACCAGGACATACAACCCAAGTAGCAAATAACCTGCTTCTCGGGCAGGGAGCCCTAGATAGAAAGGTGATTCAAGTCCCCAGCCGGCGATTGACACGCGGCCTCCGGCCAAAAGTGCGGCGGCGGGATTATACAAGCGTGCTCCGCTTTGCGAAATCGGGGCGACTGTGGGGCCCAATTTGTCTCTGTATAGCCTGACATAAGGTGTGGGAAGTGCGAATCCTTGCCCGGCCTAGGGCTTTATGCTAGACTGCCCTCGCTCTCGCCAAAACGAGCTTAATGGCTGAAAAGATCCTCATCATCGATGACGATATCGATACACTGAAGCTCGTCGGCCTAATGCTTGAGCGGCAGGGCTATCAGATCGCGGTCGCCAGCAACGGGACGATCGGCCTCTCCAAAGCCTCCTCGGAACGGCCCGACCTGATCTTGCTGGACGTCATGATGCCGGACATGGATGGATACCAGGTGACGGAACGCTTGCGCTCCGATCCGTCGCTCTCCCATATCCCGATCGTGATGTTCACCGCCAAAACTATGGTGGATGACAAGGTGAAGGGCTTTGAGTCCGGCGTGGATGACTATTTGACCAAGCCCACCCACCCCGCAGAGCTGACCGCCCACGTCAAAGCCGTACTCTCTCGCTCCGCCGGTACTCCGACCAAGGAAGCTCCTGAACAGGCACAGATCGTCAGCTTCTTCGGCACCCGAGCCGGGCTCGGTACTTCGACTTTGGCTCTCAACGTCGGAGTACAGCTGCAGCAGAATGGCCTGGATGTCATCATCGCCGAATTCAACCCCGGCCAGGGGTCGATCGCCCTCGATCTGAACATCAGTGCCCCCACCGGCTTGACGACCCTACTCTCGCGCTCGCTCAAAGACATCCACCTTCGATCGGTCGAATCGGAAGTGGTCACCCATCCCAGCGGAGTGCGCCTGCTGCTTGCTTCCTACCAACCTCAAGAGGCTGAGTTGGATCAGGCAGTCGCCCAGATGGAGGCCGTGGTCAAGAACTTGGCCTCGATGTGCACCGTTCTGGTGCTGGACCTGGGTTCAGGGTTGCGTCCGTACTCGAAGCCGCTGTTGTTGGCAAGCGACCGGGTGATCGTCGTTGTGGAACCGGTCTATCCTTCAAACGTCATCGCCCGGGCGGTGTTGGATGACTTGTTCTCGAGCGGCCTGCAGCGTGGTCGAACGAGTTTGGCAATGATCACGCGTGAGCGAACCAGTCTGAATATTCCTTGGAAACAAGTGGAGGCGGACCTCGGAATCGAGATGGCCGGAATCATCTCTCCCGCCCCGGAGCTCACGCAGCAGGCCTCCCAAAGCGGCACTCCGTTGATCATCATGCACCGGGACACGCTCACCGGGGATCAAATCCGCAAAATGTCCGAGACGATTTCCACCAAGCTGGCCCTCTCCTAGCTCGATCGGTCGCACCGCAGAGGGTGATGTGTGACGAGTAAGCCTGCCGGTCCAGAAACCGCGATCCGAAATTACCCGAAACTGCTTGCCCGCTACCAGCAGTTGCTCGACCTGACTTCGGATTTGGCGGCCACCTTCGACCTCGATACCCTGCTACAGCGAATCGTCGTTGCGGCTCGCGAGCTGACCGAGAGCGAGGCCTCCTCGCTGCTGCTGTACGACCATCCCAGTCACTCGCTGTATTTCGAGGCCGCCACCGGCGCCTTGATGGGCGGGGTCGGCCAGCGGACCATCCCGGCCGACAACAGCATCGCCGGCTGGGTCTTCACCCATGGCGAGCCGATCGTTTCCGACGACGTGTTGAACGACCCGCGCTTTTACCGCGAAATGGACGTGCTGACTCGCTTCGAGACCCACAGCATCCTCGGCGTTCCGCTGCGCACCAAGGACAAGATCCTCGGGGTGATCGAAGCGGTCAACAAGCATGATGGTTTCTTCAGCGACGAGGACGTGCAGATCCTGGAAACGCTCGCTGCCCAGGCGGCCATTGCGTTGGAGAACAGCCGGTTATTCACCCAGAGCGACTTGATCGCCGAGATCGTGCACGAGCTTCGAACTCCGCTGGCGGCTTTGACCGCCGCAGCCCATTTGCTGCAGCGGGCAGACCTGCCGTTCGAGCAGCATCAAAAGCTCAGCGAGACGATCCTGACTGAAGTGAGGCGCCTCAATGATGTTTCGACCGACTTCCTGGAGCTCTCCCGGCTGGAGTCTGGGCGGGTGCATTTCCAGCGCGAGCCGGTGCACCTGGGTGGCCTGGTCCAAGAGTCGCTAGAAGTAGTCCGTGCCCAGGCCCAAACCAAGTCGATCTCGCTCGAGACCCAAATTGACGCCTCCGTGGCGCCGGTCTATGGCGACCGGAAACTGCTCAAACAGCTCCTGCTCAACCTGCTAACCAACGCCATCAAATACAACACTCAAGGCGGCAAGGTCGTCGTCGCCCTGACTTCTGAGGATGGAGAAGTCCTGATGAAAGTTCGGGACACCGGGCGGGGAATCTCGCCAGAGAACCAGACTCGACTATTCGAAAAGTTCTATCGGGTCTCGGATGGCGATGACGAGGTGCAGGGCACCGGCCTTGGACTGGCGATTGCCAAGCGGGTGGCCGAGAGCCACGGGGGGCGGATCAGCGTGGACAGCGCACTCGGGAAGGGCAGCAGCTTCTCGGTTCACCTCCCTTCCGGTCCGATGACTGAAGTGACGACCCGCCCGAGGTTCTGATCACCCCCGCCGCCCAAACTGGCGCTCCAGCGCAGCAACCGATAAGTGGACCATGGTCGGCCGGCCGTGCGGGCAGGTACGGGGCGCCTGACAGCGCTCCAAGTCGCGCAATAGTTCTCGCTGTTCTTCCAGGGACAAGATCTGGCCGGCCTTGATGGCGGCCCGCTTGCACACCCGAGCTGCCACCCGCGCCTCCGTTTCCTCCGCCAGCGGAGACTCGTCCTCCTCAAAATCCTCCACGACGGCTCGGAGTGCCCGATCGGGCGCGATCCCGGACAACACGGCGGGTACTGCCCGCACCCGAAAGGCCAGAGGGCCGAAAGGCTCGACCCGAAAGCCGAGCGTTCCAAGCGCGCTCAGGTTGTCCGCGAGCAGTTCCATCTCAGTCTGCGCAAACTCGACCGTGATCGCTTCTAACAGGGCCTGCGATTCCGCCGATTGGGAATCCACTTGCTTCATCAAGCGTTCGTACAACACTCGCTCGTGGGCTGCGTGCTGGTCGATCAGGTACACCCCATCCGGACCTTCGGCAACCAAATAGGTCGCCCCGACTTGCCCGACCGAACGCAGGATCGGAACCCGGGCCGTGCCTTGAACGGGTAGTTGGATCACGCGCTCCGGAGCTTCGGCCCGATCGGCCGGTAGTTGCGAGCTCGTCCAACCCGGCGCCGGCTGAGGGTGATCGAGAGAAAGAGGGTGGACCGGGACCTGCCCGAGCAGCGAGGCC
Source organism: Anaerolineales bacterium (assembly GCA_023250385.1). GTDB lineage: Bacteria > Chloroflexota > Anaerolineae > Anaerolineales > E44-bin32 > JADFRG01. Next base: position 6,626 of record JAHFAU010000083.1, read on the forward strand.
CGGACCGCCCGCTGCACTGCCGAGAAGACCAGCTGAGGATCCGCAAAGCGGACCTCGGCCTTGGTCGGATGAACGTTGACATCTACTTGACCTGGAGCAATCTCAAGAAAGAGCGCCGCAACCGGATACTTCCCGACCATGAGCAGACCGTGATAGGCCTGCGTGATCGCCGAACCAAGGCCGACGTCCTGGATCCAACGCCCGTTGACGAAAACTGTGATCTCTCGCCGATTGGATCGGTGAATCGGTGGAGGGCCGATAAACCCCGCCAGCTCGAAGCCGGTTCCAATCCCGGCTGGTTCGAGCAGCGGGACCATGGCTTGAGCATCCTGCAGCCCGTAGACCGCCGCCAACGCCTCCCGCCGATTGCCGCTGCCGCTCGTCCGCAGCCGTTCGCGTCCCTCGGCCTCGAATCGGATCCGCCGCGCCGGGTAGGCCATCGCGTAGCGGCTGACCAATCGGGCGATCCAGCCGAGCTCGGTCGAATCAGACTTCAGGAACTTCTTGCGGGCTGGAACATTGAAGAAGAGATCTTGAACCCGCACCAGCGTGCCGGACGACGCCCCGATCGGCTCGCGCTCAGCGAGCAGCCCCCCCTCGACTGCCAGCCGCGAACCGGCCTGCTCTCCGCGGGCCCGGCTGACAATCTCCATTCGGGACACGGCTCCGATCGAGGCCAGCGCCTCGCCGCGAAATCCGAGGGTCTGGATCGAGCGCAGGTCCTCGACCGACTCAAGCTTGGAGGTCGAATACCGTCCGACGGCCAGGGCAAGCTCATCAGAGCGAATTCCCTCCCCGTCGTCGGACACCTGGACCAGACGCTTCCCGCCGCCCTCGATCCGCACCTCGATCGACCGGGCGCCGGCATCGATGGCGTTCTCCAGGAGCTCCTTGACGACCGAGGCCGGGCGCTCGATCACCTCTCCCGCCGCGATCGCCGAGGAAACTTCCTTTGAAAGTTGGCGGATCGGCATCTAGGTCGGGCCGATTATAAAGCGCGGCTCAAGTGTGACGTCCTCGGCTGCAGGTTGACCTGCCATGGTCAGCGACATATACTGCGCTAAGATCCCGCAGATGAACTTCCGCCTGCTCAATGGCCAACCTTAGTCCCGCGACTGTCGTTTGTCTTGCACTGGGGCTGGTCGTCGGGATCAACGGACTGCTCGTCGTGAGCCTGACCCGCGGCAGCCTGCGGCGCCAGGTGGAGCTGCTTCGAACTGCCGGCCGAGCGGCTCAAAGTCCGTGGAAAGCTGATGACGATGCGCTGGGCGAGCTGCACCGGCGGGTCGCCCAGCTCTCTGGGGATCAGAGCGGCGACTCGGGCTAGGCGCTGGCCCACAGGCGAGTTCCGACCACGCTAACCAATGGATAAGCGGATGAGCCTGCAGGAATCGGTGTCGCTCCTCCCGGCGGGAGAGGCCTGCTTGGGCCTCGGTGGATTCACACTTTATCGCCGCCCGATGGCATTCACCCTCGCGCTGCTTGCTGCGCTTGCTGGTTCGGAGGCCCAGCGGGCGCTCACCCTGCTCACTTTTACTGCGGGTCTGGAGAGCGACATTCTCGTTGGGGCGGGTCTAATCTCTCGAGTCAGGACCTGTTACTTTGGACTGGAGGCCTTCGGCCTGGCCCCCCGCTTCACTCAAGCTGCCGCAGCCGGATCGCTCGAGATCGTGGAGGAGACCGAGGCCAGCCTCGCGCTGGGGCTGAGAGCCGCCC
>JAHFAU010000084.1 GCA_023250385.1 Anaerolineales bacterium
TTTCACGCCGACGAATTGCTCCTGAAGTGCCCGACCCGTTACGAGCAGGAGGTACCCCTCCAAGTCGTTGAGGGTTAGCAGGGGGGAGCGAAGATCAGATCGTCAGACGCCGACGGCAGCCAGCAACCTGGCCGTCGGCGTTGCGCGAGGGTAAAGATTTGATCGAAGAAGTGGGATATGCCGCCTTGGTACTGGCGTTCGCGCTGGCCCTCTATGGGGCCGGCGCGGCGGCAAGCGGCGCCAAGCGCCAACGCCCCGAACTAGTCGAGAGTGCTCGGCGGGCGATGCTGCTCTCCTGGCCATTGATTAGCGTGGCCGCCTTGGCGATCATCGCCCTTTTGGTCTCCGGTCGTTACGACGTCGAGTACGTCGCAAAAGTAACCAGCAGCACGATGCCGACTTATCTCAAAGTCACTGCCCTTTGGGGCGGGCAGGCGGGTTCGCTCGTGTTCTGGTCGTGGCTGATGGCGGCCTTCGCAAGCGCAGCCGGGCTGCGTCGCTGGGACCGCGATCGGGACCTGCTCCCCTGGGTGATTGTGGTGACCATGGTCACCCTGGCGTTCTTCCTGTCCCTGGTCATCTTCGTTGAAAACCCCTTCCGCCGACTGTGGCTTGATCCCTTGGGCAACACCCTCACCGCTTTCTTGCGTCCGGCCGGGGCGCGGCCGCTGGTTCCCACCGATGGGCAGGGGCTCAACCCGCTGCTGCGCCACCCGGGGATGGTGATCCATCCTCCGATGTTGTACTTAGGTTTCGTGTCTTTCGTGATCCCCTACGCTTTTGCAATTGCGGCGCTGGTCGAGCGGCGGACGGATGACCGTTGGATCCGGGTCACCCGGCGCTGGACGTTGGTGGCCTGGCTGTTCCTGGCGCTGGGCCTAATCCTGGGCGGCCGCTGGGCCTACGACGTGCTCGGCTGGGGTGGTTACTGGGGCTGGGATCCGGTCGAGATCGCGGCTTTCATGCCCTTTTTGAGCGGAACGGCGTTCCTGCACTCGGTGATGGTGCAGGAGAAAAAGGGAATGCTCAAGCATTGGAACGTGCTGCTGATCATTCTGACTTACGCGCTGGTCATGTTTGGTACCTTTTTGACCCGCTCGGGGGTGCTCTCCTCGGTCCACGCCTTCGCCCAATCGGCGATCGGGCCGATGTTCTTTGCGTTTATCGGGATCACCAGCATCGTGTCTGTCCGGCTGCTGCTTGACCGCTGGGGCAGTCTGAGGGGAGAGAATCAGCTCAACTCGCTTATCTCGCGCGAATCGCTCTTCCTGCTCAACAATTTCCTGTTCATCATTATCCTGGCAGTCTGCTTCTTGGGAGTGATCTTCCCGCTGGCCTCTGAGCTGTTCACCGGCCAGACCGTGACGGTCGGGCCCGAATGGTACGAGCGAATCACCGGCCCGCTCTTCGCCGGGCTGCTGTTGCTGATGGGGATCGCACCGCTATCGGCCTACGGGAGTTCCTCCTGGAGGCTGCTGGGACGACAGCTCTGGGTGCCGGGTGCCGCTTCGCTCCTGGTGCCGGCCGGCCTGCTGTTGAGCGGAGTGCAGAATTGGGCTGCCGTGCTCGGATACTGGCTGGCCGGCCTGGTCGCCCTGGTTACGCTTTATGAATTCTGGCGTGGGGCGGTGGCCCGCCATCGGCGGCATGGGGAAAGGTTGCCGGTGGCCCTCGTGCGGCTGGCGGGGCGCAATCGGCGGCGCTATGGCGGCTACATCATCCACCTGGGGGTGGTCCTGATGGCGCTTGGAATCATTGGCATCGAGCTGTTTCAGACCCAGACCCAAGGGACGCTGGCCAGAGGTGAGCAGCTCAGCCTGGGGCGGCATGTCCTGGTCTACGAGGGGCTGACCCAGTTCACGACTCCGGATGGGCGCGAGATCTCGCGGGCGGAGGTGTCGGTCTACAAGAACGGGCGGTTCGAGGGACAGCTGTTCCCCCGACAGGATTTCTTCGTGGCCGCCAACCAGCCGATGACCATCCCCGGTGTGCGTTCCACTTTGGAAGAGGATCTGTACGTACTCCTGGTCGGGTGGGAACCGATTGCGCAACAGGGTGCTACGTTCAAAGTGTTCGACAACCCACTGGTGAATTTCGTCTGGCTCGGCGGGGTCGTGTTCATCTTGGGGACCCTGGTAGCGGCCTGGCCGGACCGAGAAACAGCACCGGTCCGGCGCCGCGTGCCAGCCGGGGCCTGGGTGTCGGGTGACTAGGCGATGAGGAGGCGATTCGCGGCCGTGCTGCTGGGCGTTCTGGTCGTTCTGGTCGGGGTCGCGATCTTTCCGAGCAGAGCTGTGGCGCAGGAAAACCCGCCGACCGACGACGAGGTCAACGCCATCGCCAAGGGTCTGTACTGCCCAGTCTGTGAAAACGTGCCGCTGGATGTCTGCCCCACCCTGGCCTGCAAGCAGTGGCGGGATACGATCCGTGAGAAGCTCGCCCTGGGTTGGACCAAGGCGCAGATCGAGCAGTACTTCGTCGAGCAGTACGGCGACCGGGTGCTGGCCGCGCCCCCGCCCCACGGGCTCAATTGGGCAGTCTACTTGATCCCGCCGGCCGCCTTTCTGGTCGGAGTGGCAGTCTTGGTCGGAGCGATGCGGGCGTGGAGACGTCCGCCGATCCAACCGCGCCAGACTGAGCAGCCTACTATAGAAGACCCTTACCTGAGGCGGGTCGAGCAAGAACTGCAGGAGCGGGCCTGAGCGTCATACCAATATCCGAGGCTATTGACGTCGTTCCTGAACCGCGCCCGCGAATCCGGCGCTGGGTCACGATCACGGTTTGGGGGCTGGTGCTGGGCCTGCTCGGGCTAGTTGGCTTTGGGCAACTCCGGGCCCAGCAAGGGCCGGTCGGGATCGGCAGCCGGGCCCCCGAATTCATTCTCACCACATTCGATGGCAGCCAGGTATCGACCGCCGATCTGAAGGGGCAGGTAGTCGTGGTTAACTTTTGGGCCTCCTGGTGTAAACCGTGCGAGCAGGAGGCCCGGGAGCTCGAATTGGCATACCAGACCTACAAGGATCAGGGGGTCGCGTTCCTCGGGGTGGACTATGTCGACATCGAACGCGAGGCACTGGCCTATCTCGACCGGTTCGGGATCAGCTACCCGAACGGCCCTGACCTCGGCACCCGGATCTCGCAGGCCTTTCGGACCCAAGGAGTGCCGGAGACTTATGTGATCGGCCCGGACGGCCGGATCGCGGCGGTCCAGATCGGGCCGTACCCGTCTTTCGAGGCGATCGCGGCCCATATCGAGCTGGCAAGGGGGAAGTAAGGCCGTGGCTCTTGGGTCGCTCTTATTTGGGTTGGCGATGGCCGTGTTGGTGGCGGCCTATGTGCTGCGACCGGTCGCGTCCGGCGGGCCGGGTCCCCAGGGGGTCGGGCAACTGTCAGCGCTGCAGGCCGAGCGCGAACGGTTGTTGGATGCACTTCAAGAACTCGATCTCGACCATTTCATGGGCAAGGTGCTGGAGCGAGACTATCGCCCGCAGCGCCAGGCGCTTACTTTGCAGGGCGCCCAGGTATTGCGGCGGATCGATGAACTGCAAGGCGCGGCCGGTGGTCAGGCTGGCTTGGAGGCCGAAATCGAGGCGGCGGTCGCGAAACTGAGGGCGGTCCCCCAAGCGAGTCTGCAATACTGCCACCACTGTGGATCGCGGGTCCTGCCGAGCGACCGTTTCTGCTCCAATTGTGGCGCAGCGCACGCGGAGCCGGGCGATTGAGGGGTGTGGGCGCCCGCCTTCTCCCGGCGGCGCTGCTCAGCCTGCTGATCGTCGCCTGTTCACTGGCAGGCGATGTCACTCCGCCGCCGGCCTTGGCGACCGCCCAGATGGCCCGCCCGCTCCCGACTGCGCCGGCCTCAGCTGAAGTCACTCCGCCCGACAGCCTGCCTGACCTGACCGACCCGAGCGCGCACGCAAGCGTGACGGGGACCGTCCGGACTGGAACGGCCGCGGCAGTCGTCCCGGCCGGGCTGCAGATCAACCTGTTCGGTATTGATGGTCAGCAGGAAGCCATCCGACAAACCGTTGCAGCAGATGCCCAAGGGGGATTTCTATTCGAGGGGCTGGAGGCTGTTCCAGGGCGGCTGTTCTTCACCACAGTCGAGTACCAGGGTGTGCTTTTCCGATCCGAGTTGGCCCACGCCCCAGCAGATTTGAGCCCGCTTGAGCTCCCGCTGATGATCTATGAGACCAGCCCCGACCCGGGCGAACTGGCGGTCGAGCGCCTGCATGTGCTCATCGACTTCCCGGCGAAGGATCTGATCCGAGTGCTGGAGCTTTGGGTATTGGCCAACCCTTCGGACCGGGTGATTACCTCGCCGCTTGACATCCGCTTACCTTCCGGCGCTGTCAACTTGACGTTCGAACAGGGCGCCCTCGGACAACGATTCGAACTGACTGACCAGGGATTCCTCGATCGGGAGCCCATCCCTCCGGGATCAGGAATCGACCAGCTGGCGTTCGGCTTCGATCTGCCCCGCTCCACCCTCTTCGAGCAGCCGGTACAGCAGCCGGTGCTGGCGGTCACGGTGCTTGTTCCGGCGGACGGACCCCGTGTGTCCGGACTGCAGGACCAGGGAGTGCAGGACCTCGGGGGACTGTCGATGCGCAATTACGTTGGGGGTGCGCTCCAAGTTGGAGAAGTGCTTCGCTTCCGGGTGAGCGGGTCGGCAAGGAGGCCGCCGGCGACCGCCGGTACGATCGTGGGTGGAGGCGCGCTTTTGGTGGCCGGCCTGCTGGCCGCCCGCTGGTGGACCGCACGAAACTCGCCACAATCTGCCGGCCCGCAGGGCGCCGAACAACTCCTCCAGGCGATGGCGGGTCTAGATGACGAGTTTGAACGCGGCGAGATTGTTGAGTCGTCCTACCACAAGCGTCGCGCCGAGCTCAAGGCGCGGGCGCTGACTGCCATGCGGCGGGCCGATGATTGAGGTCCGTGGGTTGGCCAAGGCCTATGGAATGCGGCCGGTCCTGCGCGGGCTGGATTTTCGAGTCGAACCCGGCGAGTTTGTGGCGGTGGTCGGGCCAAATGGCGCCGGAAAGACGACTCTGTTGCGGATCTTGAGCTGCTTGGCCCGGCCCACGATCGGGGAGGTCCGAGTGGCAGGCAGGCGGCTCCCGGGGCAGGCCACCGCGGTTCGACGGATCCTGGGGGTTGTTTCACATCAACCGCTGCTGTATGGCGAGCTCACCGCTCAAGAGAATCTTCGTTTCTATGGCCGCATGTATGGGTTGACGAACTTGGAGGCGAGAATTGAAGAGGTCTTAGATGTTGTCGGGCTGGCTGCCCGTAGGCACGATCTGGTGCGGAAGTATTCGCGTGGGATGCAGCAGCGGCTGGCGATCGGGCGAGGCATCTTGCATAACCCTGAACTGCTGCTGTTCGATGAGCCCCACACTGGCCTTGATCCGGAGGCGGCCGACGTGCTGGATGGACTGCTCACCAAGGTAAGCAGTGAGGGGCGCACGGTGGTGATGACCTCCCACGATCTGGGTCGGGCTGCAGGATTGGGCTCGCGGGTGGATATTCTCTACGGCGGGGTCATCGCCCGCTCGGTGCAGCGGGCTGAAATCCCGGCCGATGAATTGGCGAAGCTCTATCGGCAGGTGACCCATGGCTGAACGCGCCGGCGCAGTGCTGCGGGCCGGCAGTCCAAGCGCCCTGAGCGGCTACTTGAAAGCCGTGGGTGCGGTGATCTGGAAAGATCTGACCTCCGAGCTCCGCAGCCGGGAGCTGCTCGGGAGCATGTTAGTCTTCGCGCTGCTGGTGATCCTGATTTTCAATTTCGCGCTGGAGTTGGACATCCGCACCCGCCAATCTGTAACCTCAGGCGTGCTGTGGGTCACGTTCGCCTTTGCGGGAACGTTGGGCTTGAACCGCTCCATGGCGGTCGAGCGGGAGCGTGGCTGCCTGGACGGGTTGCTGCTAGCCCCGGTCGATCGGTCGGCGCTTTTCTTCGGCAAGGCCCTCGGCAACCTGCTGTTTATGCTCATTGTGGCGGCGATCATCTTGCCGGTCTACAGCCTGCTCTACAATGCAAACCTCTTTCTGCCGGCGCTGGCAGGGGTGATTGTGCTCGGGTCGATCGGCTATGCGACCGTCGGCACATTGTTCTCGGCGATGGCGGTCCAGGCCCGTACCCGCGATATCCTGCTGCCGATCTTGCTCTTTCCAGTCGTGCTGCCGCTGCTAATAGCCGCGGTCCGGGCCACAGATTCGATCCTGCTGGCAATTCCGCTGGCAGAGATTCGGGGCTGGTTTAACCTATTGATCGTGTATGACCTGTTGTTCATTGCGGTCGCGATCATGACCTTTGACTTTGTCGTCGAGGAATGAATTGTGAGTTCTTTAGATTGGGAGGCAATCGATGCAACCGATGCCCAAGACGCTTAAGATCCTGAACGGAGTGACCGCGGTGCTGCTGCTTGTCGCCCTTTGCTTGGTGTTTCTCTACGCCCCCCGGGAGGCCATCATGGGCGACGTGCAGCGGGTGTTTTACTTCCACGTCTCGGCCGGTTGGGTGGGCGGCCTGGCCTTCCTGGTGACCGCGGTCGCCGGGGTGATCTACCTGATCCGGCGGCAGAGTCGCTGGGATCTGCTGGCGGTAGCCTCGGTGGAGATCGGGATCGTTTTCACCTTTATTAATATTGCCAGTGGCTCGATCTGGGCTCGGCCGGCCTGGAACACTTGGTGGACCTGGGACCCGCGCCTGGTGACCGCCACCATCATGGAATTGCTCTATGTGGCCTACCTGATGCTGCGCCAAGGGATCGATGATCCGGACCGGCGGGCCCGCTTCGGTTCGGTCTACGGGCTCGCGGCCTTCTTGAGCGTGCCGATCACCTTCCTGTCGATCCGCTTCTTCCGCACCATCCACCCGGTGGTGATCGGGAGCAACGACCCCTCCGCCCAGGGGGCGTTTGACATGACGCCTCGCATGCTGCAGGCCTTCCTGTTCAGCCTGCTCACGTTCACCTTCGTCTACGTGACGCTGGTCTGGCATCGAGTGCGCTTGGGCCGGTTAGCCGAGCAGGTCGAACAGCGCAAGATGGAGATGCTGACGGCCTGAAACGGGTTTTGCGAGAGGATCCGACATTGATCCGGGGAGAGACGCGATGATGCTGCAAGAGGTGACGCCGGACACGTTCGGGTACATGCTGTTCGGGTACGGAGTGATCCTGGGGACGATGGCACTCTTCGTACTGAGTCTGGTCAACCGCTTTCGCAACTTGAGGAAAGACCTGGAATTGCTCGAGGAGATCAAGCACTCAGGCGCCAAGACCGAGAATTCGTAGGTAACTTCCAAACCCTCCCTAGCTAGCCCCACTTTCCACCCACTGTTCGTTACGCCGCTTCAATCCCGACCAACTTCGTAACGCTTCCGTTGCGCTCGTTGGGCACAATGAGTGGGAGAACTACGAAGGAGGCATTCGATGAGATCCTGGTTTGGTTCGTTGGACGGAGCCTTGGTTATCTCGGGCGTTGCCCTGCTGAGCCTGCTCTGGCGGTCACTGCTGGACATCCGCTACGTGTTGACTGAGGACGTGCCCGAGGCCGGCAAAGGCACGACCGCAGCCTGGACATTGATTATCGTGGCCATCATCGGGCTTTGGATCTGGGCGCTGCTGGCCGCTCAGGCTGGAGCGCGAAGCGGTTTGACGGTCCTCTTCGCGCTTGCGATCATTACCGGCCTGTTGGGTGGGCTGGCTTCGCTGCTGGCCTTCCGCCCGATCATGCCGAGCGCCCGGCCGATGGGTGACATTGCCATCTGGTCCAACCTGGTGACCGGCAGCTTGGCAGCGATTTCGGTGGCCTTCCGCCTGTGGGGTAGGGCGTAATGAGGCAAATGCCTGTGAGGTTTCACCAGTCGCACCGCGCTGGAAAGTCACGATCTTGTGCAGCGACCTCCAAGGGTTAGGCTGGCTATGAATGCCGCCCTGACTGCCGGCGCCCTGTCCGGCATCGCAGGTTTGTTCGCATTCCTGGTCATCCACCATTTCTGGATCCGGCCGATCTGGTTCATCCTGCCGATGGGCCTCCCGATCGCGGCCGGGGGTGGGCTGGCGGTCGGGTGGGCCTACGCGGAGATGCTGCCTGGGCTGCCGCCGCGACCGTGGTCCGTCCTGGCGCTGATCGCCGTGATCGCGGCCTGCCTGATCCCGGCGGCAATCCTGGCCGAACTGCGGCCGCCGCTGTTTACGGGGATGAGCGAGAACGCGCGGCTCACGGTAAGTACGGGCCGTGCAGTCGCGATCTTTGTGTTCCAGTTGCTGGGAACAGCGACCGCCATCGGTGGATTGGCCGGGTGGTGGATCGGGGGCAACGGACGGGCTGCAAT
>JAHFAU010000172.1 GCA_023250385.1 Anaerolineales bacterium
GGTTGGGAATGATCGCAAGGACGAGGATAGTCCAGTTGCCGAAGCGGCGGGTGAGATCCAAGAGACGCTCGTAGACCGCAGACCCCTCTAACACGCCCCGTCCGCTGTACCCGGCCAAATAGCCGGTCAGCTCCCCCAGCGCGGCGCCGGTCCCGGCCGCGACGCCAACCCAGAGCGGATTGAATACTCCGCCGGCGGCGAACGTGATCGCGATCCCCGGCGCGGGGAGGATAACCGTCGCGTTGGCGAGCAGAGAGAGCAGGAAGATCCCCGGATATCCGTACCCCTCCAGGTTTTTGGCCTGATCGCGAATCGAGAAGATGAAGACCGTGATCCCGATGACCGCAACCAGCGCGAGGGCGCGCAGTACGGTAATCCGCCCCCGCAGACGTCCGGCGGTCTGGTTCACGACTCGCGGATCTCGATGGATTGGATTGTGACGGCCGGGGAGTTCCGTTTGGACGGGTCGCGCTCTGGGATGGCCAGCAGAGTCTTCAATCCAGAAGTCACCCGACCGAAGACCGAGTGTTTGTCGTCCAGCCAGGGTGTAGCGACGTGGGTGATAAAGAATTGCGATCCATTGGTGTTCGGGCCCGCATTGGCCATCGAGAGTACCCCTGGTCCGTCGTGACGCAGCTCGGGATGGAATTCGTCCTCGAACTGGTAGCCCGGCCCGCCGCTTCCGGTTCCGGTCGGGTCGCCGCCCTGGGCCATGAAGTTCTTGATCACCCGGTGGAAGACCACGCCGTCGTAGAACCCGTTGCGTGCGAGAAACACGAAATTGTTCACCGTTCGCGGCGCCCGGTCGGCACAGAGATCCACCCCGATATCGCCCCGATCGGTACGGATCGTGGCCTGGTAGCTCAGGGCGGGATCGATCTGCATCGCTGGCGGTTTGGTGAATTTTGAACTGGTCAGTTCAATACCCTCCGTTCTATCGATTGTCGAGCAGGGCGGTGACTCTGGCGACGACCATATCCATGGCGGCGGCGTTGAACCCGCCCTCCGGAATAATCACGTCGGCAAAACGCTTCGAAGTCTCCACGAATTCCTCATGCATCGGGCGGACGGTCGCCTCGTACTGCCGGATCACCGATTCCATGGAGCGCCCTCGCTCCTGGATATCGCGCTGCAGGCGCCGGATGAAGCGAATGTCGGCCGGAGTGTCTACAAAGAGCTTCACGTCGAACTGCTCGCGCAGCTGGGGCTCGGCAAAGACCAGTATCCCCTCCACCAGAATCACCGGATGCGGCTCCACCCGCCTTGTTCGGTGCGTGCGCTGATGAATCGTAAAATCATAGACCGGAATATCTACCGGCTGCCAGCGTTTGAGCTGCTGGAGGTGTTCAATCAGCAGGTGGGTCTCGAGCGATTCGGGATGATCGAAATTGACGGTCGCTCGTTGGGGCGGGGGGAGATCGGCCAGGTCACGGTAGTAGGCATCCTGAGGCAGGAAAGTGATCCGTTCGCCGCCGACCCGCTCGAGGATCACACTGGCGACGGTGGTCTTCCCCGACCCGGTTCCGCCGGCGATCCCGATCACAATCGGGGGCGGCCTCTCCGCCATGCGGCCATTATACGCGTAGGACAAATTTGGGCCGCCCGCTCATCCGAGGCAGACCGATCCGGCTCAAAGGCGCCGGCTGAAACAGCAGAGACGCCTCGCGGCGTCTCGTCCCTGCAGGAGCCACCAGGGGGAATCGAACCCCCGACCTAACGCTTACGAAGCGCTCGCTCTACCGGCTGAGCTATGGTGGCTTGGGTTGACGGGCGACCTTCCTTGGGGAGCCCGGCGAGATTATACCAACCCACTGGAAAAAGCTTCTGCCCGCGGTGATAATCCAAGCATGCGCATCGCGATGCTCTCCTATCACACCTGCCCGCTGGCGACCTTGGGAGGCAAGGAAGCCGGGGGCATGAACGTCTATGTCCGGGAGCTGGTGAGAGCGCTCGGTCGGCGCGGGGTGGGGGTCGACGTCTTTACCCGCTCTCAGGATGAGCACGTCCCCCACGTTCTGCATGACCTGGGGTATGGCAATCGGGTCGTACATGTGCCGGCCGGGCCGGAGACGCCCGTGCCGAAAGGCGAGCTCCCGCTGCATCTTGCGGAGTTCGAACGGGGAATCCTGGATTTCGCCGCTCGCAAACGGCTCAGCTATGATGTCATCCACAGCCACTATTGGCTGAGCGGGCAGGTCGGCCTGCGGCTGCAGGAAGCGTGGGGGCTGCCCATAGTGCAGATGTTCCATACCCTGGGAGCGATGAAGAACCGAGTGGCGCGCAGCCCGGAGGAGCAGGCTTCCGAGCAGCGGATCGAGATGGAGCGCAAGCTGCTCGAACGGGCCGATCGGATCATCGCTTCCACTGAAGCTGAGCTGGCCCAGTTCCGCTGGTTCTACCGGGTCGAATCCGACCGGGTGGTTGTCATCGAACCCGGGGTCGACACGGCCCGCTTCTATCCCATACCGGTGGATGAAGCCCGAGAGTACGTTGGAGCCCCCGAGGGCCGCCGGATCATTCTTTTTGTGGGGCGGATCGAGCCGCTCAAGGGTCTAGATTCGCTGCTCAACGCAGTCGCGTTATTGGAGCAGCGCGGAGCGCTGGCCCGACACTCCATTCAGCTCCTGGTGATCGGCGGCGAGCCAGAAGCCAGCCCCGAGCAGCTCAGTGCCGAAATGAGCCGGCTGCAGAGCCTCGCTCGCGAGCTGCGGATCGAAGACCGGGTGACCTTTCTCGGCAAACGCTCGCAGGACACCTTGCAGTATTACTACTCGGCCGCCGAGGTGGTCGTGATGCCTTCTCACTACGAGTCGTTTGGTTTGGTCGCGCTGGAAGCCATGGCTTGCGGCACGCCCGTAGTAGCCTCCGAGACCGGTGGGCTGGTTTTCCTCGTC
>JAHFAU010000173.1 GCA_023250385.1 Anaerolineales bacterium
AAGTCCAGACCGATGACGCCAGCCGCCTGAAGCGCTTGCGCTGGTACATCGCAATCCAGAATCTGCAGCGTCTCGCACAGCAGTACGGCATGCTGAGCATCGTCACAGCCGGAGACGGCGCAACGCAGAGTGGCCTCCGCATTCTCATAGTTCCGGGCCTTGAAATAGATCACCCCGAGAAAGCCCAAGAGTTCGGGATTCCCTGGGTCGATTAGCACCGCCTGTTCCAGATTGCGAGCCGCGATGAAAAACTCGCCGTCCTGCAGGTAGGTACGGCCGATCGCCAGGTATGGGATCGGATCTTGGATCCCGAGTTGCAGGTTGATCCGCTCGGCTTTGGAGAATGCGTTCAGTGCCTCTTCGACTCTTTCCAGGCGTCGGTAGTTGGCTCCGATCCGCAGGTACAAAAAGGTCAGATTGGGAGCCAGCCCGGCCGCCGCCTCATACGCCTCGATGGCCTCCTCGTAGAAGCCGTTTCCCTCAAGCACCGTTCCGTAGACCCGCTGCACATCGAGGTTGTTCGGATCGAGGGCCAGCGCGGCCTGGATCTTGTCCAGGGCTTCGGCGTAGCGCAGCTGATCGACCTTCACCTCGGCATCGTAGGCCAGCGCGAGGGGATTGTTCTGATTGAGCAATTGGGCGTGGGAAACGGAGGCTTCCGCTGTCGTGAAATACTCTTGTCGCAAGGCACTGTCCACCTCCTGCGCTTCGGCGTTCCAGTCGTACACGAGGGCATGGATCGCCCAGGCAAGGTCGCTATCAGCGTTCACCTCGATCGCCCGATCCGCAGACTGTTTAGCCTGCTCCAGCCGAAGGGTCCGCCGCTCCTTACTCGGCATAAGCGCACTGGAATAGGTCTGGATTCGGGCCAGCCGGGCCCACAGCTCGGCATTCTCCGGCTCCTGGCGTGCGGCCTGCTGGTAGGCCTCGATTGCCTTTTCTAGATCACCGGCGGAGAAATGGGCCTCCCCTTCCTCTTGGAATGACAGGGCGGTGCGGGTCGGGGTGGCGGTGGGCAAGAAGAGCGGTTCGACTCGCCCCGCTTCGACCAATCGGGTCAGCAGGATTCCGCCCGCGATCAGGGCGAGTAGGACCACGACCCGTAGGGGACGCGAGCGGCCTTCGCCGCCAAACGGCATCCGATCTCCTCTCAATTGCACAAGTGCTCTCCGGTGTTAGGGCGCGGTATCTGTCGGGGGTTCGATCTGACCGCAGAGGATCAGGATCTCTTGGGCGTTTCCGGCGGCGATCTCATTGTCGGGGACCCCGGTGACCAAGGCCTGGGCGACCTCAATCGCCAGACTGCACTGGGATTGTCTTGCCAGCGCCAGGCCGTACATCGAATAGAAATCGACGACCAGCGCGTCGCCTGGATCGAGTGGCAGTCCCTTGACTTGGTCTCCTTCCGCGTTGGGGCCACCCTGGATGGCCAGCGACAGCGAGCGAACCGCAGCCTCGTAATCGCCATTCTTGTAATACATCCGCCCCAAATCCCCATGCAGCCGCGGATTGGTGGGCTGCAGGCTGAGGGCGGTCAAGGCGTACTGGCTGGCTTTGCCGAACTCCCCGTCCCGGGCGTAAGCCTGGGCGATCAGCCGCAGTGGCACAATGTCTTGGGGCGCGAGAGTCATCGCCCGCACATAGCTGTCGATCGCCAGGCGGGTTTCATTCAGGTTGAAATACATGTTCCCAATCGCGATATGGATCAGCGCCAAGTTCGGGTTGATTCGCAGCGCGCTCTGGTAAGCCTCGAAGGCCAGCTCATAATTCCCGGTGCGCTCCCAAACGTACCCCAGGGCCCGTTGGGACTCCCAAAGGTTCGGATCCAACTGTACGGCCAGCTCGGCCTGTTCGCGGGCCTGCGGAAAGGCGGTGACATCCTCATCGATGATGACTTCGGCATAATAGGCACGCACCAACGGGGAGTTCGGATCCAACTCGATCGCCCGTTCCAGCTTCGCGAGGGCATCCAGGGTCGTCGCGGGGTCCGAGTCGGCCTGCGCTTGGAAATCCAGCGCCCAGCCCAAGACGGCATGGGCCATGGCTGAGTTCGGATCGAGCAACAAGGCATTGCTGGCATTGGTAACCGCCTCATCGTACTTCCCAGAGAAGACCTGAACGCGAGCCAGCTCGGTGTAGAACTGGACCGCCTGAGGGTCGGCTTCAATGGCCTGCAGATAGGCTGCCTCGGCCTGTTCTAGCTTGCCTGCCTGGAAGAGGCTCTCTGCTTCGAGGACGAACGTGGCGGGGCTACGGGTGGGGACCAGGGTCGGTACGAACAGCGGGGGGGTGCGGGGCACCACGGTACGTTCAAAGTAAACAACTCCACCGATTAGGACCACCAGCGCAGCCACCCGCCAGGGACTGGTCCGGCGGCGACGGCGGTCAGCACGCGTATTCCACTTACTGCCACTTAGATACATAGGGGGTGGTGGATAGTACCATCCCGGCTTTTCGACCGTCAAGGACTAGCCCGAAAGGGGAGCGGCAGGGCGCTACTGTATAATGCCGCCCGTGCTCCCGGCAGGACCCGCCATCTCAAGCTCTGCCGTACCGAGCCGATCGGTCTGGCGTGCCTTGCGGTGGATCGTGCCGCTCACGATCGCGCTGCTGGCCCTGGCCGCCGGCGTGGGGTACCTGGTCGGTGACGCCGAGCGGGAGCGGGCCCAGCGGGCCGATACTCAACGCATCATTCAGGAGCAATACTCGCTCGGGCTGCAGGACCTGGAGCACGGGCGATTTGAGATCGCCCGCCAGCGATTCGAGTACATTATTCGCCTCGATCCCGGTTTCCCCGGCGCCGCCAAGCAGTTGGCCGAGGCCCTGCTTGGGCTGCGCGAGCCTCCCCCTACCCCGGCTCCGCCCGCCGCCACCCCCACACCGAATCTGGCCC
>JAHFAU010000085.1:0-2377 GCA_023250385.1 Anaerolineales bacterium
CCGAGCCGTACCGTCGGGCTGGCGCCCTCCGGGGCGAACCGGGCGCCGAAGAGCAGCAGTTCCTGGGTCTTTCCAATGACGAGCGTGTCCGGCCGGACATCGAAGATCTCCGGATGGGTGAGCGCCTCGACCTTGCGGCCGAAGTCCGACCAGGTGAGGGCGTAGGCCCTGCCCTGGGGGAGCAGCAGAGTGCCAAACACGAGAACGAACGCGCCCATGCCAATGTACGTGAGCCGCCGCGAGGGTGGGTCGGGGGGAAGTCGGCGGGTGAACAGCAGCCAGGTAAAGGCGATCAGGCCCAGCGCCAGAAGGATGAGAACGATGATGAAGGCCGCGTTGAAGGCACTCTTGTCAATGATGAGCACGGCGCCACCGATCGCCACCACGACCGTGTCGGTCGCCTGAGCCAGGGTTGCCCGGACTTGGGTCGTGATGAACTGGAGATCGTCCAAGATGGTCGTGTTGAGGTTTTCGAGGCCGACCTGCAGGTCGACCTGAAGCTGCTCGGTCAGGCTGTAAATCCGCTCGAGCTGGGTGCGGGTGAACTCGTCCAGCTGGTCGAAGGTGACCTCCAGCATGTCGCCGTAGGTCGCGCCCAGATTATCGATGAGATCATCGAGCATATCATTGACTTGCTCCAAGATGTCCCGGACCTCTCCCGCGGCATCTCCGATCAGGTCAGAGACCAGCGCTTTGCCAACGAAGGCCGAAGCGATGACGGCCGCGACGGTCAGCAACGGGGAGTGACTCGGCGCGGCAAAGGCCGTTTGCGTTGGCCAGACGACCGCGCCAAGCGCCAGGCTCAAGGCCACGGAGAGATGGATGATTCGGCGGGCTGGGGTCATGTTGATCTGCTTGACGATAACCAATCGCTCTGAGTGAAGACTTAACCTGGCAAGCGACTAGCGGAAGGCGGTGGTCTCCAGATCCAGAATCGGCTGCATCGCCGGGTCCGCTTGCCGAAGCTGCCGACGTCGGATTTGATCGCGCTAATGGTGAGCATCAGGATCTCCTATCGGTAGGTCCGTTTAGGTAAGAGCCCCGACCGCTGGTCAAATGGGTCCGCTACGACTACGGATGCCTGATAGCCAATAGGTCGCTGGGAAATGGCAGTGTGTCCAATGGGGGGAGAGAATCCGCTATCCTCTGAATCATGATACATCATCCAATCGCCGTGTCTCAATCCGCTTGCTGCTCAGAAGGGTGGATCGCACGCGGACTGCCTGGTGCTTGTAACCGTAGCTATCTTCCCTCGAGTTGTGGTCGAATCTCCTCGAAGGTCGCCAGTTTTCCCTCTCCCTCAGACCATTTCCTGATCTCATCAATGTCGACTCGATGGTTGTTTGTCACGAGTATCGCCTGTGACAAGCATTGCCTGTCGCCATTGTGGTAATACCATGCGAGCCTGTCTTTCACGCAATCGGTGGGAGAGATGATGCGTAGGACTCCGGTTTCAGTTTCGAGCTTATCAATTCGAGTTACGATTTCATCGCCAATCGATAGCGGGCCGGGTGGGAACTCCGCAAAGTACTCCGAATCGGGGTGCTGGAAGTGCCTTCCCACTTCATGAAATCCCAACTCCTGCATCGCGGCGCTTATGACCGAACGCTTCGCAGAATACCGGTTGACCAAGTCAAGATCGCGCGAGACGTACTTACCAGACGTATAGATTGCTACTACCGCCCCACCTGATAGGACAACCTCAATCCCCTTCTCGGTCAGGTGTGATTGGACGTATGCGCCCAGTTCTGCCTGGGTCATGTCGCCAACAGGCTTCACGATGGTTTCCCCCTCCGCCTCGGGCGTTGCCTCGCCATCATCAGCCGCTCACGTTCTTCCTCCGGATAGAAACTCAACGCCTTCTCGAGCAGACTTCTCAGCTCTGGCTGGAAAGCGTATCGGGGGCTGAACTGATAAAGGACTGTTCTCCCTACCTGCTTGGTTGCCAATACCCCGCCTGCCTCAAGCTTGGCAAGCTGCTTTTGGATCGAGTCCGGATCTGCGCCAAAGAATCTTGCGATTTCCCGCGCGTAACCCTCGCCTCTCGCCAGTATGTACACGAGCACTCGCTCGGCGTTTAACGATCCCAGGATTGGTTCTAAGAAGGCCATCGTGTTGTCGTAACTTCTGTCAGATCAAGTCTGACATATGCCGGATGATAGCTGACATATGTCAGATACTATCTGACGATGCCAATCTTGTCAAATGAAAAGCTCGATGGGAGGATGCCCAACTATGGGATGCCCGGCATGTACCAATTTTCATGGTAACCTGGTGGGATGAAACGAAATCTCTTTACGCCTTGGCCTCCGTTTGACACCGACTTGAGTTGGCTGGCTGGACTGTTAGATGGAGAGGGGTCATTCTTCAAAGGCAA
>JAHFAU010000085.1:2477-8224 GCA_023250385.1 Anaerolineales bacterium
AGGCAGCCCTCGCTGCCGGATTGTAGCTCGCTCGAATGGCGGGTGAGCTCGGGATTCACCAACGCGTACAGCTTGGTCGGCCGCAGTTCGGCACTCTCTGCCCCACTGCCGTCCTCACTCCCCTCGGCGATCTCGACGACGATCACTCGCTGACTGACGCCCACCTGCGGCGCGGCCAGGCCCACCCCGGGCGCCTTGTGCATGGTCTCGATCATGTCGTCGATCAGCCGCTGCACCTCCGGGGTAATGCTCTTGACGCGCTTGGCTTTCTCCCGCAGGACTGGGTTAGGTACGGTGACGATCTGCCGAACGCCCATCGGCGCTAGCCCGAGGCCTCCTCGCTTTGCCGCTGGCGCGCTGCTTCATCGTAGACGCCGAACCACTCGGCCAACTCGTCCCGCCGCTGCCGGCGCTCCAGCTCGCGACGCCGCTCGACCAGCGCCTCCTGGGCCCGCACGATATCTTGCTGCACTCGGGCGGGGTCGTACACGCCCTCAAAACTGAATTGCTCGGTCCCCACCTGGGCGATCACGTCGCCATAGTTCAGCAGCAGACCGACGATTCCCTTCCGCTTGACCTGGGTCCCCAGGATGTTCTCCAGGGGCGCAATCTTGCGCAGCTCTCGCCCCAGCGGCCTCTTGTACACGTCGAGGATCTGATCGGCAGTGATCTGATACAGGTCGTTCGCCCAGTCCATGAACTGGTAGACCCACCAGCCGAAGGCCGGGACCAACAGCAGCAGCCCGGCGACCAGATCGGCCTCGAAGGTGAAGATCCGCAGCAGGCCGCCCAGCCTCGCGCCGAGTCCCCCGACCAGCAGCAGCACCGTGATCGAGGGCGGGGCGATGAACCGCATCAGTACCGCCCAATGCTTCCGGTAGGTGATCACGCCGCTCTCTTCGAAGCGGACCTCGAACGTCCAGTGGTCGAGCCCGATCGCCTGCTTCGATCGATCCGACTCGCGGTCGATGGCGGTCGCCGGCGCCGGAGCTCCGACCTCGACCTCGCCCTGCTCAAGCCGGCGCCGCAGCGCGGCTGCCACTACTTCCCGGTCCTCCCGCTCCCGTTCACCCAGCACCCGGTGGCGCCGCTCTTCAATGATGGCGGCCATAGAGTGGGGGTCGTTGACCGCCCGGAAAGTGATCTGTCCGGTGTAAGTTCGCAGGATCACATCCCCATAGCCGAGGGTGCGGCCGGTGAAATCTGTGCTCACGGTCACCGAGAGCAACATGTGCAGCGGCGACTCCTGCCGGCTGTCGTACAGTCCGATCACCTTCTCCAGCCAGACCACCCGCTGGTTGGTGACGATGTAGTAGTCGTTACGCCAGTCGAACCAACGCCATACTCCCAGCCCAAGGCCCAGGACTAACAAACCCCCGCCGATCCAGGCTAGCGGGTTGCCCGCGCCCCACCAGAGCGAGACCAATCCGCCGAGCGAGAGGATGAACGGCACGGTCAGGGCCTGGAGCAACAGGTTGGGATCTTTGCGGGAGAGGCCGCAGATGGTCTCACCCGGGCCGAGCCAGTCGAAGCGCAGCCGAAGCGCGAGCCTGCGGCTCTGCGCGACATAGCGCAGACTGGTAAGCGCAGAGGGGAAGTCCTTCAGTCCAACCTCGAGGGCCTTCAACTCCCAGAAATAGACCGTGGTTGGGGCGAGGGCGGTCAGTGAGGCGTGATAGGTCTGTTCGTAGGCCAGCTCCAGCTCGCCGAAGGTGTCACCCTCGCCTAGGCGGTACAGCTCAACCGGCGGAGCTTCGGGTTCGGTCCACATGACCGCGGCCTGGCCTTCGGCAATCAGGGCGAGTGCCTTGGGGAACGCGCCTTGCCTTGCGATCAATTCCCCGGCGTCGAACTGCTGCTTTACCAGAGAGGGAGCCAGCTCCGCTAGCGTGGCTTCATCCACGTCCCGCAGGAAGTGCAAGCCGCGCAGGAACTCAATCAGGTTTGGAGCGGGCACGGGCGCATTCTAGCACGGGGGCCCCGCAGCCGCACCTCACGGGCCGGGAAAGCTCGCATCCATGCCCGTGCTATACTGCGGCGTCCTCGGTCTTCGATGTGAGCAAACGCAGCCAAGCTTCGAGCTCGAACGGCCGCAAGCGGCGTACCCCACGGCCGAAGCCGAGCGCCAAACCCCGAGAAGCGCGGGCTTCACCAAGCGAACGACCCAGGCTCCAACTCTCGGTGGACCGCAAGCGCGAACTGGTTGGAGTCGTGCTGATTGCGCTCGGGATGGTCATCGTGGTCAGCGCCCTGAGTTCCGGCCGCGGTTTCGTGGGATCCACCTGGCTCCGGCTGCTGGCCTTCACGGTCGGCTGGGGAGCATTCGTGATCCCGATTGGACTGATCGGCGGCGGGGCACTGCTCGTCGCGCCCGGACTCAAGCGACGGCTTCCTGGGATCGACCTCGAAGGGATCCTGGGCGCGGCAGTGCTCTACCTCGTGATCCTGGCGACCTTCCATGCGTTGCTGGGGGCGGGCGACTTCGGCCCAGGGCTGAGCGTTGCGAGAGCAGGGCGAGGCGGCGGCCTGGTCGGGGCCGCAATCCTGGCACTCTTGGTCAGTGGGTTGGGAGGTGCAGGTGCGGCGGTCGCACTGCTGGCCATGCTGCTGATTGGAATCAGCCTGACCTCGGGTCTGCCGGCGACCGAACTGCTGCGCGGGGCCGGCCGAGTATGGCCGGCGATCGAGGCCAAATTCCCGGCGGTTCGCTTCAACCGGAGGAAGGCTCGACCCGCAACGGGCTCTGGGGCCCGTTCGGTCGCGCCGGTCGCCGCCCCCGAGCGTGCCGCGCCGACCGGCCGGCAGGCATTCACGGCTGAAGCCCTCGGTCCCCGGCTCGGGCTCCAGGGATGGAGTCTGCCCGGC
The DNA here is from genome assembly GCA_023250385.1 of Anaerolineales bacterium. Taxonomy (GTDB): domain Bacteria; phylum Chloroflexota; class Anaerolineae; order Anaerolineales; family E44-bin32; genus JADFRG01. Next base: position 5,343 of record JAHFAU010000085.1, read on the forward strand.
ATCGAAGACATCCTGGAACCGGGCTCGGAAAGCAAGGCCGATGAGGAGCTGGATCGCAAGCGGGCCAAGCTGATCGAGGAGACGCTGCGCCTGTTCGGCGCTCCGGCGGCGATTGTAGCCGTCAATCGCGGCCCGACCATCACCCAATTCGGAGTCGAGCCGGAGTTCATTGAGACCCGCGGCGGCCGGAAGACTCGGGTGAAAGTAAGCAAAGTAGCAGCCCTGGCGGACGATCTGGCCCTGGCGCTGGCCTCCCGTTCGATCCGGATCGAGGCGCCGGTTCCGGGAAAGGGCTACATCGGAATCGAAGTCCCCAACGCCGAGATCTCGCTGGTGGCGCTGCGGGATGTGATGACTTCCCCGGCCTTCGCGCAGATCCCCTCGAAGCTGCGGCTGGGCCTGGGCCGAGACGTATCAGGACAGGCCATCTCGGCTGATCTGGCCAGCATGCCGCATCTCTTGATTGCCGGCACCACCGGTTCGGGAAAATCGGTGTGCGTGAATGCCCTGATCTCCGGCCTGCTGCTGCAGAACACGCCTCAGGACTTACGGTTCTTGATGATCGACCCCAAGCGAGTTGAGCTGACCGCCTTCAACGGGATTCCGCACTTGCTGGCTCCAGTGGTCGTTGATCTGGAGCGGGTCGTGCCAGCCTTGCAGTGGATCTCGCGGGAAATGGACGACCGTTATCGCAGGTTTGGGCGGGAGGGCGTCCGCAACATCGCCGATTACAACGCCCGCCGCCAGGCCATCCAGCAAGAACCGCTGCCGTACATTGCGGTGGTGATCGACGAGCTGGCCGATCTGATGATGATGGCCCCGGACGAGACCGAGCGGGTGCTGACCCGATTGGCCCAGCTGGCTCGAGCTACGGGGATCCATTTGATCATCGCCACCCAGCGTCCCTCGGTAGACGTGGTGACCGGATTGATCAAGGCCAACTTCCCGGCCCGGATCGCCTTTGCGGTCGCCTCCTCGGTAGACAGCCGGGTGATCATCGACCAACCGGGCGCGGAGCGGCTGCTCGGCCGAGGGGATATGCTGTTTCAGGCGGCCGATGCCTCGGCGCCGATGCGGATGCAGGGATCGTACGTCTCGGAAGCCGAGCTCAGCCGATTGATCGGCTACTGGAGGCAGGCCGCCAGCTTGAGCGCGCCAGCCGAAGGCGTGCACAACATCCCGGCGAGTACCCCGTTGAAACAAGCTCCGCTCTGGGAAGTGGAGACTGAGCCGGAACTGGACCGCGATGAGCTCTTCGAGGAGGCCGTGGCGGTGTTGCGCGAGATGCGGCGCGGGTCGGTCTCGGTGCTGCAGCGGCGGCTGCGTATTGGTTACACCCGGGCAGCCCGGCTGATCGACCAGCTCGAGCAGGCGGGGATCGTCGGCCCGGCCGACCGGGGGTCGGGCGCTCGAGAGGTGCTCGACTACGGGACCTCCCCAGGCGCAATCTGAATCCGAGCGCTCGCTGCTCGAGCGCCGGCCGCACGCCCCTTCCATTAATACCCACATTCAACCCGACCGGGTGAACGGGAGCTCTAAGCGAGGCCGGCATGTACGGCGGAGCGGCCAGCGCGGGTGGGCGGGCCTGCTCGTGATGGCCGCGCTCGCGGCCTGCGCTCCAACCGGGAATCCTGGGTCAGGCGAATCGCTGCCGATCGAATCCCCCAGCCCGACTCCGGGGCCAACCGCAATCCCCACTCCGAGTTTGTTGCTTATTGCAGTGGAGGACAGGTCGGTCGCAACGGAATTGGCTGCGTGGGCCGCAGATCGCGGCTGGGGAGTGCTTAGCGCTGATCCAGCGGGAGCGGGCGCCATTGTCAGCGAACCTCGAGTCGATCTGCGGGCGATTGTCAGCTTTGGAGAACATTTCGGGGGACGGGCGGATCAAATCGCGCAAGAAGTCGCACCCCTCGTCTTGGTGGATGCAGCGGGTATTGAGCCGGGCCCGCACCTGAGCACGGTGGGCGAACCGGGGGCGCGGCATGATCAAGCCGGGTTCTTGGCCGGAGTCATGGTCGGGCTGGCCGGCCAGACGGGATGGGTGGGCCTGGTTGAGGGCACCGGGGGACCCCTGGAGCCGGTCTACCGGGCGGGCTTCGAGGCCGGTTTGCGGTATGGTTGCCCGAAGTGCCGGCTGGTCAGTTCGCCCGCTTCGGAGGCGACTGTCGACGGCTTCCGAGGGCAGGGAGTGGAGGTTGTATTTGTCGTGCCTGGGCCGGGGGCGGGGGAAGCCGCGGCCCGGCTGGTCGAAGGCGGCTTGTGGCTGGTATGGGTCGGCGAGCTGCCGTTTCCCGGTCCCAAGCTCGCTGGGAATGTGGTGTTCGCTGCGGAGGAGTTGATTTTGCGGGCCCTGGAGGCGCTGCAGGCCGGAGAGACCGGGGCAGCCTGGCCCTATTCGATTGAGAATGGCGGGATTCGGATTGGGGTGGTTGATCCGCAGGCTATCAGCCCCGGCCGGCAGCGCCTGCTGCAAGAGGCCTTTCAGGCGGTGGCGGCCGGGCGGCTGGAACTCGGAATCGACCCGGTTACCGGCGAAGAAGAGTAGTCATCCGCGACGAGAGCCTGTTCTTGAAGGCTGGAATCACAGCCCTCGAGGCCGCGACCGGGCAATCCGGCTAGGCAGGGATTCATTGTCAGTCCTTGGACATCATGCTATGATTCGGACCTGTTCCGGCCCTCTCCGGAAACCTCTCGCATTGCGCCCACTACAGGCAGGAAGGAGCGAAGTACCAAGAGCACTGAGCGATGATTTTGCGCGCCCAAGGGCGCAACGAAGCGAACCTAACCTAACCTGACAAGAAACTTGGAGGAGAGAAAGATATGAAGAAGACCTACGCCATCCTATTCCTTTTGATAGCGATGGCCTTTGTGCTCGGGGCCTG